>WFOD01000099.1 GCA_015488275.1 Deltaproteobacteria bacterium
CCGACCTGATTGCAGAAGGGATTACGACGGAGCCGGCCGCCCTGCGACCGGCGGAACTCCCCGTACCGGTCCGACCCGACCTGATTGCAGAAGGGATTACGACGGCGGTGATGGTCAGCGGGGATGGTGCTACCTGGATGGTAGGTCCGACCCGACCTGATTGCAGAAGGGATTACGACTGTATGCCGGGGAGATCGCCTCCGCGATCTCCTCCGCCCGTCCGACCCGACCTGATTGCAGAAGGGATTACGACTCCAAGAATTCTTCGACCACTTTTTTAGTCAGTTTGGGGTCCGACCCGACCTGATTGCAGAAGGGATTACGACAAGATCGCAAGCGCGAGGCTTTCGCGCTTGCCAACGTTGTGTCCGACCCGACCTGATTGCAGAAGGGATTACGACTCGTAGTTGCGGGGTGACGTTAAGGTAGTCCACCTCACGCGGTCCGACCCGACCTGATTGCAGAAGGGATTACGACGCCACCACGGACCTTCTCCGCGCAGACGGCCCGGCGCTGTCCGACCCGACCTGATTGCAGAAGGGATTACGACGGTTTGGTTTGGTTATTTATTCAGCGATTTCTTAATGATGTCCGACCCGACCTGATTGCAGAAGGGATTACGACGCCTGTAGGGCGATCGTGGCGTTGGCCATGTAGTTGGATATCCAACCAGGGCTAACTTGGGCTAACCATAAGAATAGGGTTGCGACCGCATTGTCGCCGGAGGTGGAGATCGGGGTGGCCGAGGCGGTCCTCGTGCTCCAGGTTGTTGTCAGGTATGTTGAGGCGTAGGAGGAGTCATGCGTATCTACGTGACCACCCAGGGGGCGCGCATCGTGCGCGAAGGCGCGCACCTGCTCGTCAAAAAAGGCGATGACATCTACCACACGCTCTTCGTGTCCAAGCTCAGCCAGGTGTGTATCTTCGGCCGGGTGGAATTGACCGCCCCGGCTTTGCAGCTCCTGCTCAGAGAAGGGGTGGATACGGTCTTTCTCCGCAAGGACGGCCGCTACCTCGGCCGCCTCGCCTCGCCGGAGCCCAAGAACGTCTTCCTGCGCAAGCAGCAGTTCGACCGTCTCGACGACGAAAAGTTCACCCTGGATGTCGTCCGCCGCATTCTCTACGGCAAGATGACCAGCCAGGCCATGCTGCTCATGCGCATCCACCGCACCCGGCAGGTCAAGGAGGCCAAGATCAAGGCCCGCGAGATTCGCAGCCTGATCAAGCGGTTGCCCGAGACCGACGAGGTGGACGGTCTGCGGGGCCTGGAGGGCCGGGCCTCGGCGATCTATTTTCAGGGGTTGCGGCGCGGGTTGTTGCGCGACTTCGGTTTCCACCGCCGAGTGCGGCGACCGCCCACCGATCCGGTGAACGCGGTGCTCTCCCTGCTCTACACCTTTCTCTTCAACCGAGTGTACAGCGCCATCCGGCAGGCGAACTTGGATCCTTATCCCGGCTTCTTACACGCGCCGGACTACGGCCGCTTCGCCCTGGTCATGGACCTCATGGAGGAGTTCCGCACCATCGTGGTGGATACGCTCACCCTCTCTCTCTTCAACCTCAAGATCCTCCGGCAGGACGACTTCGTCACCGAACGGCCGGAACCGGCGAGCTGCCTGCCCGAGCCGCCGCCCGCCGAGGGGCCGGACGTGGTGCGTGACCGTTACGGCGTGATGAGCGAGAGCGGGGACGGACGGGCCTTCGACCTGCCGCCGCAGCGCATGGAGGACGCGATCCTCGACGAGGACGAAGAGGATAACCGCGGCCGGCTGCCGGTCAAGCTCACCTCCGAGGCCATGAAGCGGGTGATCGACAACTTCGAACGCAAGATGACCACCGAGATTCATCACCCGGTCGAGGACCGGTCCATGACCTACGGCGAGGCCGTGCTTGCCCAGGCCCGGCTCTTCCGGCAGGTGATCGAGGGGCAGCGGGCGGTCTACGAACCGTTGATCCTGAAGTGAGACATACGGCCGATAATGTGACAGCCTGGAATGCGGGGCGACCGGCTGGACAGGCGGCGTGAACGCGGAGGGACAACAGCATGCTGTGCGTGGTGGTGTACGACATCGTGGAGAACCGCACCCGCACGCGGTTCCACAACTTCTTGAAGGAGTTGGGGATCCACGCCCAGCTCTCGGTCTTCGAGTGCCGGCTTGACGGCGAGGAGCTGACCCGCCTGCGCCGTTATTGCCGCGACAACCTCGATCTCGCCGAGGACGCGGTGCGCATCTACCGGGTTTGCGAGCGGTGCTACGCCAAGGCGGTGATCCAGGGGCAGGGCGTCTCGTTTCCCAACCTCGAATGGGCGGTGGTCTGAGGTGGGTCCATGCGGTCGCGCTATCTTGTCGTGTACGATATCCGGGAGCCACGGCGGCTCCAGCGGGTGGCGAGAATTTTGGCCGATTACGGCCAGCGGGTCCAGAAATCAAAGTTTGAAATCGAGGTGGGGCCGGCGGCGTTGCGTGAACTGTATCGCCGTCTGGCGGCCGAGATCGATCCCCGGGAGGATGGGATCAAATACATTCCCCTCTGCCAGGCGTGCCAGGCCAAAATAGAAGTGATTGGCCGAGGCAAATATATTGAGCCGGATGCTGAATATGATGTGGTTTGACTCGGCGGTCGCGAAGTCAAACCATAGCCCAAGGTTAACATGCCATTGTCCCAGGGACATGACATGTCATTCCGACGGCCACCATGAGCGGGACTCAGGGGAGGCGCACGGCGACACCGGCCACCCGGACGGGGCGGAGATCGGCCTTGTCGAGCATCCGCAGGTAGCGGCGGACCGGCGGCAGATGGTCGTCCACCGCCAGATCCTGGAGGAAGGGATAGGAGAGCGGGGTATAGAGCAATTCGGCGGTGATCGAGAGGCCGGGGCCGCCGGCCGGCACCAGATAGGTGAGCCGGTCGGAGCCGCCCTGGAAGTCACCATCGTTCCGGGCCGCGCCGTAGACGCCGATCTCAGGGGCGGCGCTCTCCTTGTCGAAGCCGGCGGGGAGCAACCGGTTGTCCTTGAAGTAGCGGCTCGCCCGCAGGAGGGTGTAGGTCAGCCGGTTCTCGCTGTCTCCCATCACCGCCTCGTAGATCTGCACCTGGTCGGGGGCGTCGATGGTCTGGTAATGTGGTTCGAAGCGGCTGGGGTCGAGATCGTTGTCGTTGCCGGCGATGGCGCCCGATGGTTGCGGCCGGCCGGATTCAAAGAGCACGGTGCCGGCGGCGTCGGTGACCGTCAGGTGGATCCAGGCGCGGCGGGACGGGAAGCCGGTGGGAAACTTGTGGCCCACCTTGCTCGTCACCTGCACCTCCACCGCCATGCGCTCGCCCCGCTTCTCGACCTTGGTGATGGCGATTGCGGCGGTCCTGCTGCTGAGTTGCGCCAGGGTCCGCTGGATGGCAGCGTCGAAATGCTCCTCGCCGGCGGTGGCCTCCACCTGGGCCGGGTTGTCCCGCATGATCTCCAGCATGTGGACGTTGCCACCGACGAAGTGGTGTTGGGAGAAGTGGTCCCGTTCCGGGGTTTCTGGTGGCGCCCAGCGGGCGATGGTGACGCCGCCGGCATCGGAATGGGGCATGTGGCATTCCTGGCAGAGGCGCACCGGGCCGTGCTCGCCCGGTTCGTCGATGTCGTGCCGTCGGCCCGCCGGAGGCGCGTAACTCGAGTGTCGCCACTCCAGGTAAGAGGTCTGTTCCGGGAAGGTGCCAGCGATGTCGCCGGCCTCGTCGAGGAAGGGAGTGAAGAGGGTGTGGCAGGTGGCGCAGAGGGCGGAGTCGTTGGTCTGCGGGCCGTAGATGGGGGTGAAGCCCACCGCCCCCTGCATGGGGGCGGCCACCGGCTGGCGGTACGGGCCGTACAGGGGACGGGTGGGGGCCGCCGCCGCAGTGTCCAACG
>WFOD01000100.1 GCA_015488275.1 Deltaproteobacteria bacterium
CCGCAAGACGGACCGCCCGGCTGATGGCGCCGCCCACATCGCTGGCGGCAACGGCGAGACCACAGCGCTCCAAGGTCTGCCGGACGGCAAGGATATTACGATAACCGATCATGAACGTATCGTCAGGATCGGGCACGTCGGCGCCTCCCACCATTGCCACCATATACTCCTCCACCGGCGGCTCACCGGCCAACGGGGCCAGGCGCCGCAACAACGCCGGAATCCCGGTGTCGGCAAAAAAGCCCGGCATCTGCTTTGCCTTGTCCAGGTTACACCGGGAGTCCCATAAAACGCAGTGGACCATGCCGCCGCTCTTGCTCGGCGGATGGTGGATGACGACCGCGACACAGGAGCCAAGCCCGTAGGTGGCGATCACGCCCCCCGGCTCATCGCTCACCGCGATCTCGCCCATATCGACGATAATCATGACCGATCGTGCCCCTCCGACAATGCCACTTTTTTTGGCAACACCTACACCAACGCAAGATGGAAAAATGTCTCCCCCTCCCCCTCGGTCCAGCAACAAGCCAGGGACGGCCATCACTGCTTGCTGAAGACCGCCATCTCCTCCTGGGTCAGCTTGACCGTGACAATCTCCAGGTTGCGGGGATGCAACCGGACCGCAACCCCCTTTTCCTCAGCCGAGATCACCCTGGTCGCCTTGCCAATGGTGATCCGCACTCCGTGATACAGGGTGCCGGCCACAAAGACCGCCTGGGTGGCGGCCCGGTCGATTTCCGCGGCAATTTCCTCCTCCAGCCGGGTCAGTTCGTTGACCTTGTCGCTCACCTTGGGCAAAAACGCCTTGTACTTCTGCAACAGCCGTTCTTTGTCTGGCGGCAACGTGCCACCGGCGTCCTTTTTCATCTTCTCAAGGCCGGTGATATTTTTCAGGGCCTCGCTCATCCGCGCCGGCCAAATCTCCTGGGCCCGGGCCAACTCCTGCTTGCGGCGGGCAAGGGAAGGCGCAAGCCCCACGGTGATCTCTGTGGCCACACCGGCATCAGATCCCAGCTCCCGCGCCCAGAGCGATCCCCCAAGGACACAAGAGCCACCAACAACCAACCCCTTACCGTCCAACACCCGCACATCGCCGCCTGCCTGCACCTTTGTCTGCACCAGGGCATCCTTGACGATCACTGATCCTTTGGTCGATAGCAGCGGCCCGTTCTCGCAAAAATCGACCACAATATCGCCAATGGCAGTGATCCTCGCCCCTTCGCCCACCACGCCGCCAACCACGGTCACCGTGCCGCCGGCAAGGATGGCGGCACCATTCACCCCCTTGGCCACCGAGACGTCGCCGCGGCAGCGGATCTTGAACCCCGGCAGGACCGCGCCGTTGATAACCAGCGACTTTCCGGCAAAGCTGATATTGCCGGTGGAGAGATCCACATCGCCGTTCACCACATATTCATCAAAGACCGACGCCTTTTCATCGGCCATGACGAACCGCCCATAGCAGGTGGCATGATACCGGTTGCCGCCCTCCTCTTGGCGCACGCCCGGGCCCAGCTTCACTTTAGCGTCTTTTCCTGGTTTGGGGGCAATGGGCTTGCCCAGTACCGTGGTGCCCGGCTCGCCAGGTGTGGGCGGCACCTTTTCGAACAAGAGTTGCCCTTCACGGACGTTGACAACGCCGCCCAGATCCCGGTAATCGACCCGGCCGCTCTTGGACGGCCCTTTGAGTTTTGGCGCCCGGACGACAGAAGGCTTGACAAAAAAACGGATCCGGGCGTTGTCGCCGTGGCGGGGCGGCGTTCCCTGAGCCACCAGCCACTCGGTGGCCCCGCGCCGCTTGGGAGAGGTCAGTACGCCATGCACCACTCCGGCATCGCGCAACAACGCGGCCAGTTCATCGCCAGCCGGCGGAACGGCGGCCGGCCCCTTGTCCTGAGCCACAAGCAACGCCGACAGGCCATCCGGCGAAATCTTGAGAGCGAACGTGCCGTCGCCCACAGGCATCGGGCCTTTACGAGAGCGCGTTTGGTCATCGGTCATGGCACAACGTTCCGTCCAGGCGTCGCGATCCTCTTCCCCTCGGCTCGCCAACCGGGAAATACAGCTAAAACCAGGCGGGAAAGCCAAAAATTCCGCGCCGGTCTTCCACGGCCAAACGGAGATCGCGACAGAAACCGCCACTCATCCCATCATACCATGATTGATAAAAAAACAGAGAATTTTACGCCTAGTTACAGCTTTTTCTCAAGCTTCTTGATCTGCTCCTGCTCCCCAAGGACGATCAGGGTATCGCCACCCTGGATAACTGTTTGCGGCGCGGGGTTGAAAGTCATCTCGCCGGAGCGCCGTTTTATGGCCACCACGATGAGATCGAATTCCCGGCGGATGCCGGAATCGATGAGGTTGACATTGCAAAGCGGCGACTCGTCGCCCACGATCATTTCTTCAAGACGCAAGCCAAGACCGCTCCCACCGCCCCGGACGGTCAAATCGATAAAGTCACACACCGTTGGCCGGACAAGCAACTGCGCCATGCGCGAGGCCCCGATCACGTAGGGAGAAATCACCTTATCGGCGCCGGCCCGCAGCAGCTTGCTCTCCGCCCGTTCCTCGGAGCTGGCCCGCGCAAGGATGAACAGATCAGGATTGAGGCCACGGGCCGAAAGAATGATATAAACATTGGCCGCATCGGTATCGACCACGGCCACCAGGCCACGCGCCTTGCGGATGCCGGCCTTCTCCAATACCCGGTCATCGGTGGCGTCGCCGTCGATGTACAGGTAGCCGGCTTCTTGAAGCTTGGCCAATTCGCTCGGCTCCCGATCCACGACCACGAAATCCCGCTTGCTGTGCGCCAGATCATCACAGATCACCTTACCGATCCGGCCATAGCCGCAAATGATGTAGTGATCGCGCAAGGCGGCGATGCGTTTTTCCATATTGATCCTCCCAAAAATCTTGCGGATGCCTCCTTCAACCACGGTCTCGGTGATCATGCCGATAACGTAGAGAACAAACCCCACACCCACCAAAATGAGAATGATCGTGAACAACCGGCCGGCCGGCCCCAGAGGAACGACCTCTTCAAAACCCACCGTGGTGACCGTGATCACCGTCATATAGAGGCTATCGAGAAAAGAGCCCCCGCCGAGGAACATGTACCCCACGGTGCCAAAAAGCAGGATGCACACAAACTGAAGGGCGAGAATCAGCGTTCTGTACATAGATGCGTGTCGCGGCGTCCCGTATGATTTTGTATGCCACGGAGAAGCTGGGCCATCCTTAAATCTTGTCCAAAGACGCAAGGAGGCCGCCAGGCTCAACCGAGAGGACTGGATTATGATACCACAATATAAAAGAAAAAAGTGCTGCGATTTGCGGGACTTGACAACAAAAAACAGGTAGTTGCCTTCTCCTGGACGGCAAGCAGCCGGGCAAGAAATCCTGGCTTTCGGCTACGCTATCGCAGAGGAGAAGCCACTCGTTCTGGTGCCAGTGGCGGAAGCCGGGTTGCGGCGGTGATGGCGACCGGCCGGGCCAATGACGGCGCGTTCTCCCCTACCTTTTCCATTTACACAGTCCTGGTCGCTGGTCTATCATGAAGGCAGCAAACCGGCTGTCCCGGTTGCGCCAACAGGACAAAACAAAAAGCCCCTGCCCTGAAGGCGCTCCGGCGCAGACGCCGCCCTTTCCTCCAAAACGCGAGGCGCACGATGGCATCCGGGCATCTGCGCGGCAGGACTCTGGCCGCCCTCCTCTTCTCCCTTTTCTCCGTCGCCTGCGTGGCCCTCGGCTGGCCGGGCAAGGCGCAGGCCAGCGGCCCCCTGATCCTCCGCATCCATCCCTATCTCACCGCCACCGAAATCCACACCCGCTTCGCCCCCCTGGCCAGCTATCTCTCGGCGCAACTCGGCAGAAAGGTCGAAATCCGCATCTCCCCAAGCTATCAGGAGCACGTCGCCAAGGTAGGAGAGAACGACTTCGATATCGCCTACCTGGGGCCCGCCTCCTATGTGACCCTCACCCGCACATTCGGCAAGGAACGGGCCCTGCTCGCCAGGCTGGAGGTGCACGGCAGGCCGTTTTTCCACGGGGTCATCATCTGCCGCGCAACAGCGCCCTTCACCCGTCTTGCCGATCTCAAGGGGCGCCGTTTCGCCTTTGGCGACCAGCTTTCCACCATGAGCCATTATGTTCCCCGCTATCTTCTGCGCCAGGCTGGCGTCTCGCTGGCCGACCTGCAAAGCCACCGCTTTCTCGGCACCCATCACAACGTGGCCCTGGCCGTCCTGGCCGGCTACGCCGACGCAGGCGCGGTCAAGGAAGAGGTCTACGAGCAGTACAAGGAACGGGGGCTGCGCCTACTCGCCAAAAGCCCGCCCATCCCAGAGCACCTTTTTGTCATGCGCTCCTCCCTGTCCGCACCGCTGGTAAACCAGACCCGCGCCCTGCTCCTCACCCTGAAAGACCGTCCCGAAGGCAAGGCCGTGCTCACGGCCATCAAAAAGACGGTCACCGGCCTGGCGCCAGTGCGCGACCAGGACTACGACATCCTGCGCCAGATCCTCTCCACTGTGCCGGACACCACATCCCCATGACCGCACGACAGCGCATCGCTCCCTCCTGGCGGGTCATCTTGGTGCTGGCCCTGGCCTTCTTCGCCGCCCTGGCCGGCATCGACCTGGTGATCATGAACAGCCAGCGGCAAAGCGTCATGCAGGCCGAACAGACCAGGGCCCAAGGAATCATCGGCCTGGCGGCCGCCGTGGTCACCGACTCCATGCTCCGTTTCCGTCTCGACGAGGTGGAACAGTTCATCCTCCTGCTCGGCCAGCAGGACAACGACATCTGCGCCATCACCGCCCGCTCACCCGAGGGACAGCTTGTGGCCCAATACCGGCGGCCGGACGGCTGCGCACAAAGCATCGCCGTGGAGACGCCAGTGACCTTCAACGGCCGCCCGCTGCTCAACCTGCGCCTGGCCGTGGACACCGACGACGAGGAGCAACTCCTCCAGAGCCTCAACCGCCAGCTGCTCATCCAGTCGGGCGGCGTCACCGTTGTCATCGCCATCATTATCTGGGTGATTCTCGAGTTCCTGGCCATCCGGCCCCTGGAGCGGGAAATCCTCCAGCGCCAGCGGGCAGAGGCCGAACTCCACCGCCTCAACGAACGCCTGGAGCGGTTGGTGCAAGAGCGCACCACTGATCTGGCCCGGAAAAATGAGGAACTGGAAAGGCAGATACAGGAAAAAGAACGGGCGCAAGAAGAGCTGCTCCGGGCCAAGAAACTCGAATCCGTGGGCGTGCTGGCCGGCGGCATCGCCCACGACTTCAACAACATCCTGGCCGCTGTTCTCGGCAACGTCAGCCTGGCGGCCCTCCACACCCCGCCGGACGCCAAGGCGCATCGCCTGCTCAAGGATGCGGAAAAGGCGATCATGCGCGCCACTGGCCTAACGCAACAGCTCCTCACCTTTGCCAAGGGAGGAGAGCCGGTCAAGGAAAACGCCTCCCTGGAGCGCCTGATCCGCGATTCGGCCGACTTCATCCTCCGGGGCAGCAACATCGCCTGCCGCTACACCTTCGCCCCAGACCTCTGGCCAGCCGAGGTGGACACCGGCCAGATGAGCCAGGTGATCC
>WFOD01000101.1 GCA_015488275.1 Deltaproteobacteria bacterium
ACGTCGTCTGGCCCAGGCCAGCGGCGGAGAGTTGGGCCACCACTTCATAGGTCAGGGTGCCGGAGCGGGAGACCACCCCAACCGGCCCGCCGGGAAGATGGATGTCGGCCGGCATGATGCCAACCTTGCATTGGCCTGGCGTGATCACCCCCGGGCAGTTGGGTCCTATGAGGCGTACCGGCCGGCCGGCGAGCAGGCGGCGCACCCGCAGCATGTCGTGCACTGGAATGCCTTCGGTGATGCAGACGATAGTGGCGATACCGGCCTCGGCCGCCTCAAGGATGGCGTCGGCGGCAAAGGCCGGAGGAACGAAAATGAGGCTGGCGTCCGCTTCGGTGGCCTCTCTGGCCTCGGCCACGGTGTCGAACACCGGCACCCCCTCCACCGCCTGCCCCCCCTTGCCCGGCGTCACGCCAGCCACGATCCGGGTGCCGTACTCCAGGCAACGACGGGTGTGGAAGCGTCCCTCCCGGCCGGTCATCCCCTGCACCAGCACACGGGTCTGACGATCGACAAAGATGCTCACTGCCTCTTCTCCTTCCGGCTAGCGAGAAGGCGTTCAAGGGCGCGCACCGCTGTGTCGAGGTCCTGACAGACCGTTACCGGCAGGCGGGCCTCGGCCAAAATCCGGCGCCCTAGCTCTGCGTTGGTGCCGGCCAGACGGACGATGACCGGCAAGTGCCGGTCGCTGTTTTCCATTCCCGCGACCAGTCCCCGGGCCAGTTCGTCGCAGCGCAAGATACCGCCAAAGATGTTGACAAACACCGCCTCCACCTGATCGGCGCTGGTCACCAGCCGGAATCCCTGGGCGATCCGGCCGGCGCTGGCGCCGCCGCCCACGTCGAGGAAGTTGGCCGGCCGGCCACCGGCCTGGACAATGAGGTCCAAGGTGGCCATAGCCAGGCCTGCGCCGTTGACCATCGTGCCAACAGAGCCGTCCAGGGCCACATAGCTGAGGCCGTGGGCCGCTGCTTCGTTCTCTACGGCTGGATAGTCGGCCGGATCGCGCAGCGCCGCCAACTCAGGGTGCCGGAACAGGGCGTTATCGTCAAACTCGATCTTGGCGTCCACCGCCAGCCAGCGGTTGTCTGGTGTGCACATTAAAGGGTTGATCTCGATCAGGCGGCAATCGAGATCAACGAAAAGCTGATAGCAGGCGCGCGCCACTGCGGCCAAACCTGTCCGCAGCCGGGAGTCGTCCAGGGCCCCAAAGGGCAGCCTTTGCAGATGGTAAGGCCGCAGGCCGACAAGAGGATCGATCCCAATCCGAGCCAGGGCGTCGGCGCCCGCCTCCACCTCCATTCCGCCAGGACCGCAAAGGAGAAGGATCGAGGCGCTGCGCCGCTCGATGGCCAGGCCGCAGTAGAACTCCTGTCCAGCCGCCACGGCCTCTTCAAGCAGCACCGCCCGCACCCGGCTCCCCTGCGGCCCGGTCTGGGCTGTCACCAGCGTGCGGCCGAGGAGTTGGCCAGCAGCCGCCGCGGCCTCATCAGGATCCGCGGCCCGCAGCACACCGCCGGCCTTGCCACGGCCGCCGGCAAGGATCTGGGCCTTGACCACCAGCGGCGGGGTGAGCCCTTGCGCGGCCCGCGCCGCTTCTTCCACGCTGCGCGCCAGCCGGCTAGCGGGCGTGGCGATGCCGGCCTGGCGCAGAAGTTCCTTGGCCTGGTACTCGTGAACGCGCATGATCCCATTCTAGCCGCCACACGGACAGAGGAAAAGCCCAACCCGCAAAAGAAGCGCTGCGCCACCCGGACCGCGGCCGGTTGGCGAGGGCGGCTGCGCCCGCAAGCTTGCGCCCAGCATGGGCGCACGTCAAAAAAATGCCCCGCAAGTTGAGGTTGCGGGGCGTCGGTGTCACACAAAGGGTGGCGAGTTAGCGCCAACTCTACTCGTAGTCGTGGCAGAGATCGCAGTCCTGCGGGATGTTGTTGCCTTCAGCGTCCACGTGGTCGGAATTATGGCAGCGCCAGCAGCCGAACTCGGCCACGTCGCCCTCAAAGGTATCGGGATTGGGGTGTCCCAGGTGCGAACGATAGGTGCCCCAGGTGACGTTCATCTCCGGCCAGACGTTGCCCAAGTATCCCTCGACCAGGTATTCGCCCGCCTTGCGGATATCGTCGGCATACTTGGCCGCCTGCTCCTCGCTGCGCAGCTTCTGCAGCTTCATCAGGTGGTCGGGGATGCCCGCTTTCGCCTCCTCGCGGCTGGCGTAGGGATACTTGAGGGCGATGAGAGCGTCTTCCCGGATACCCTCGATGTCCGGATTGATCCGCTTGCTCAGCAGACCAAAGTCCACCACCTCGTCGGGCATCTGATAGATATGGGTCGGCCGGTTGTGGCAGTCGATACAGTCCATCACCCGCCAGGAGTACTCCTCGTCCGGCTCTTGCACGTTGCTCTGGCTCACGTACTCGGTGGAGGTGCCGTCGCTGCGCTCCACCCGCACCTTGATAATCTTGGTGCGCTTCTTGTTGGCCAAGTAGGTCACCCGGTTGTTGTCGGACACGTGCCAGTGGATGCCCTCGAACTCGCCGGTCTGCGGGTTGCGTCCACCGATGTGCATGGCCATCTCGTTGACAGTGGGATTCTTTTGGTCCTCGTTGGTGAAATGCTTGAAGATCCTGACCTTCTTACCGTGGAACTTGGACGGCCAGTGGCACTCCTCACAGGTGTCCCGCGCCGGCCGGAGATGTTCGACCGGGGAGGGAATCGGCCGGGAGTAGGAATCGGTGAGCACGGCCACCACCTGGCGCAGGCCAGAAATCTTGGACTTGACGAACCAGGAAGCGCCCGAACCAATATGACACTCGACGCACTTGACCTTGGCGTGCGGTGACCGCTGGTAGGCGGTGTACTCAGGGGCCATCACCTGGTGGCAGACCACACCGCAGAAGTAGGGCGACTCGGTGAAATGATAGCCCTCGTAACCGATCACGCCGAGGATCGTAACGTTGATCACCGTCACCACAATGAAGCCGATGAGCCATTTGCGGTGCTTGTGGTCACTCAGGTTGATCGCCAGATGGTCCTTGGCGATGCCGTACTTGTGGTACTGCCGGCGGCGGAGATAGGCGGCCACCGGGATGATGATCAGGCCGGTCACCATCACCCCTGGCAGCACCATGTAGGTCGCTACGGCGGCGTACGGGTTCTCGATCAGGCCCAATATGTCCATGACGAGCCCGATCACCATGAGGGTGGCGCTGATCACCGCCATCGCCATGCCCATCACGGCGAGCGGCGACCGCCACATACCACGGATCAGGTGGCCCCAGGGCCCGCGGTAGTCCCTTTTCGACGTATCGTCTTGCCTGTTGTCGGTCATTGTGCTGCTCCTCTCCTCTTGTCTTGATTGTCACCCCTCGCAAAACACCTCCCGCCGGGCTCCCTTCCCGGCGCTCTCCCGGAGATGGGGGGCGAAAAACGCCTACGCTCCGCACCTTGCGCCCGTAGCCGCAGCCCGAAAGCGAAGCGCTCCTAACAAAACCGGGCATTATATAGGGCGAAACAAAATGTGCAAGGGATTTTCGGGAAAAACGGCCTTACATCGCTAAAACGCGACGCAACGGCTCAAGATAATCCGCATATCGCTGCCAGCGACCGATGGAGGAGCGGTAGAGCCGGCTGCGCACCTGGAGCGCGCTTGCCGTGTGCACCGGCCGGAGGACGCGATGGAACTGCCGGCACCCTTCTTCCCAGGCAAGACCGCAGTTGGCGAGAAGACGGCGGACCGTGGGCTCGAAGTCGCTCACCAGGCCCTCGTAGCCGACCTCGATCAGACGGGGGCCGAGCAAACGCCGCCAATGGTCCATGAGTTGACGGTAAAGCAGCCAATACCCGCCGATCTCCCGCAGATCGTAGGCCCACCGGTGGTTTGCGGCAAAGTCGGTGCAGTAGCACGACAGGCAGGTGTCGAGCGGCTGCCGCTGGCAGTGGACAAACCGGGCCTCGGGCAGCAGGCGCGCAAGCAAACCGAGATAGAGAAAGTTGTGGGGCAACTTATCGGTGACGATCTCGGCGCTGGGTGCCAGACGGCGGTACTCCTCCCGGCAGGAGGCGGCGAGCCTGCCGGCCGCTTCCGGCAGCAGGCGGTCAGCGCCTGCCGGATAGGCCTCTCCCGTGGCCCTGACGTACGGGCCGCGCACAAGCCGAGGGACCACCTCCAACTCGCCTAAAGCGGTAATCCGGGAGTGGGCGGCCAAGATCTGCTCCACCAAAGTGGTGCCGGAGCGGGGCATACCGACAATGAATATCAGCGTTGGCCGATCTTCGCCCCCTTCGCGCGCCTGGCCCGCGGCCACAGCCGATGTCCATTGCCCGGCAACCGCGGCGAACAGCCGCTGGTCCTTTGCAGGATCGTATGAAAAAGAAGCGCGCTTGAGCCGGTTGCCGGCGGCGAAACAGGCAAAGGCCTTGCCGAACTCCTCCAGCCGCTCCCAGGCCTGCCCCAGGCCGAACCAACAGTCCACCCGGGCCTGCGCCGGCAGATCAGACCGCCCGGCGAGCTCCCGCATCCGGACGAGCAGTGGATCGTCTGGCGGGAGTGGACGCAGGGAAGCAAGGAGACGCAGAAGCGTGGTGTCC
Source organism: Deltaproteobacteria bacterium (assembly GCA_015488275.1). Lineage (GTDB taxonomy): Bacteria > Desulfobacterota > Desulfobulbia > Desulfobulbales > S012-135 > S012-135. The sequence continues at coordinate 4,588 of WFOD01000101.1, forward strand.
TGCGGCCGCGACGCCAATAACCGGTGCCAACAGTCCTCGGCCGCTTCGATCTGCCCCAGGGCGCGGTGGCAAAGACCAAGGTTGTAGAGGGCCTCGGGATGTTGGGGATCGTATTGGAGCGCCTGCGCCAAAACGGCCGCAGCCTCAGACGCGCGGCCCAGATCAAGGTAGACCGCACCGAGGGAGACAAGATAGGCGGGCCGATCCGGCATCTGGGAGACGGCCCGCTCAATCCACCGGGCCGCCTCAAGGTGGTTTCCTTGCTGATGCGCCACCACGCCGGCAAGATGAAGGGCGTCGGCGCAAGAAGGATCACGCTCAAGCACCGCCTGATACAAGGCGAGCGCTGAGCGCAGCTTGCCGGCCCGGTGCAGGGCCGCGGCCTCACGCAGCCAGGCGCGGATCTCCTGCCGGCCACCCGACGGCGTGGCCCGGCGGCGCTTTCTCCCCTTTCCCTTTTTGGCCATACTCGTGCGCCCTCGCCCCT
>WFOD01000102.1 GCA_015488275.1 Deltaproteobacteria bacterium
GAGCACACCAACACGCCGTCCTCCCGCAGCACCCGGACGGCCTCGGCGATCATCCGCTCAGGATCCGGCACATGCTCGATAACCTCCAGGGCGACCACGAGATCCACGCTCTGGTCCGCCACCGGCAACCACCGGCCATCCCCTTGCACCAGCAAAAACTCATGGTGTCCGAGCGTGGTGCGGCCGTAGACCAGGGAATCGTGGGAGATTTCCACCCCCATGCATCCCGCAGCCCCGGAACGCGCAAAAAGATCGAGCCCCATCCCTGAGCCGCACCCCATGTCCAGGACCTGCCGACCGCGCACATATTTGGCGGCAAAGGCGTATTTCCAGGCATGCTCGTGAAAGACCCGGTAGGGGGTCTCCCCGGGCACGGACCGCTCTCCGGTATAACGGTAAGCTTCCACCTGCTCCGCGCGCTCCTCACTGCTGGCCATTGGCATTGCCACGCTACCCTTTCTGTTGCCAGCGGTGCCGCGCCATGCCCAGACACCGCCGGAAGTAGCGGGGGATTCTCCCGGGCTCGCGCACCGCGTTGCGCAGCCAGGTGGCGAGCCTCTTTTTGCCTTTGAGCGAACGGATCTCCCGCAAAAGGGCAAACAGCTCCTCTGCGGAAAGGGTCTGGCTGACCACGATCCAGGCGTTGGGATCCTCAGCCCCCTCCTGGTCCAACAAGCTCCAGTCCATCGAGTCGGACACCAACCCCTGCTCCAGGGCGTAGTCCCAAATGGGCGTGCCGGGATACGGCGTAAGGGGATAGACCTCAAAGAAACTCAGGCCGCTTTCCCGGATGAAGCGAAAGGTCATGTCGATATCCTCCCGCGTCTCCTCTGGGCAACCAATGACAAAGGTGCCGCTCACATTAATGCCGTGCCGCTGCATAATCCGCACCGCCCGCCAGTTGTCCTCAACGCTCACGTTACCACCTTTGAGATAGCGGAGCGTGGCCGGCGAGCCGGACTCAAAGCCGAAGTTGGCGGTCACGGTGTTCATCCGGCGCAAGGCGGCCGCCACCTCGTCGGTGATCAAGTTGGCGCGGCAGTTGACGTTGAACTCGATCTTTTTGTGGAGGCCAAGGGCGACGATCCGCTCGACAATGGCGTGGAACCGACGGGCGGGAACGAGAAACAGGTCGTCGTAAAAAAAGATCTTGGTCGGCTGATAGCGCTCCACCACTTCGGCCAGCTCGGCGAGCACGTAGTCTGGAGAGTAATACCTCGTCCGTCCCCAAAAGCGGGAGCTGACGCAGAACCGGCAGCGGTAAGGGCAGCCGCGGGAGCTCATCACGTGGATCACGCCATGCCGGGGTAAGGAGAGCAGGTGGCGGGCCGGCCGGGGAATAGTGTCAAGGGGAGCGATGGGGGGACGCCTGGGCGTGGTGACCAGCGTTCCGTCTGCACCGCGGAAGACGATGCCGGCCACGCTTGCAAGCTCCAAAAACCGGCGGCGCCGCCGGTCGAACCGCTGCACGAGCTCATGAAAGGTGGCCTCCCCCTCGCCGACGACCCCCACATCCATCTCCGGCTGGAGCTGTTGGGGCAAGGCGGTGATATGCGCGCCGCCAATCACCACCGCCGCCCCTGCCTCCTTGGCGGCTCTGGCGTATTCCGTGGCCAAGGGGAAGTTCGGGGTCACAGCCGAGATGGCGACGATCTCTGGCTTGAATTCGGCCAGGGCCTCCCGCACCTGCCGGTCCTCGATCCGGAGCTCCACGGCCATTCCCTTGGCCTCGAGATAGGACGCGAGATAAGCCATCCCCAGACCGGGAAACACGGTTTGGATATACTCGTTGCAGTGCAAGGCGTTGACCAGCAGGATCCGCAGCCGATCCATGTCATCGGTCTCCTGTGGCGGCGGAAGGCCGGATACCGGCGGAAACGAGGGAAGAGCCGCGGTCGGCCACGGCCCCCGCTGTTTCCTCCCGCTGCTCCATCCGGAGCCGCTCCATAGCGGCCAGCAGGCCGGCGAACAGATAGGTCTGGTAGATGAGGGCGCTGCCCACCCGGTAGCTGTTGTCAAAAAGCTCGGCCACGAGAAAGGCGCATACCCCTGCCAGGATGCCAAGGGCCACGAGGTTCAACCATGTGACCGGCTCGGTGCGTGCCAGCCTCCAGCCGGCAAAGAGAATGGCGCCCATGAACCACAGGAAAGCGGCCAAACCGAACAAGCCGGTCTCCGCGGCCACGAGCAGGAACAGGTTGTGCACTACGAGGTTGTCGAGAAAGTACCACGGCGGCAGGAGGTCTGGCGCAGCGTTGACCAGAAACGGCCGCACTACTTGCGGATAACTGTTGAGCCCCACGCCGGTAAAGGGAGAAAGGGCGGTGATCTTAAGGGCAATGACCGCCAACGGAATCCGGAGATAGGCGGCCCGATAGTCGTAGGAAAAAAGCCGCTCGTGGATCGGGGTGGGCAGGATCACTGCGGCGGCGAGCCCGACCACAGACGTCACCGCCAGGACGAGGAGCATAAGACGCCGCTGGGGAAACTTTGCCCACAAAAGCACAAGCAGCACCAGGGAGCCGGCCACAAAAGCCACCCATCCCCCCCGCGACATGCTGACGAGCAAAGCGGCGACACCGGCCACGCTGGTAAGGCCGGCAAAGCAAAAAAACGGGCCCGGCCGCAAGACGAGCAGCATGCCAATGGCGATGAACAAGATAAAGTTCAAGTAGTTGGCCAGCATATTGGGGTGGAGAAGGGTGCCAGAGGCCCGGCGGTACACGCTGGCGCCGTACTTCTGGGTCATGATATAGGTGTTCTCGCCAAAAATCCCCAGGCCAAGGGTGCCGCCTTTGTACCACTGCAAACCCACGAGAATCGACTGGGCGATGAGGCCGATGAACAAAAAGACAACAACGAGCTTCACATCGTCCTCGCTTTCCACCACATTGGCGATCACCACCATGAGGAGGGCCGCCTTGGCCAGGCGGAAGAGCTCGAACAGGCCCAGGGTGAGATGGTCGCTGCCGGTAAAGCTCAACACGCCGGCAGCGCAAATGGCCAGGGCAGGGGCCAGGAAGCGAAAATCCCAAACAACAGGCCGGCCCAGGCGAAAGCGGTCCAGCAGCACCTTGGTTGCCAACAGCCAGGTGCAGATATCGGCGGCAGAGATGACCAGCCCGCCGACACTGCCGCCGTTGTCGCGGTAGAAGAGGTTGACGTCGAGCGAAAAGGGGATGAGCAGCAACAGACCGGCAACGAGCACGCGCTTCGAGCGGAAGACGACGAGGCAGCACAGCCCTATAACGCCGACGACAATGCTCGCTCCGGTCTTCAGGCCAGCGTTGGCCGCCACAGTGGCCGCCATGCCGCCCACGAGGGCCACCAACAGGCTCATTCCGACAAGTGGCGGGCGGCCCGATTCAAGATTCGGCCGGGCGGACATGACTCCTTTTCTCCTGCTTGCGGCGCGATGACGCCCGGTCTTCCGCCATTCCCATCATGTCCGTCGCCAAGCAGCCGCGCCACCACCACTGGAGGAGACGGAGGACAAAGCGGCCCATCCCCACACGCCTGCCCACCTCCAGCCTGGGCAGGCGAAACAGGTCCGGCGTCTCGGCGTACAGGGTCAGGCCGAGCCGGTAGCCAGCGCGGCGGGCGGCAAGGACAACCGTATCGTTTACATGGCCGTAGGGATAGGAAATAGCGGTCGCCGTCCCGCCCAGTTCCTCTTCCAACACGCTGCGCGAACGGCGCAATTCCCAGGCGAGCCGCCGCTCTTCCAGGGAGGGCAAGGAACGGTGCTCCATGCCGTGCGAGCCAATGCGCCATCCAGCGGAACAGAGGGCGCGCAGCTCTTCCCAGCCCATGAACCGGCGGCGACGGCTCCCCTCCTGCGGCCAGGACCCCGTGGTGCCGATACGGGAAATCACGGGATAGACACTTGCGCGGAAGCCCAGGCGGCGGCACAGCGGGAGGGCGTTGTCGAATACATTCTGATAGCCGTCGTCAAAGGTGATGGCAAACCATCTCCTGTCTTGGTCCAACGCGGTCCCATCCTCCAGCCACTCTTCGATGGGACGGGCCCGGAAACCCAGCGCGGCCAACAGGCGCATCTGCCGGCAAAAGACCGCTGGCCGCACGTCCATGCCGTAGGGATCGCCGGCAGGATCGCTGGCGGTCACCGCATGATACGAGAGGATGAGGGGACAGCGCGCTGGACGAGAACGTGACCGCCTTTCGCTCACAGAACCTGGTAGATCCATGCGGGAATCACGTTCTGCCGCTGATTGACGATGACCCCGTCCACCTGACGGCCGCCAGCCGCCAAGCGCCTTTGGATATCGGCGAGCACTTCGCGCCGGGTGCGGTGCCACTGGGCGACCACGAACACTTTATCGGCACGCTGGGCCAGCTCCAGGACAAAAGGATGCGCCAGGGGCACGCCGCCATCGATCACCAAGAGATCGTTGTTGGCAAGAAGGCCCTGCAGCACCTGATCGAGATTCCGGCTCCAGGCAGAGGGCACGGCCTTACCGTCCTCCCCTGCGCCGGCGCCACCGGCAGGCAGGCAAGAGAGGCCGGGCTGGACAGCGCGCGGTTGCACCTGTCCGCCATCGACACCATGCTCGAGGAGATCGAAAAAGCCTTGTTCATCCTGGGCAGGACCGCGGTCCAGGGCATTGGCGCGGACGTGCAGCGCCTGTTTCGTCGCTCCTAGAAGGGCGGCCAGCCGGCAGGAGACCGTGGTGACGCCAACCCCTGGCTCGGCCCCCAAGACGAGCACCAACCGGCCGCCATCGCAGCAGCGGGCCACCGCCTGGAGACCGGCGAGAAACACCGACGAGGGAGGAACATCCTGTTGCGCCACACAGCCGCCTGCCTTGAGGGCTTGGTCCTCGGGCAGCATGGCGACCAAGGAAAGGCCGGCCTTTTCCACGTGGGACTGGACCAGGATCGAACGGTCCAGGGCGTGGGTGCCAAAGCCGACCGCCAGCCCGAGAAACAAGCCGAGGAGCACGGCGATACCCAGAGTCAGGAGCTTGCGGGGACGAAAGGGCCGGAAGGGCACGGCGGCTGGCTCCACGACGGCGACATTGGCGATGGATTCGGCGTCCATGATCGCCATGATCCTCGCCTCTTCCGCCTTGGCGTCGTACAGCACCACGTTTTTCTGCAAGGAGTCGATCTTCTGGTCCAGCTCCTTAAGGCGCGGCAGCCGGGAATTCAACACGGCCAGCCGTTGCTGGTAGGAATCCAGCAGGTCGTCCACCACCTCTAACCGGGCGGCGATTCCTTGGAGCTTTTTGCGCACGTCAAAGATCTGTTCCTCCACTCCCGCGTAAAGGGGGTTGATGCCCTGAGAGCGGCGGCGCAAAACCTCTTGCTCCTCCTTGGCCAAGGCGGCGCGGGCAAGCTGAAGCCGGGCGTCGATATTGTGCACCGGCGGTTCTGTTTCCTTGAACTTGAGCAGCAATTTCTGCCGCTCGTCCTCCAGCCGGCGTATCCTTTCTCGCAAGGCATCGAGCACCGGATTGCGGTCCCAGCTCTCTTCCACCACCACTTTGGGAGAGAGAGAGGCCTTTTGCCGCAGAAGCTCGGCGTGGACCGCCTGCAGCTCGCGCCGCTTGCGGAGAAGCTCGTCCTTTTCGGCGGAGAGCCTATTGATATCGGAGGTCAAGATGGAGAGCTGCTTATCGGCGTCTGATAGCTTCCACTCGTTTTTGAGCGCTACCCGCTCGTTTTCAAGCTCTTGGAGCTGCTGGCGCAAGATATCGCGCTGCTGGATGAACAGCTCATACGCCTTGGGCGTGCTCCTGGCCTCGAGGTGCCGATCGATGTACAGCTCAACGAGCTCGTTAATGATTCGGGGCAGGAGCAATGGATTCGGCCAGGCGAGGCGCACGATCAACATGCTGGTGTCCTGGGCCGGCTCGCAGTGCAGGTTGTTGTAGATACCCTCGATGAGCGCTTCGCGCGGCTCGAGCTTCTTTTTGATGTCCAGGGCGTCGAGCAGCCAGGCGATCCCATCTTTGAGCTTCCGCACCGGTAGTTTGAGGTAATGTTTGATCTTCTGCGCCAGGGTCTCGGGAGGCGGCATATAGGTGAGGGCGTCAACGCCGATCTTATCCACCACCTTGGCGATGAGATCCCGGTTCTTGAGAATCTGGATCTCGGTATTGATCAGGCTGTCCGACAGGGTGATGAGCATCTGGCTTGGTTTGAGCACCGTGGGATCGGGCGATCCCACCTCACGGCCGAGCTTGACGAGGATCTTGCTCTCCGCCTGGTAGATCTCGGTGCGCAGGTAGATGCTCGCCACGGCCACCAGCAGGGTGAGGGCAAAAACGAGCAGGATGCGTCCCTTAACAAGGAACAGGACCTGCAGCCAATCGCGGATCGTGGTTATCTCTGGAGATTGCCGGCTCGGCTCCATATCAAGACCTGCCGTCAAGCAGGGCGTGGCGGCAAACGGGCCACGCCCCTTATCATGGGGTTGCTCTGTTGGCTCTCGTTTACTTGATATCGTCGATGGTGTACGAAAAGCCCGCAGAGAGAACGACCGGGGTCAGGTTACGGATGTACTGTTCCACGAACTGCGCCACCTTGGCGATGGGGGTCTTGGGAACGTACACGATGTCATAGGGCTGCAAGGCGGGTAGGGAGGCGTCCTCGCCGGCCTGCAACAGATCTTGCATGTTAAAAAGACGGTAGAGCGGCCGCCCCTGATCCCCGCGGCTGATGACCAGCACTTGGCGCAGGTCGGCGGTGGGCTGGCTGCCGCCAGCCAAAAGGACCGCATCCACCACCGATACCTTGTCGGCCGTCTCAAGCACGCCGGGCCGCCGCACCTCGCCGCCAACGTAAACACGCATCGGCGAGGTTTTGCGCAGGATGACCGCAGCCTTGGGATACGCAAGACGCTGGGCCATGACCTGTTCCACCTGCTCTTGGATCTCTTCCACCGTCTGGCCGAGGACGCGCACCGTCTCGCCTGAGGGCAGGGTTATCCGGCCGTCAGGCGGCACAAGATACTCGTCGTTGAACTCTGGAAGGTAAAAAAACTTTATCGCCAGCACATCGCCGGCGCGAACGGTGTACACTGTTGGCGAGGCGGGAGGCGAAGAGGAAAGAGAGGGAAGGTCTGGCGGCACAGATGGGGCGCAGGCTGCGAGAAGAACGACAAGGGGAAAGCAATGGCGGAGAATCGGAATCCATGCTATCTTGGCAGGAATCATGCTCTTTTCTTTCATCTTTTTGTTGCTTCCTGCCTTGATAACATTGTTTCCGCGGTCATGCGCCCCTTTTTCTCTCAGTCCGGCGAAAAGGCCGTCCTGGCTTTTTTCGACGGAGTGCTATGAGCCTATCATGCTCCTTAATAGCAGTATCCCTCAGCCAGTGTCAACCCGTTTTTCCTGGGAAACAGGGCGCTGTCGCCGGCAACCTTGTGTAACGATAACAAAACGATAGAAATTTTCAAACCCACTGC
>WFOD01000103.1 GCA_015488275.1 Deltaproteobacteria bacterium
GATGATGGTCCTCGACGTGGCCTTGGGCTGATGGGCCTTTTGGCCGGCCGGCTCCTGCCCCTGGCCGGCCCCGCCGGCACATGACGCTAACGGGGGCGCAGAACAGGCCCAGAGGTTGGCAGCGCCCTGTCTTGCCCAACCGCGGCGCAAGGTCAGGGCCGGAGGCGCGCCCGCGCAACTCACTACAGCTCAATGACAAACTCCCACTGGAGGCCTGCCTGGTCCACATGGTGCAAAATGCTCCGCAGGTCGGCCAGGGTGGCCACCTGAAAGTGGATCTCCCAGTCGGCCCGCTGGTCTTCGGGCCGGGAAAGCAGGGTGACATCCCGCAGGCGCATGGCGGCCGGCGCTGTGCCAAGGACCATCATCAACCGCTGGCGGGGAGCGCCCAGGACCACCAGGCTCTGTTCCTGCTCCACCACGGTCTGCTTGCAGTGCCAGCGCACCTCCACCACGTCTTCGCGCTGGAACTTGAGATCGGCGAGCCGCTGGCAATCCTTGCGGTGGATCGACAGTCCCCGTTCGTTGGGAAAGCCGAGCAGGCCGTGCTCGGTGGGGAGAGGGTTGCAGCAGCGGCTGAGCTTGATACTCACTGGGTCGAGGCTGGCGAGGTGCACTTGGTTGAGAGCGCCGGTGGGCGGCGGCAGGATCTGCTTGCCCGTCCAGATACCAGAGCGGATCTCATAGATCACCTCGGGCAGCCGCCGCCGGCCCTTGCCCAGCTCCCGGTAAAGGGCGTCGAGATCGGCTAGGCCGAAAATGGCCACGAGTTGCGCTATTTCCGGCCGGTCCAGCACCTCGCGCGGGATGCCGTACCGCCGCAGCTCCTGGCGCAGCATCGCCTCGCCCACCCGGCGGGAAAGGTTCTCGATCCGCTGGCGGAAGAGGCGGTTGATCTCGGCCCGCGCCCGCGGCGACTGGCACCGTTTGAGCACCGAGGGATGGAACCGCACCTCCCGCTCGCCGGTGAGGACGGTCACCGTATCGCCATCGGCCAGCACGTGATCCGGTCCCACACGTCTGGTGCCCACCATAGCGGCAGAGCAGCGCCTGCCGATATCGGTGTGGATCTTGAACGCGAAGTCGAGCACAATGCTCCCCTTGGGCAGACAGACGCGATCGCCGGCCGGGGTATAGGTGTAGATCTCCGAACGGCCGCTGGCCTGGATCATCTCCCGGTAGGAGAGATCGCTCTCGCTGCCAAAGATGTAGAGCTGCTCACGGATCTCCTGCTCAAAGCCGCTCGGCATCTTTCCGGTGGCCAGCCACTCGCGCACCACGCCGCTCCGGGCGGCGCGCAACATCTCCAGGGTGCGAATCTTGAACAGATAGGTGCGGCCGCCGATATTGGCCTTGGCGTGCAGGCTCTGGTAGCCGGTGGGTTTGGGATTGGCGATGAAATCACGGATGGTGCGCGGGATCGGCGGATAGAGGCTGTTGATGATGCCAAGGGCGTTGTAGCACGCCTGCACCGACTCGACCACCACGATGATCTGCACTGGCAGCTCGATATCGCGTAGGAGGACCTGGCGCGCCGGATCGTAATAGGCGGAAAGGCCGCGGGCCCGGATCTCGATGTCTGAGGTGATCCACGCCCGTTCAAGGGCGGTGCGCAGCCGGTCGCGAATGGCCAGGGCCGTGGGATTGGCGGCCGCCTGGCGGATACGGGCCGCCACCCTCTGGCTTTGGCGCGGAAACTTGTGGGTCAGGGCCAGGTTGTACAGCTCCCGCTTCATGTTGAACAGGCCCATCATGCGGGCGAGCGGCGCGTACACCGCCAGGGTCTCCTCGGCGATCTTCTGCCGCTTGCGGCGCGGCATGGAGTTCAGGGTGCGGAGGTTGTGCAGCCGGTCCGCCAGTTTGATAATGATCACCGCCACCTCAGAGGACGCGCCGTGAAAGATCTTGCGATGCACCTGCTCGAGAAACTGCCGGCGGCTGCCGGTATAGGTCTTGATCTTGGTGCAGCCGTCCACGATACGCTCGATCTTGTCGCCGAACAGGTCAACGAGCACGGCCGGCGTCACCTCGGGCACGTCTTCCACCGTATCGTGCAGGATGGCGGCGGCGAGCGTCGGCGGATCCTTGATGCCCAACTCCTCGCTGAGGATCTCCACCACCCGACAGGGATGGCTGACGTACGCCTCGCCCGACTTACGGCGCTGACCGGAATGGGCGTCAACGGCAAAGGAGAGCGCCTTCCAGAAGATATGCGCCGGCCCATCCTGGGGGCCAATGGAGGCCTCCATGCGGCGGCAAAAGGCCTGAATATCAAAAGTGTTGTCAAATCGCGCCATAGATGGTAAAATAGTTGTTTTATCCGCCGTGTTCAGCAACGCCGCATCTGCGGTCCCGCCCGCCATGCCCCGCGCCGTCGTACCACACAGTAGGCAATCACCAACCGCTTTGCAAGGAAATCCATGTACAGACCACGGAAAAAGGGCCGCCGTGGCGGCCGCTCCCATCACCGGCACGCATCCCGCCGCCGGCACACCTCCCGCCATCCCTCCATCGAGCCGCTGACCGACGACGAACGCTGGGTCCTACGCCAACTCTATGAGGCCAAGGGCATGGCCCTGCTCGCCGACTTGGCCGCCAAAGGCGACCGCAACCGGGTGCGGGCGGCGCTCGACCGCCTTGCCCGGCGTAACCTGGTGCAGCGGGGTGGAAAAAAAGGAAAAGACAAAAAGACCTACCGTCTCGCCCGGCCGGACCGGTTCATCAGCGGCCGCCTCAGCGTCAACCCCCGTGGGTTCGCCTTTGTGGCCCGCGACAAGCATGACGACCAGCCCGATCTTTTCATTCCTCCTGGCCAAGCGGCGGAGGCGCGGCATGGCGATACGGTCCTGGCCGAAATCCTGGCGGGCAACGACGGCCGGCCCTCCGGCCGGGTGATCGCCGTGCTCGAACAGGCCAAGGGTTTGCTCTCCGGCACGTATGTGGCGGGCCGGCCCACGGGCATGGTGCTGCCAGCCGGCGACGAGTTTCCCTACCGCATTGTGGTGCGCAAGGAAAATTCGCTCAACGCGCCGGACAACGCCGCCGTGCTGGTGGAGCTCTTGCCCGGCGACCGCTCGTCGGCCTCGAGCCGCGAGGGAAAGATCATCGAGATCCTGGGCGACGCGGACACCATGCCGGCCCAGACCGAAATGGTGATCCGCAAGCTGGAGCTGCCCACCGAGTTCGTCCCCGCCGCCCTGGCCGAGGCCGAGGCCCTGGATGCAGAGGTGCGGCCAACAGAGGGACGCCTGGACCTGCGCCACGTGCCGCACATCACCATTGACGGCGAAACGGCCCGCGACTTTGACGACGCCGTGGCCCTAACCGCCTCTGACGCCGGCACCCTCACCCTCTACGTGTCCATCGCCGACGTGGCCCATTACGTGCGGCCCGGCTCGGCCCTGGACCAGGAGGCGTACCGCCGGGGCACCAGCGTGTACTTTCCCGACCGCGTGCTCCCCATGCTGCCGGAACGCCTCTCCAACGACCTGTGCAGCTTGGTGCCGAACGAAGACCGCTACGCCTTTACCGCCATCCTCGAGTTCACCCCCCAGGGCCGGTTGATCGGCCGCCAGTACCACCGTTCGGTGATCCGCTCCCGCCACCGGATGACCTATACCGCGGTCAAGGGGATCATCGAAGACCGTGACGCTGAGCTGCTCCGCCGCTACGCCGACATCGTGCCCATGCTGGAGGCGATGGACGATCTCGGCCTGCGGCTCGCCGAACGCCGGAAACAGCGGGGCAGCATTGGCTTCGAGATCCCGGAAGGATATATCGTGCTCGACGACACGGGCAGGGTGCGGGATATCCGGCGGAGGGAACGCAACCGGGCGCACAAGATCATCGAGGAATTCATGCTGGCGGCCAACGAGGCGGTGGCCCTCACGGTGAGCGAGGCCGGCGGCCGGCTGGCGTCCCCCTTTCTCTACCGTATCCACGAAGCGCCGGATCCAGAGAAGCTGGCGACCTTTCAGCAGTTCACTGAATCGCTCGGCCTGTCGGCCGGCGAGGCCCGGGCCGAGCCGTCCTGGTTCGGCCGCATCCTCGACCAGGTGGCCGGCACGCCCCGGGAGTATATCATCAGCAACCTCATGTTACGGGTCATGCAGCAGGCCAGGTACGCGCCGCACAACGTCGGCCACTTCGGCCTCGCCGCCAGCCATTACACCCACTTCACCTCGCCAATCCGCCGCTACCCCGATCTGGTGGTCCACCGGGCCCTGGCCGCTCTCCTCGGCCTGGACCAGGCCCCGCCGCCGACCAACGCCGAAGAGCTGGGGCAATACCTCTCAAAACGGGAACGGATCGCGGTGGATGC
>WFOD01000104.1 GCA_015488275.1 Deltaproteobacteria bacterium
CCTGGAGCCTTCGGCACGGCGGTCGGCTGGGAAAACACAAAAAAAGCCGGCGGAATCCGGCCCCACGTCCCTGTGCCGCACACCGCCCGTTTTTCAACGGGCTGCTAATCTGATGGTATCGCAAAAAGTCCTCGTGGAGGCGCATCCGGTGATTTCCGGGAGAAAGCGGTTTGCGGCGGGGTGCGTTAAAAAACTCGCTTGTTTGAGGGCATAGCCCGAGTTTGCGAGTTTTAGCGCCGCGCCGCAAACCGCTCCGGGAATCCCGGTTTAAGCCGGAGGGAGGACTTTTTGCGAGTTCATCAATCTGGGTTTGGCGCAGAAAACGATCCGCCGGTCTCCATGAGCCGCCAACCGCCGCCCAGGGCCTTGAACAGCCGGGCGAGGTCCTTGGCCACCGCGCCCCGCGCCTGGGCCAGTTGATCCTCAACTGCCACCACGGCGCGCTGCGCGTCGAGCACGGCGAACACGTCCACGATACCGGCCCGGTAGCGGTCGTCGGCCAGACGGGCCGCTTCGTCCACTGCCTGCTTGGCAATGGTCAGGCTGTGAAGCTGCTCCTGGTCCTTGACAAAGGCGGTGAGCACGGTCTCCACTTCTTCGAGGGCGGCGAGCACGGTCTTGCGGTAGGCAAAGAGAGCCTGCTCGGCCCGGGCGTCCTGCGCCTCGATGTTGGCCCGGATCGCGCCGCCGTCAAAAACGTTCCACGACACCGATGGCCCGATGCGAAAGGTGCGGGACAGCCACTGCGGAAGATCCTCGGGCCGCAGGGCCTCAAGGCCAATGGAGCCGGCAAGGCGCAGGCGGGGATAAAGATCGGCCGTGGCCATGCCGATACGGGCGGTCTGGGCCGCAAGTTGCCGCTCGGCCCGGCGGATATCGGGCCGCCGGCGCAGCATGTCGGCCGGCACGCCCACGGCCACCGTGGCCGGAATGGCGGGCAGGGGCCTTGCCTCGCGCAGTTCTGTCTCCAGGCCGCCGGGCGGCTCACCCATGAGCACGGCCAGCCGGTTCTTGGCGGCGGCCAAGGCGATCTCCAATTGGGGAATCCTGGCCCTGGTCTGCTCCAGATCGCCGCGGCTGCGGGCCACGGCCAATTCGTCCACCAGACCGGCCCGGTAGCGATCCAGGGTATAGTCGTAAACCTGGCGCAGGAGGTCCACGTTACGGCGCAGAACCCTGAGCCGGGCTTGCAGGGTGCGGATCTCGAGATATTCGCGGGCCACCTCGCCGGCAAGGCTCACCAAAACGGCCCGCACCCCCTCGCGGCTGGCCGCCAATTCGGCCTCGGCCGCCTCGATCCGCCGCCGGACCGCGCCAAACAGGTCCACCTCCCAACCTGCGTCAAAACCCACGTCATATATCTCTGTCTCCATGCCAAAACTGCTGTCGGCGCTGGAACGACTCTTGACCGCACTTGCAGAAAGGTCCACGCGGGGAGCGCGCCCCGCACGGCTCCCCCGCCGCAAGGCCCGGGCCTCACGCACCCGGGCCACGGCCGCCTTGACGTCCAGGTTGCCGCCCACGGCCCGCTCTTCCAGCCGGGTAAGGAGCGGATCGCCAAAGACCTCCCACCAGCGGGCCAAAAGTTCCGCATCCGGCGCCTCGGCCGCAAGCCCCCCCTCGAGGGATGCCTGCCAACCCTTGGGAGCGGGGATTTCCGGCGGCTGATAGTTGGGGCCCACCAAGGCGCAGCCAGAGAGGGCCAAAAAGAGGAGCGCCATTCCCAGGCCCCTCCCCCATTCTTGTGCAAAGCGTCGTGTGTGGTGGCGCATCAGTCGTCCTTTGCATTGTCGTCGGTGTGGCCGCCAGCAACAGGCGGCGCGCCTGGCAGCGGCCGGGCCCGCCGCCCGAACCGCTCGCGCACACTCTGGAACAGATGATACAACGGCGGCACGAGAAAGATACCAAAAAGCGTGGCCGCAAGCATCCCGCCAAAGACCGTGGTGCCGATGGCGCGCCGGCTGGCGGCGCCGGCGCCGGTGGCGATCACCAGGGGCAACACGCCGAGAATAAAGGTGAAAGCGGTCATGAGCACCGGCCGGAAACGGATCGACGCCCCTGCAACCGCGGCCTTGGCCGACGGCAGGCCAGCGGCCCGCTGGGCGGCGGCGAACTCAACGATGAGAATGGCGTTCTTGGCCGCCAGGCCCACCAGGAGCACGAGCCCGATCTGGGCGTACAGGGAAAGCGGCATATGGGCGAGCCATAGGCCGGCGAGCCCGCCCAGGGTGGCCACGGGAATCGAAACGATGATGGCAAGCGGCAAGTTCCAGCTCTCGTACTGGCCCACAAGAAAAAGATAGGCAAAGACCAAGGCCAGGCCAAAGATGCCGGCGACCTGGCCCGCGGCCTTGCGCTCCTGATACGACATGGCCGACCACTCGAAGGCAAAGCCGGGCGGCAGCACCTTGGCCGCCACTTCTTCCATGGCCTGCATGGCCTGGCCAGAGGAAAATCCCGGCGCGGCGACACCCTGGAACTCAGCGGCAGGGAACTGATTGTACCGCTTGACCTGTTGCGGCCCCACGGTCAGCCGCGGTGTGACCAGGCCGGCGAGCGGGATCATGGCGCCGCGGTTGCTCTTGACGTACAGCCGGCCGATATCAGCGAGAGCGTCGCGGAAGCGGGCGTCCGCCTGGATCTTCACCTGGTAGGTCTGGCCGCGCAGGGTGAAGTCGTTGACGTACACCCCGCCGAGCTGGGCCTGGAGCACGCCAAAGAGCCGCGCCAGGGGCACGCCCAAAACCTCCACCCGGCTACGGTCGATCTCCAGGGTCACCTGGGGGGTGTCAACGGTAAAGGTGGTGAAGACCCGCGCCAGGCGGGGATCCTGGTTGGCGGCCACCATAAGACCCAGGGCCACGCCGGACAGCTCCTGATAGGACTGGCCGGCCCGGGCTTGAAGCTGGAAGGTGAAGCCGCCCGAGGTGCCCACGCCAAGAATGGGCGGCGGCGCAAAGGCAAAGGCGTTGGCCTCCACGATACTGGCAAGCCGCGCCTGCGTCTGGCCAAGGATGGCCTTTATCCCGAGCTCCGGCCGCTGGCGCATATCCCAGGGATCGAGAATGGCGACCCCAAGCCCCATGTTGCTGCCCTCGCCGGCCAGGAGGCTGAAACCGGCCACGCCGATCACGTCGCGCACCCCGGGGATGGCCTGCACCTCACGGGTAATCCGCGCCATGACCTGCTGGGTGCGGCCAAGGGAAGCGCCGGCCGGCAGTTGGACGTTCATGAAGAAGTACCCCTGATCCTCGTTGGGCAAAAAGGCGCGGGGGCTCTTGGTAAAAAGGTGCCATGTCCCAGCAAGGACCGCGGCGAGCAGCAACACGGCGACCACCAACCGCCGGACCAGAAAACCGGCGCCTCGCACGTAGCCGCGACGGGCCAGGTCGAGGGCGCGGTTGAACCAGGCGAACGGGCCGCCTCCGGATGGGCCGGACCGGGACACCGGCCCCTGCCGCAGCACGGTGACGCACATAGCCGGCGACAAGGACAGGGCGCAGATCGAAGAAAGAATGACCGCCGTGCAGACGGTGACCGCAAACTGGCGGTACAGTTCGCCGGTGATGCCCGGCATGAAGCCCACGGGCACGAACACGGCCAAGAGCACCAGGGTGGTGGCGATCACCGGACCGGTGACCTGTTGCATGGCCCGCACCGTGGCCTCCTTGGGCGGCAAGTCCTCCTCGGCCATCAACCGGTAGACGTTCTCCACCACAACGATGGCGTCGTCCACCACCAGGCCGATGGCCATGATCAGGGCGAACAAGGAAATGGTGTTGGCCGAATATCCCAAAGCGAGCAGCACGGCAAAGGTGCCGATCAAGGAGACCGGAATGGCCACGGCCGGCACCAGGGTGGCGCGCCAATCCTGGAGAAAAATGAAGACCACGGCCACCACCAGCAGGGCGGTGAGCGCCAAGGTAAAGACGATCTCCCGCACGGCGGCGGAAACATAACGGGTGGTGTCGAGGATGATCCGGTAGTCCACGCCAGCCGGCATCTTGGCCTGCAAGCGTTCGAGTTCGGCCCGCACGGCCTGCATGGTGGCCAGGGCGTTGGCATTGGTCGTCCGGTACACGGCAATGGTTGCCGCCGGTCGGCCGTTCAAGGTGGACTGGTGGCCGTAGGACTTGGCGCCCAGCTCCACCCGGCCGATATCGGCCAGCCGGACCAGGCCGCCGGTCGGCGCCGCCCGCACCACGATGCGGCCAAAGGCGGCTGGATCGGCCAGCCGGCCGCGGGCCCGGAGCGACAACTGGAGCTGCTGCCGGGGCCCGGCCGGCTCGCGGCCCAGGGCGCCGACAGCCGCTTGCACGTTCTGCGCCCGGACAGCGGCCAGCACCTCGTCCACACCGATGCCGAGGGCGGCCATCCGGTCAGGATCGAGCCAGACCCGCATGGCGTACTCCTGCTCGCCGAAAATGAACACGTCCGAGACGCCGGGCAGCCGCACCAAGGCGTCCTTGACGTTATCGCTTACGTAGTTGCTCAAAAAGAGCATGTCGCGCGAGCCGTCCGGCGAGTAGAAGCTGATCGCGGCCATGATGTCCGACGAGCGGCGGCGCACCTGCAGCCCCTGATCCACCACCTCACGCGGCAGTTTGGACTCGGCCAGTTGCAACCGGTTCTGGAGGTTCACCTGGTCGATGTCCGGATCACTGCCCACGGCAAAGGTGACGGCCAGTTCATACATACCGGAGTTGGAGCTGGTGGAGGTCATGTAGAGCATGTTCTCCACCCCGTTGACCGCCTTTTCGATGGGCGCGGCCACGGTCTCGGCCACCACCTCGGCCGACGCGCCGGGGTAAAAGGCGCGTACCCGCACCTCGGGCGGCGTGATCTGCGGATACTGGGCCACCGGAATCTTCTGCAGGGCAATGAGCCCGGCAATGGTGATGGCCAGGGCGATGACCGCGGCGAGGCGCGGCCGCTCGATGAAGGGGCGGGCGATCATCGGCCGGCCTCCTTGGCGCT
Organism: Deltaproteobacteria bacterium; assembly: GCA_015488275.1. Taxonomy (GTDB): domain Bacteria; phylum Desulfobacterota; class Desulfobulbia; order Desulfobulbales; family S012-135; genus S012-135. Next base: position 4,978 of record WFOD01000104.1, read on the forward strand.
GCCGGCCTTTTCGTTCCGCCCTCGCTCGGCCGGCGGGGCCGCCTTCCCGCCGCCAGACGCCATCACCGCTTTGGCCGGCATACCGGGCCGCACCTTTTGCATACCGGCGACCACAATCTGCTCCCCGGGCCGCAGGCCAGAGGTCACGGCCACATCCGCGCCCACCACGGGCCCCAAGGTCACGGGCCGCGCCTCCACCACGCCCTTGGCGTTCACCATGAGCACCGCGCTCCCCTCCTTGGTGGTCAAGACCGCTGCCTGGGGCACCACGGGCAAGGGGCGCGGCGGCTCGGTCTTGACCAGCACGGTGACGTACCGCCCAGGCAGAAGCACGCCGTCCGGGTTGGCGAACTCGGCCCGCACCGCAACGGTGCCAGTGGCGGGATCAACCCGGTTGTCCACGAACAGCACCCGGCCGGCCACGGGATAGGCGCCGCCGTCTGGCAGGCGCAAACGCGGCTGCAAAAGAAAACCCTGTCCGCCGTCCGCCGCGGCCAACGCCCGTTGCAGGCGCGCAAGCTCGGTCTCGCTCACCGCATACACCACCCGCACCGGATCAAGCCGCACGATACGGGCGAGCACGCCGCTATCCGGCCCCACCAGGTTGCCGCGGGTCCAGGCGGTGCGGCCGATACGGCCGGTGATGGGCGCACGGATCTCGGTGTAGGAAAGTTCGATGCGCGCCGAGGCGACCGCAGCCTTGGCCTCGGCGATCCGGGAGCTGGCACCCGCTTCTTGCGCCTCGGCCACCGCCACCTGGGCCTTTGCCTCGGCCACCGCGGTCTCGGCCGCCTCCAGATCAGCGGCGGCCACAGAGTCGTCACCGGCAAGGCGCAGGCGGGCCAAACGCTTTTCCGCCCGGTCCAATACGGCCCTGGCCACCGCGGTCTGGGCCTTGGCCCTCTCACGTTCGGCCTGCGCCATCTGCAACCGGGCGCGGGCCGCGTCGAGCCGGGCCCGGTAGGGTGCGGACTCGATGCGGTACAAGAGATCGCCGGCTGCGACCATGCCGCCTTCGTGAAACCCGACCTCCTCGATGACCCCGGAGACCCGCGCTTGCAACGCCACCTCCTCCACGGCCTCCACATGCCCCACATACGCAGCCTCCGGCGCCACGTCCGCCTGGCGCACCGGGGCGACGAGCACGGTGGGCGGCCCGGCCGGACCAAAGGGGCCGGCCACGGCCGTGGAAGAAAAGCCCCCCAGCACAAGGGTAAGAATGGAACAGACGAAGGCAATCGCGACCCGGGATGAACGGCCGCCCGGACACAAGAAACTCATGGCTCCCTCCTGGCGCAAGGATGCGGTATGGCAACGCTTGGCTCGAGACTGGCGAGATTTTCGGTGAGACGATGAAGAACCCGGCGGCAGACCTCTTCGTCTGCCGGGGAAATACCGGCCATCACCCGGTCGAGATAGCTGTCGAACAGGCGGACCACCTTGTCCACCAGCCCGCGGCCCTCTGGGGTCAACGCAACCACAAAGGCCCGCCGGTCGTGGGGGTCAGGGATGCGCCGCACCAGGCCCTTCTTGACCAGCCGGTCGAGAATCCTCGTCATATTGGCCGCCGACTTGCCGCTCTGCTCGGCCAAAAGGCGCTGGGGCAACTCGCCGCCGGCGAGCAGCAGCAACTTCAAGGGATGGAACTGCTCCAAGGTGACGTTACACGGCGCCAGCAGCCGGTCGGCGTGCTGCTGCAAAGCGAGCGACGTGAAATAGACCAGGCGCGGCAGGGGATCTCCGACTCTGTACTCAGTCATCTTTTGCCTCACAACTATTTAACTAGGCAAATATATAAGCAATAAAACCACCTTGTCAACCTCCAACCCGCTCACGGCCGCCCAAATGCAAAGGCAACAGGTCACGGGAGTGCTCCATCGTCTGCCGAAGCCGCGGCCCCGCGGACCGGCAATGCTGTTGCGCTTTGCTTTACGCACCGTGACCAGCTCGTGGCGGGACTTTCACCCGCAGGCGTGCGCCCATGCTGGACGCACCTAAGAAAAAAGGGAAGAGGCGAGGTCCTCTTCCCTTTCCATTGCAACGCTCGACGCTGATCGAGGATCAGACGCAACCGGTCGGCTTGGGCAGGCCGGCCATCTTGCAGGCTCCCTTGCCCGGTCCGGAGGGGAACAGCTCGTAGATCCGCTTCAGCGGATAGCCGGTGGTCTTGGACAGGATCCGGACCATCGGGGCGATGCCGTTCTTCTTGTAGTACTCCTGCAGGGAGTTGATGACCTTCCAGTGCTCGTCGGTCAGCTCGGAGATGCCTTCGAGATTCTTGACGTAGTCAACCCACTCTTGGCACCATTCCTCCATACCCTTGGCGAGGAACCCATCCTCATCGACCTCGAAGGTTTTCCCAGCGTGCTCAATGGTTGCCATAACTCATCCTCCTTGACAATAGTGATTGGGGTTGGGCACCGTTTCTTGCGTGAATATGCCCTACTTACCCTAGGGATTCGTCTTTGTCAAGCGCTGAATGAAGATTCATTTTGCATTTTTTCTTCTCCGGGCCGTTGGCCCGGATCGCCCGCCCGGCGGGGATTCCGGGCGCATGGACCGCCGGTGCTCACAGGGCGGCCAGCCCCTGGACCGCCGGAGGCCAGCATGGCACAACGTGGCAGGCCCGCCCGTGAAGGGGCGCCGCCCCCGCCAGCCGGAAGGGCTTGACTTTTCGCCCCGCTCCGGGGAGAATCCGTTCAGCCGGGAACGCCGATCATGAACATCGCCACGCGCCTTTTTCTCTACACCGCCACCCTCTTCCTCCTCAACTCGCTGGCCTTCGGCTATCTCTCGATCCAGGACGAACGCGCCCATCTCCTGCGGGAGGTGCGGATGCTGGCCTGGCCCCTGGCCCGCACCCTGGCCGCCACCTTTAAGTACTACCACATGGAGGAGCAAGAGGAGCGCCTCGGCGAGATCATCCACGCCGTGGTGCCGCACGAAAAACGGCTCACCGGCCTGACGATCAATATCTACGACCGGCAGGGCCGGCGCATCGATTTAGCGTTCGAACACGGCAGCCAGCCCCCGCCCCACGCCGAGCGCCGGCCTGCGCCCCTTGCCTCCCTTGAGGCAGGCGAGGATATCGTCCGCCTGGGCGGCCAGGAATACTTCTCCGTGGTGACGCCCATCATGGACAGCCGCGGCGCGGCCCAGGGGGCGGTAGAGGTGCTGCTCTCCCTGGACGGCATCGGCCGGACCTTGCGGGACCAGGTGCGCCGGCTGGCCCTGTTCATCCTGCTCACCGCCCTGCTTTTGGGGCTCCTGCTCTACCTGCTCAGCCGCTGGAGCATCACTGGTCCCATCACCCGGCTGCGGGAGGCGGCGCGGCGACTGGGCCGCGGCGATCTGGGCCTGCGCATCGACAAAAGCGGGGTCAAGGAGCTCGACGATCTGATCGACGAGTTCAACCGCATGGCCCACAACATCGAAAGCGCCACCCGCCGGCGGGAGCAGCTCTTTGCCGAAAAGATCAAACTGGCGCGCAGCCTGCGCCACAAGGACAAGCTGGCCTCCATCGGCCAGCTGGCCAGCGGCCTCGCCCATGAGATCGGCACGCCGCTCAACGTGATCAGCGGCCGGGCCGAGCGCCTGCTGGCCAAGCACGGCGGCGATCCGGCGCTGGCCGAAAACCTGCGACGCATCCTGGTGCAGGCCGAGCGCATCGCCGCCATCATGCGCCACATGCTGGCTTTTGCCCGCAAGCCCACGGCCGTTTTCCGCGAAGTAAGCCTGGAAAAGGTGATCGAGGAGGCCTTTGCCCTTTGCCTTGTCAAGCAGGGCGCCGGCCGGCCGACGGTGCGCCGGCGGCTTGATCTCCAGGTCGCCACGGTGTATGGGGACGAAGACGGTCTGCGCCAGGTGTTCGTCAACCTGATCATGAACTCGCTCCACGCCATGCGGGAGGGGGGCGGCCGCACGATCGCCATTGGCAGCCGAACGGCGGGGACGACCGACGACGAGGTGGAGATCGAATACGCAGACGACGGCCCGGGCGTGCCGGACGAGCTGAAGGACAGGATCTTTGATCCCTTTTTCACCACCAAGGACGTAGGGGAGGGCACCGGTCTCGGGCTCTTCATCGCCGCCAACATCGTCGAAGAGCACCACGGCCGACTGGAGCTGGACCACGACTTCGTCCAGGGCGCCCGCTTCCGCCTCTTCTTGCGGCGGCGGCCGCCAGAGGCGGAAGGAGCAGAGCACGATGGTTGAACACCACAGGCCGCCGGTCCTCATCGTGGAGGACGACGAGGAGATGCGGGAATTCATCGGCGAGATCCTTGCCGAGCGGGGGTATCCAGTGGCCGGAGCGGCCAACGGCAAGGAGGCCCTGACGCGCCTGACCGCCGAGCGCTTTCCCATTGTGGTCTCTGACCTCAAGATGCCGGTCATGGGCGGCGTCGCCCTGCTGGAGGCACTGGACACCCTGGAGGCCACCAAACCGTTTGTCATCCTCATCACCGCCTTTGGCGACATCGACGAGGCCGTGACCCTCATCGGCCGGGGGGCCTACGACTACCTCATCAAGCCGTTCAAGGTGGAGCAACTGCTGATCGCCGTGGACAAGGCGGCGCGGGAATGGGCCATGCGGCGGCGGATCGCCGAACTGGAGGAGATCACCCGCGGCCAACCCGGAACGTACGGGCTGATCGGCAAAAGCCCGGCCATGCTGCACATGCTCCGCTTCATCGAGCGGATCGCCGACTCGCCGGGCACCGTGTTGCTGGAAGGCGAGACCGGCACGGGCAAGGAGCTGATCGCCAGGGCTATCCACCAGGCCTCAGTCCGGCGGCGCCGGCCTTTCATCGCCGTCAACTGCGCCGCCATCCCAGAGCCGCTTTTGGAAAGCGAACTCTTCGGCCACGTCAAGGGGGCGTTCACCGATGCGCGGCAGGACAAGACCGGCCTGTTCGTCGAGGCGGCCGACGGCACCCTGCTGCTGGACGAGATCGGCGAAATGGGCCTGGCCGTCCAGGCCAAGATCCTCCGGGCCTTGCAGGAGCGCCGTATCCGGCCAGTGGGCGCCAACAGCTCGCTGGCCGTGGAAGCGCGGATCATCGCGGCCACCAACAAAAACCTCAAGGAGGAGGTCGAGGCGGGCCGCTTCCGGGAAGACCTCTACTACCGGCTCAACGTCTTCCGTATCGAAGTCCCTCCCCTGCGGCAACGGCGGGAGGACATCCCCCTGCTGGTCCAGGCGTTTTTGCGGCGACAGGAAGGCGGGGAGCGGATCGAAGTGCCCTCAGAGGTGATGCGCCTCTTCCTCGACTATCCCTGGCCGGGCAACGTGCGGGAACTGGAAAACGCCATCGAGCGGTGCGCCGTGCTTGCCGAAAACGGCAAGATCTCCCTGCGCGACCTGCCGCCAGAAATGCTCGAGGCGGACGGCCAGGCCCTTCCCTTTGCCGGCGGACCGGTCAAGCCCCTGGCCGAAATCGAGCGGGAGTACATCGCCCACGTGGTGGAACGGTGCGGCGGCAACAAGCAAAAAGCCGCCTCCCTGCTGGGCATCGACCGCAAGACCATCCGCCGTAAACTGCAAGAGGGATCGTAAGCCGGTTTCTCACCGGCCCTCATACCTCATAATAGCAGCCCGTCGAAAAAGCTATCCTTGGCTCTTTCAGAGCCGCGGAATTCGGCGGCACATCCATGCGCCGCACCCACCCCATTTTTCAACGGGCTGATAGACCAGTCTGCGTTACGGGCCGCGGGCAAGTGGGACATTTTGCCCCACCACGGCCCATTCCGCCCCACTCTCCAACATTGCGCCATAGCCCTTTTACCGCCTGTTGAAAAGCGGCTGTGCGCGGCGCAACGAGCTGCCAGCAGCCTTTCCCAAGTGGCGGGGGAAAGTGGCACAACCCTTGCCTTCTGAACAGGGCGATTCTACAACCGAGGCAGGCCGCCCCCGCGTCAGCGGCCTTTGCTTTTTCACCAACTTCCTATAAACCCCACTGGACCCCACACGCGATGCGCAAATCCGTCAAGACCGCTGTCGCCATCCTCCTCCTTCTGGCGGGTGTGGCGCTTTTAATCTTCAAAACCGTGTCCGAGACCGGTGTTTACTACCTCACCGTGGGCGAGCTGATCGCAGGACAGCAAAGCGAGCGCCGAGGCGTGCGGGTGAGCGGCGAGGTGGTGGCCGGCTCCATCGCTTACGACCAGGAACGCCTCACCCTCACCCTGTCCGTGCGCGATATGGACGATCCAACGCTCACGATGCAGGTCGTCTACAAGGGCGTGCGGCCAGACGCCTTGAAAGACGAAGTTGAGGTGATCCTCGAGGGACGCTACCAGCGGACGAACAATACCTTTTACGCC
>WFOD01000105.1 GCA_015488275.1 Deltaproteobacteria bacterium
CGTACAGGACGGTGTTCAGGAGCCAAAGGCGGTGCGGAACAGCTTTTCGATGGCGTTGCGTCCGGCCGGCTCCAGGTTACGGGTGCCCGAACCGACAAACGTGGGATGTTCGATGCGGGGTTCGTCCACCTGCCAGGTGCCGCCCTGCCACGTGTACCACTTGCCCGTCGGTTGGTCGAACACGTGTACTGGCCGGTTGAAGAGGCGCGCCAGTTCCACGGCCCAACCCGTGCCGCCTTTCACAGTGTGGTCGGCGAGGATCGTGCCGACGACAAAGATTTGATGGCCGTTGTTCACCATGTGGAAGATGGTTTGCAACACCTTGCGGATCTTGTCGGCCTGGTAATAGGAGCGGTTCATCATCTTGGAGGCGAGCTCCATGCTGATGTCGCCGCGCCGCAGCTCTTCTTCCGACAGGACGATGACGTTCTTGTTGCGGGCCGGTGTCTGGCCGGGATAGGCGAAGTTGACCTCCTTGACGCCCCACTTTTCCGCCATTTCGCCGAAAAAGCTTTCCGCTCCCTTGTGGCCGCCGCTGTAGAGCGTGCACTCGCTGTTTTTCAACATGCCATCCCCCGTGCAGGTGATTGGAGTCGCCGTGATGAGGTGGTTGACACGATCCGGGCGCCGCTAATGGCCCGAGGACCGCGCCCCTTTCACGCCAGGATACCCGCCCCCCTGGCCGGTGTCAACGGCAGAGGCGTTGGGGCCTTTTTCCCCGGCCTGATAGAGAAAACCCCGCAGGCCGCGGGGCGCAGGACACAAGCGGGTCCTGAGAAGATGCTGGTTGGTGCCGGAGGGGGGAGTCGAACCCCCACGGGCCAAGGCCCGCCGGATTTTGAGTCCGGTGCGTCTACCAGTTTCACCACTCCGGCAGCAGAGCATATCGGCATTGGCGGTACTTTATGGGCAGCCCAGGCCGCTGTCAAGAGAAAAGGCGGAATCGTCAGCGGCGGCCCTGGAGCCGGCGGTAGGTGGAGAGCACAGCCCGGACATACCGCTTGGTCTCAGGAATGGGCGGAACACGGCCAACGGCCTGCACCCTGTTGGGGCCCGCGTTGTAGGCGGCGAGGGCGAGTTCGAGATCGCCGGCGAACAGGTCGAGCAGGCGGCGCAGATAGCGGGCGCCGCCGTCGATATTGGCCGCCGGGTCAAAGGGGTCGCCCACCGCCAGATCGCGGGCCGTTTCCGGCATGAGCTGCATGAGGCCCTGCGCCCCTTTTCGCGACACCGCCCACCGGTCAAAGGCGGACTCCACGGCGATCACCGCCTCGATGAGCAAGGGATCGAGGCGGTAGCGGCGGGAGGCCATCTGGATATGGTGCCGCACGCCGGCCCGGCGCTTTTCGCGGAAAAGTGGCCGGTAGCGGTGGTCTGTCGGCACGTTGGTCAGGTGAATCACCCCGCGCTCGTCCACGAACGAGTAGATCGCCGCGCGGCCCGGCGGCGCGGAAAGGGCAAGATGGAGGAGGGTGCCGGTGAGAACGAGAAAAAGCGTTGTTCTGCCTCGCATACTCCCCATTGTAGCTTGGGGGCCGGCAAAAAGACAACCCACGGGCGTGGCGTATGCGGTCACAGGGCCCCCCATCCGCGGCGTCATCGGCATTCCTGCAGCGCCGGTTTGTTCCCCCTTCGACCGGAGTCTCCGGGTTTTCCGCTGTTGTCAGGCCCGGCGCTTCTCCCAGTCGGCGAGGAATTTTTCCATGCCGATATCAGTGAGCGGATGTTTGATGAGCTGGTCGATCACCTTGTAGGGGATGGTGGCGATGTCTGCGCCGGCCAGGGCCGCCTCGACCACGTGCATGGGGTTGCGGATCGAGGCGACGATCACCTCGGTCTCGTACCCGTAGTTGTCGTAGATCTGCACGATATCCCGCACCAGGTCCATGCCGGTCTGGGAGATGTCGTCCAGCCGGCCGACAAAGGGGCTGACAAAGGTGGCGCCCGCCTTGGCGGCCATCAGGGCCTGGGTGGGGGAGAAGACGAGGGTGACATTGGTCTTGATTCCCTCGGCGGCAAACCGTTTGACCGCCCGCAGCCCTTCGCGGATGATCGGCACCTTGATGACGATGTTGTCGTGGATGGCGGCGAGTTTCTTGCCTTCTTCCACCATGTCCTCGGCCGCAAGACTGACCACTTCGGCGGACACCGGGCCGTTGACTTCCTGGCAGATGGCGGCGAGGAGGTCGAGAAACGGCGTGTCTTCCCGGGCCACCAGCGAGGGATTGGTGGTCACGCCGTCGAGGATGCCCAATTCGTTGGCCTTGCGGATCTCGTCGAGGTTAGCGGTATCGATGAAAAATTTCATGTCGTGTCGTCTCCTTTGGTGGATCGGTAACGGTTCCGGCATTCGGTGGAGCAAAAGTACACGGTCCGGCCGGCGTGGCGCAGCCGCACCGCCTGCTTGCGGGGCACATGTACGTGGCAGACCGGATCTTCGACCAGCACGTCGTCGGTCACCGGCGGCGCAGAGGGCTCCTGGCCGGCGTTACGGGAAGCGCGCCGGGGACCGCGGACAAGACGCCACAGGAGGTAGAAGAGGCCGGCGAGGATGAGCAGGCGAAGCGGGCTCATGACTCGTGGCTGTCGGGCCAACACCCTTGGATGGCCTGCTGTCCCAGGGGATGTTGGCGGCGGGCGGCCAGGAGTTCGGCCACCGTTGCGCCGCTCGGTGGAACGCGCAGCCCTGGCGCCAGCTCGGCCAGCGGTTCGAGTACAAAGAGCCGCTCGGCAAGGCGCGGATGGGGGATGGCGAGCCGGTTGCTGATCATCTGCAGGTTGCCGTAAAGGAGGATATCGAGGTCAATGGCACGGTCGCGTCCTTTGCTCCGGTCGCGCCCCATGCGCGCTTCAATGGTGAGCAGGAGGGCGAGCAGGCGTTCCGGCGGCAGTGAGGTGCTGATCTCGCCCACCGCGTTGGTGAACCAGCGCGGCGAGGCCATGTCCACCGGGCTCGTGCGCCAGGGATTGGAAAGGTGCAAGGCCGTGACGCCTGCTTCAGCGCCAAGCCGCCGCCAGGCGGCGAGCAGATTTGCCGGGCCGTCGCCCTGATTGGCGCCAAGGCCAATGAACACCCTGCTGCTCACGCCGCTGTCATAATGCTGGCTGGGTCGCTACAGATCGGCCAGGCCCAGAACGTCGAACATACTGTACAGGCCGTTCTCCCGCCCCGCCACCCAGGCGGCGGCCACGGCTGCGCCGCGGGCAAAGTTGTCGCGGCTGTGGGCCCGGTGGGTGAGTTCCAGCCGCTCGCCCGCGCCGGCAAAGTATACCGTGTGTTCCCCAACGATATCACCGGCCCGGATGGTCTGGATGCCGATCTCGCGCTGGGTCCGCTCGCCGATGATTCCGTGGCGGGCGAATACGCCCACTTCGTCGAGATCGCGGCCAAGGGCCTCGGCGACCATCTCTCCCAGCTTGAGGGCCGTGCCGCTGGGCGCGTCCTTTTTCAGCCGGTGGTGCGCTTCCACGATCTCCACGTCGTAGCCGTCGCCCAAGATGGCGGCCACCTTGGCGGCGATCCTGAACAGCACGTTGACGCCCACCGCCATGTTCGGGGCCTGGACGCAGGCAAAGTTCTGCGCCAGATCCCGCAGTTCGGCCAGATCGTCGGCCGACAGGCCGGTGGTGCCGATGACCAGGGCGGTATGGGTCTCTGCCGCCCGGCGAGCGAACTCCATGGTCGCGGTGTGGAAGGTGAAGTCGATGATCACGTCTGCGGTGTCGATCACCGAGTCGATCCCTTCCGATAGGGCCACCCCAACAGGGCCGAAGCCGGCGATCTCTCCCAGGTCGCGGCCGATATCCGGATGGCCGGCCCGTTCAAAGCCGCCCGTCAGGCTGAGCCGGTTGTGCCGGCGCACCATGTCGCAGATCCGTTTGCCCATCCGGCCGGCCGCCCCGGCCACGGCCACCTTGATCGGTGTGGTGCTCATCTGTCTTTGGTCTCCTTTGTGGTTTTTCGTCCGCAGGCCCACTGGCCGGGATATCAGATCAGGCCGTAGTCGCGCAGGGCTGCCTGCAGCTTGGCGAGATTGGCCTCGCTCATCGGGCAGAGCGGCAGGCGGGGCCGGCCGTTGGCGATCTTGCCCATGAGGGCCACGGCGGTCTTGACCGGCACCGGGTTGGTCTCGAGGAACATGGCCTGCATGAGGGGAAAGAGCCGATAGTGGAGCTCCCGCGCCCGGCCGAAGTCGCCGGCCAAGGCGGCGTCCATCATAGCCGCCATGTCGGCGGGCGCAATGTTCGAGGTCACGGAGATGACCCCGGTGCCGCCGATGGCCACCGTGGCCATTGAGGTGAAATCATCGCCCGAGAGCACGGCGAAGCCGTCGGGACACAGGCGGATGACCTCGCTGACTTGGTTCAGATTGCCGGTGGCCTCCTTGATGCCCACGATGTTGTCGATTGCCGCCAGGCGGGCGACCGTGGCCGGGAGCAGGTTGCAACTCGTGCGCCCCGGCACGTTGTAGAGCACGATGGGGATGTCCACTGCCTCGGCAATGCTCTTGTAGTGTTGGTACAGTCCTTCCTGGGAGGGCTTGTTGTAGTAGGGGGTGACCATGAGCACGCCGTCCGCGCCCGCCTCTTTGGCGTGCCGGGTAAGGGCGATGGCCTCGGCCGTGGAGTTGGAGCCGGTGCCGGCCAGGACCGGCACGCGGCCTTTTACCTGGTCGATGGTGATCTCCACCACTCGGTGGTGCTCCTCGTGGCTCATGGTGGCCGACTCGCCGGTGGTGCCACAGGGGACGATGCCGTGGGTGCCGGCCTCGATCTGGAACTCGATCAGGTCCCGCAAGCCCTGTTCGTCGATGCCCTCTTCGGTAAAAGGCGTGACGATGGCCACGAACGCTCCGCGAAAGACTGTCATGGGCTTCACCTTTTCTTGCATGTTGAAGGATCGTAAAACAACATTCGGTCGTTTGCCGTCTGGGTTGACGCCGCCGCGCTCTGGCCCCCGGCCGGCGGAGGGCGCGGGACAGACGGCTCAGGCGGCCAGGGCGTCGGCGTACAGTTCGCCGTCGTAGATATGTAGGGCCGGCCCTTCAAGGGTCAGGCTTTCCACCGTCTGCTGGTCGGCCAAGCGGAAGTCAATGGTGAGCCGCTGGCCGCCCGAGGTGGTGACCGTGACCGGCGGCTGCGCATGACCAAGCAGGGCGGCGATCACGGCGGCGGCCGTGGCGCCTGTGCCGCAGGCCAGGGTCTCGGCCTCCACGCCCCGTTCATAGGTCCGCACCGTGAGTTCGTGCGCGCCGGTGATCTGCACAAAGTTGGCGTTAGCACCCGCTGGCTGGAACCGCTTGTGGAAACGGAGTGCGCGCCCCCAGCGCTGCACCGGCGCTTCGGAACCGTCGGTAAACAGGACCACGTGCGGCACGCCGGTGTTGAGAAAGTGCACGGTGCGTTCCTGGCCGTCGAGCAGGAGCCGGATGTTCAGGGCCAGATCGCGGGGCGGGGTGAGACCAACGCGCACCGTGTCTCCACCCGCCAGCACCTCTGCCGCCACGATGCCGGCCGCGGTCGCGAAGCGCATCCGCGCTGGCGCAATACCGTTTGCATGGGCGAACCGGGCGGCGCACCGCGCGCCGTTGCCGCACATCTCGGCCGCCGAGCCGTCGGCGTTGAAAAACCGCCAGGCGAAGTCGGCCTCCTCCGAAGACTCGATGAGGATCAGTCCGTCCGCGCCAACAGAGAAGTTGCGGCGGCAGACCGCCCGGGCAAAGGAGGCCTGCTCCTCGGGCGGAATCAAGGCGCGGCGGTGGTCGATGACGATAAAGTCGTTACCCGTGCCGCTTAGTTTGCTGAACCGGATGGGAAGTCGCATCCTCAGGACTGTGCAAGAAAGTCGGGAATGGTTTCGCCCCGCACAAGATCTTCGTACGTTTCCCGCTTGCGGATGACGGCAAAGCGCGCGCCATCCACCAGGACCTCGGCCGCCCGGGGCCTGGAGTTGTAGTTGGAGGCCATCGAAAAGCCGTAGGCGCCAGCGCTCATCACTGCGACCAGCTCGCCCGGCGCAAGGTCGGGGAGGTCCTGATCGCGGGCCAGAAAGTCGCCGGTCTCGCAGATCGGCCCCACGAGATCGGCCCGCACCCGCCGCCGTTCGGGCCCCTTCACCGCTTGGACGCAGTGAAAGGCGTCGTACAGGCTGGGTCGGGCAAGATCGTTCATCGCCGCATCGACGATGATGAAGTGCTTGCCGCCCCGCTTGGTGTACAGGGTCGAACACACGAGAATTCCAGCGTTGCCCACTATAACCCGTCCCGGTTCCAGGATCAAGCGACAGTCGAGACCTGCAAGGCCGCGGGCCAGGGCCTCGGCATAGTCGGCCGGTGGGGGCGGCTCTTCCTGATCGTAGGTGATGCCGAGCCCGCCGCCCAGATCGAGCCAGGAGACGTTGATGCCCGCCTGGCGCAGGCGCTCGACAAAGGCGACCATCTTGTCCAGGGCCTCGACAAACGGCGAGAGCTGCGTGAGTTGCGATCCGATGTGGCAGCTGACCCCTTGCACGCGGATGTGCTCCATCTCCGCCGCCCGGCGGTACAGCTCCAGGGCTTCCTCCTCTGGGATGCCGAACTTGTTTTTGGCCAGTCCCGTGGAGATATAGGCATGGGTTTTCGGGTCCACGTTGGGGTTGACCCGCAGGGCCACCGGCGCCCGCACCCCCAGGGCCCTGGCCTCCTGCGCCAGGGTTTCGAGCTCCTGGGCCGACTCGACGTTGAACTGCAGGATGCCCGCCTCGAGGGCCTCGTGCAGTTCTCGCCGCGTTTTGCCCACTCCGGAATAGACGATGCGCTCTGCAGGCACGCCCGCGGCCAGCGCCCGGTACAGCTCGCCCCCTGATACGATGTCCATGCCGCCTCCCAGCCGGGCGAACAGGCGCAAGATGGCGATGTTGGAACATGCCTTGACCGCAAAACAGGTGAGGTGCGGCAGGGAGAACGCGCCGTCAAAGACCTGGAAGTGACGGCGGAGCGTGGCGGCGCTGTAGCAGTAGAAAGGGGTGCCCACCGCGGCGGCGATCTCTGGAATGGGCACGTCTTCGCAGTGCAGTACGTCGTTTTTATAGTTGAAGTGATGCATGATGTTCCGTGACGCTGGTTGGGGTTATGGTTCGCTTGGCGTTTCGGCCGTGACCGTTGCCGGCGCGCTCGCCAGGCCGGCGATGAAAAGGCCGTTGTCCGTGGGCCGCAGCGCCCGCACCCGGTAGCGGTAGGTCGCGCCGCTGCGGATCCGCAGGTCGGTGAAATTGGTGGCGGCCGTTGGTGGTCCGAGGGCGCGGTAGCCCGCCGTTTCCATTCTTTCCACACGATAGAGGAGATCCGGTGGCGTTGGCCGGCCGTCGAGCAGGGTGGCGGGCGGCAGCCAGCGCAGGCGGACAGCGCCGTCTTCCGCAATGGCGGTAAAGCTGCGGGGCGCTGCGGGTGGCGTGCGCCAGACAAAGGAAAGGATATTGGAGTCGCCGCTCACGGCGAACGGGCCGGTGCGGGCGCGTACCTTATAGCTGTAGCGGAATCCGGGCCGCAGGGCCGCATCGTCGAACGATGCCTGGCGGGGCAGGATGCGGGCCGGCAGCGGACCGCCCTCCACCACCTGTCGCAGCTTGAAGGGCAGGGGGCAACGGGCGCAGGCGTTGTCCGCTGGCTGCACGGCCCGGAAGACCTCGAACGTGGAGATCGCGGTCAGGCGCTCGCCGGTCACCGTGCGGCGGGGAAAGGACCAGGTAAGCGTGACGCCGCCAGCATGGAGCCGCGCCGTCAGGTCGCGGATCGGAGCGGCGGTCACGGCTTCGGGCGGCAGAGGGGGCGTCTTGCGGCCGCAACCGGTCAAGGAGGCGAGAACGGTAACGGCGAAAACGAGAAGGAGCGCAGAGGTTGGCGACCGGTCCATTGGCGGGTGATCTCCCGTTTTTTCGCTTTGCACAAGGGAGCCAGGCCTGTTGAGCCGCACGGGGGTAACTGATCACAGGGGGCTCCTTCGTATGCCGGAGTCGCGGCCTCGCGGGCCATCTGGTTCCAGGACACCCGGCTGCTCCGACACGGCAGCTGGCCGGGGACACACAAAAGGAGCCGGCGGAATTCGGCGGTACATCCCTGTGCCGGACACAGCCCGTTTTTCAACGGGCTGCTATACGCTGGCGTGCTGCGGCCAAGGCGCGGCGCACCGCCTCGAGCCCCGTGCCGCCAGCCGAGAGGCGGCTGTTGGCCGAGCCGGCCGGCGTCAGCACCTTGAACACGTCCTCGCCGATCTTTGGTGAAAACCGTTGCAGGTCGGCCAACTCCAGATCTGCCAGGTCGCAGCCGCGTTCGATGCAAAAGGCCACAGCCCGGCCGACGATGGCGTGCGCTTCGCGGAAAGGAACGCCCTTGGCCACCAGGTAGTCGGCCAGATCGGTGGCGGTCATAAAGCCAGCGGTCACCGCCGCCTCGAGCCGCTCGTGGTTGAACCGCAGATGATCGAGGAGTTCGGCGGTGATCGCCAGGCTCGCGCGCACCGTGTCGGCCGAGTCGAAGGCCGGCTCCTTGTCTTCTTGCAGGTCGCGGTTGTAGGCAAGGGGCAGGCCCTTGACCGTGACCAACAGGGAGACGAGGTTGCCGATCACCCGGCCGCTCTTGCCCCGGACCAGCTCGGGAATGTCGGGGTTCTTTTTTTGCGGCATGATCGACGAGCCGGTGCAGTAGGCGTCGGCCAACTCGACAAAGCCGAACTCCGTGGAGGCCCAGAGCACAAGTTCCTCGGCCAAGCGGCTTAAATGCACCTGAATGAGGGCGCAGGCGGCGAGGAACTCGATGACGAAATCGCGGTCAGCCACAGAGTCGAGGGAGTTGGCGGTGATGCCGTCGAAGCCGAGCTCCGCCGCCACGCTCTCCCGGTCGATGGGCAGACCGGTGCCGGCCAGGGCTGCGGCGCCCAGAGGCGAGAGGTTGAGGCGCTTGCGGCAGTCCAGGATCCGGCCGCGGTCCCGTTCGAACATCTCGACGTAGGCCAGAAGGTGATGGGAGACGAGCACCGGCTGGGCCCGTTGCAGATGGGTGTAGCCCGGCATGATCCGGCCGAGATTGGCCTCGGCCTGGCGCAGCAGGGCGCGCTGCACCTCCAAGAGATGGCCGGCGATCTCGTCGCAGCACCGCCGTAGGTGGAGCCGCAGGTCGAGAGCCACCTGGTCGTTGCGGCTGCGGGCGGTGTGCAGTTTTTTGCCCGCTTCGCCGATCCGTTCCACCAGGGCGGCCTCGATGTTCATGTGCACGTCTTCCAGTTCGGGGCGGAAAGGGAAGGTGCCGGCCTCGATTTCTGCCTCGATTTCCTCAAGGCCACGGACGATGGCCTCGCACTCCTCCTTGCTGATGATGCCCTGGCGGGCGAGCATCCGGGCATGGGCCCGGCTGCCGGCGATATCCTCGCGGTAGAGGCGGGCGTCGAAATGCAC
>WFOD01000106.1 GCA_015488275.1 Deltaproteobacteria bacterium
ATGATCGACAGGGCGATGGCCGCTTCCGCCGCGGCGATCCCCATGATAAACAGGGTAAAGACCTGCCCCACCACCGGATCCGGGGCGCAAAACCGGTTAAAGGCCATGAAGTTGAGGCTGGCGCCGGCGAGCACCAGTTCGCCGGAGATCAACATGCCGATCAAGGTCCGCCGCTGCAAGAGACCGAAGATACCTGCGGCGAACAGAAAAGCGGCCACCACCAGATAGACGAGCAGCGAGTTGTGCAGGGCCAGAATATCCATCTCACTTCGCTCCGGTTCGGATTTGCGGCAGGCCGCGGCCGCTGCGGGCCACGACCAGGGCGCCGAGAATGGCCACGAGCAGCACCAGGGAGATCAGCTCAAAGACCATTGAATAGGTGGAGAGCAGTCCCTTGCCGATGGCGGCCACCGAGCCGTCGTTGACCAAACTGGCGGGCCGGGGCCAGTCGGTGGCCGCGCCTACCCACGCCACCAGGCCGAACAGGGTGCCGCAGGCCAACAGAGCGGCGGCGGCGCCGAAATTGCGGTTGGCCCGCGCCAGCCGGTCCATGCGCGGCGGGGCGAGCATGATGCCAAAGACCAGGGCCACGCATACCGCGCCCACGTAGATCAGGATCTCCATGAGCGCCACGAACGGGCTGTTCAAAAAATAGAACAGGCCGGCCAGGCCGAGAAAGCCAATGGCCAGGCCGGTGACCGCCCGGATCAGGTTGGCGGCGCAGGCGGCCAGCGTGGCGCCGCCCACGGTGACGGCCACGGTGAAGAGAAAGACGAGCCCGGTCAGTCCTTCGGCAGAGGCAAGCGGGGTCATGAGTTCTTCTCCTGCAAGCGCTTCAGAAGATCGTAAATAAAGTCTTCCTTGCGGGTGGAGGCGAGGTTGTACTCCTTGGAAAAGGTGATGGCGTCGAACTTACAGCTCTCCACGCACTGGCCGCACAGGCTGCACTTGGTGAAGTCGAGGCGGTAGAAGGAGACCACCTTGCCCTTGCCGCCATCCTCCCGCTTCTTGCCCTTGACCGTGATGCAACCTGACGGGCAGGCCCGCTGGCACATGCCGCAGGCCACACATTTGGGCTTACCCTCGTCGTCGGCCACCAACTCGATATGCCCCCGGAAGCGCTCCGGGATCTTCGGCGTCTCGTACGGGTACTGCATGGTGACCACGGGCGAAAAAAAGGCCCGGATGGTGACCCCCATGCCCACGGCGAGGCTCTTGGTGCCGGTAAACAGTTCCTTGAAATAGCCGCTCATCTAGAACACCTTCAACAGGGCGCTGGTCAGAATGAGGTTGAACATGGAGATCGGGATGAGGATCTTCCACGACAGGTTCAACAGGTTGTAGAACTGGGTGCGGACAAAGGTCCAGCGCACCCAGACCACGGTAAAGATGATGAGGTACATCTTGATGAGGAACCAGTGAACGCCGGGCAGAAAGCCCAAAGGGCAGTCCCAGCCGCCGAGGAACAAAATGGTGGCCACGCAGGCGCCGATGACGATGTTGGCGTACTCGCCCATGAAGAAGACGCCAAACCCCATGCCCGAGTACTCGGTGAAGGCGCCGGCGATGAGCTCGCTCTCCGCCTCGGCCATGTCAAAGGGCGCCCGGTTGGTCTCAGCGAGCATACAGACAAAAAAGATGAGAAAGGCCACCGGCATGAGCGGACTGGCGGTGAGGCGGAAGACGTTCCAGTGCCAGAACCCGCCCATCTGCTGGTTGACGATGGCGTTGAGGTCAAAGGTGCGGGTGATCATCACCACGGTGATGACGGTGAGGAGCATGGGCACCTCGTAGGCGATGTTCTGCGACACCACACGGGCGGCGGAGATGACGCCGTACTTGTTGCGCGATCCCCAGCCGCCGATGAGGATGCCGAGCACGGCCACCGAGGCGAAGGCGAAGATCATGAGCAGGCCGATATTGATATTGCGGGCCTGGAGCCCCTCGGCAAAGGGGATGGTGACGAAGCTGACAATGGCCGGCACCATGACCATGATCGGCGCCATCTTGAACAGGACCGCATCCGCGCCCTCAGGCACGATGAGCTGTTTGGTCATCAGCTTGATGCCGTCGGCAATGGGCTGCAACAGGCCGTACGGCCCCACCTCCTTGGGACCGATCCGGCGCTGGAAATGACCCGCGCCCTTGCGCTCCACCCAGACGAGATAGGCGGCGTTCAGGGCCGCAAAGGCGATGATGCCGATCAGAAACGCGAGCAGTCTGCCGGGTTCACTCATGATGCCATCCTGCTGGTTGGTTGTGTCACAGCCGCTTTTCCCAACAGTCCGTTGAAAAAGCCGTCCTGGCTTTTTCAACTATCGGTTGGCCAGAACTGAGTTCCGGCCAACCTCACGAATTCCTTGGCCCTTTCAGAGCCGGCGGAATCCGGCGGCACGTCCTTGTGCCGCACACAGCCCGTTTTTCAACGAGCTGCCAAGGGCCCTGCTAGCGGTCGATCTCCGGGATGACCAGATCGAGGCTGCCCATGAGGGCCAGGGCGTCGGCCAGAAGCATTCCCTCGCACGCCTCGCCGAACAGACTCAGGTTGGAGTAGGACGGCGAGCGCAGCTTCATGCGATAGGCCTTGGTGGTGCCGTCGGAGACGATGCGCACGCCGAACTCTCCGCGGGCCGCCTCCACCGCATGGTAGTAGTCGCCGGGCGGCGGCTTGAGGGTCTTGGGCACCTTGGCCCTTACCGGCCCGTCCGGGATCTTGTCGCACGCCTGCTCGATGATCCGCAGGCTCTCGGCGATCTCGTCCATCCGCACCCGGTAGCGGGCATAGGAGTCGCCCTCGGGATAGGATGGGATATCGAAGTCGAACTCGGAATAGACCGAATACGGCTCGGCCTTGCGCACGTCGTAGGCCACGCCCGAACCGCGCAACACCGGCCCGGTGGCCCCGTACTTGCGGCACATCTCGGCCGAGATGAAGCCGATGTCCTTGAGCCGCTTGATGAGAATGATGTTGTTGGTCACCAGGTCGTGGTACATGGGCAGGCGCTCGCGCATCCGCTTGACGAACGCCTTGGCGCCGGCGAGAAAGTCGTCGTCCACGTCGTTGTACACCCCGCCGAACCGGAAATAACAGTAGGTGAGGCGGGCGCCGGTGACCGATTCGAGCAGATCGAGGATCTGCTCGCGGTCGTCAAAGGCGTAGAGCAGGGGGGTGAAGCCGCCGAGGTCGAGGATAAAGGCGCCGTGCCAGAGCAGATGGCTCGCCACCCGGTTGAGCTCGGTGCAGATCACCCGGATATACTCGGCCCGCTCCGGCACCTCGATGCCAGCGGCCCGCTCCACGGCCATGACGTACCCAAGGTTGTACGACAGGGCGGAGAGGTAGTCGAGCCGCGGCGGGTTGGGCAGGAACTGGGCATAGGTCCGATTCTCGCCCATCTTCTCCTGCATCCGGTGGATATAGCCCAGGACCGGCTCGGCGCTGACAATGTACTCGCCGTCCATCACGAGCTTGACCCGGAGCACGCCGTGGGTGGCCGGATGCTGCGGTCCCAGGTTGAGGACAAAGGTCTCGAGATTCGGATCGGTGACGGTGACGCTCATGGCGAAAAGTCCTTGCGCAGCGGGTGAAAATCGGCATCCTCGGGCAGGAGCAGCGGCTCGAGATAGGGATGGCCGTCAAAGACGATGCCAAAGAAGTCGTGCGTCTCACGCTCGTGCCAATTGGCGCCGGGAAAGACATGGGAGATGGTCGGCAGGCGCGGATCGTCGCGGTCCACCCGGGCGCGGATCACCACCCGGCACAGCTCCTCGCGGTGCTTGAAGTCGTAGACCACCTCCATCTGGCGGTCCGCCGGCCAATCAACGCCGGTGATCGTCTCGATGAAAAATTGGTGGCGGTCGAGGATGGCCGCCGCCTCGGCCACCTGCGCCGGGGCCACGGTGGCGTCCACGTGATAGCCGGTGCTGCGATACTCGGTCCGGCGCAACATGGGCGTACCGGGCGGCGGCGCGGCCGCTTCTTCCCCCTCGCCGGCCGCCTCCCCTTGCGCTCCTGCCTCGGCGCCGCCACCGGCCACGGCCTCGTCGGCCGCCTCGGCCCCAGCCTCCCCGCCTGCGGCCTCCTCTTCGGCCGCAGCGGCAGCGATCAGCTCCTCCAGCTCCTGGGCAACGGTGTCACAGATCATGGCTCACCCCGCCTTGACCCGCGGCCAACGCCGCGTGCCGGTGATCTTTTCTTCCAATTCCAAGATGCCCTCGATCAGGGCCTCGGGCCGCGGCGGACAGCCGGGAATGAACACGTCCACCGGAAAGAGCTTGTCCGCTCCCTCCACGATGCCGTACTGGCCCTTGAACACAAAAGGCCCGCCCGAGATGGCGCAGTTGCCCATCGCAATCACCCACTTGGGCTCGGGCATCTGGTCGTAGAGGGTCAGCACCGCCGGGGCCATCTTCTTGCTGATGGTGCCGGCCACGATCATCACGTCGCTTTGCCGCGGCGACGGACGAAAGACCTCGGCCCCGAACCGGGCGAGATCGAAACGCGAAGCGCCGGTGGCCATCATCTCAATGGCGCAGCAGGCAAGGCCGAAGGTCATCGGCCACAGCGAGTTCGCCCGGCCCAGGGCCAGGATCTTGTCCAGGGCGGCGAACCGGACTATTGCCGACGGTATGTCTTGCGTTCCCACGAGAAGACCCCCTTCTTCCAGGCGTAAACA
This sequence comes from Deltaproteobacteria bacterium, assembly GCA_015488275.1. Taxonomy (GTDB): domain Bacteria; phylum Desulfobacterota; class Desulfobulbia; order Desulfobulbales; family S012-135; genus S012-135. The sequence continues at coordinate 4,677 of WFOD01000106.1, forward strand.
ATGACGAGGGAGAGGATGCCGACAAAGATCAGGACCTCAACGAAGTCCCGGACCGGAAAGACGGTGTCGTAGACGAGCGCCACGGGAAAGAGGTAGAGCACGTCCACCGCAAAGGCGATGAAGATGAGGGCGTAGAGGTAGTAGTTGATGCCGTAGCGGATCCAGGCGTCACCAATGGGCTCCACGCCGCACTCGATGAGCTGACGGGTGCGATGTTCGTAGTTGCGGGTCTTGCGAGGGGCGAGGAAGAAGGCGATGATGAAGGGGCCGATGGCGAAGACGAGGCCGCCGAGGAAAAAGGCGGCCACATAGAGGAGGTCGTTTACGTCGAACACGGTATCCAGGCTCCTTTGGTCGATGGCCGTTGACGATCCCGTTGCCGCGCCCCGGCGGCCGGCCGGTCCGCTCGCGCCTCCCGCCGGTCAGGACCGGGTGCATACGAGTTCCGATTCTTAGCCCAAAGCGCCGGGCTTGTCAAGGAAAATACTGAATATCTATTCATTATTTTTCTAGGTAATTCCACGGATGCGGCCATGCGCGCGACAAACCATTTTTTTGATTTGATTTGAAATAGTTAGCAGATAAGCCTCCAATGCCACCCGCAAACAGCCCTCCCGCGAAGACCACGAAATCCCCTCTGGACATGCCCTTGAGAAATGAACCAGCCCCCAGCCCCGGCAAACAAAAACGGGAGCCGTCATCCACTGGCTCC
>WFOD01000107.1 GCA_015488275.1 Deltaproteobacteria bacterium
GACTACGACAAGACCCTCATGGCCTGGTTCGCCAATTTCCACGCCGGCTGGCCCAAGCTGCGCGCCAAGTACGGCGAGCGGTTCTACCGCATATGGAAGTACTATCTTTTGGCCTGCGCCGGCTCGTTCCGCTGCCGCCTCAACCAGTTGTGGCAGATCGTCTTCTCCCCGATGGGCGTCGAGGGCGGCTACCATGCGCCGCGGTAGCTCCAGGGCGCAGCCCTTCCGGCGGAGCCTTGTGCTCCCATCCTACTCCTCCCGACCAGACGTATCTGGTCACAGGGCGCCCCATCTGCGGCGTCATCGGCACGCTTGCGTAGCTCCCAGTACGCGGCGCGCACCTCTTCCTTGCATCTGGGGCGCCCTGCAACCAGATACCCGGTTTGCGCGGCTGCGGCTTCGACGATCGAAGGGGCAACCCCCTGATCAGTTACGACCAGACAGGACGAACAGCGGCCCGCAGCGCAGCAGGGGGAGTCACTGGGTAAGGAGCGCCTGCTGAGGAGCGGATTGGTCGCTGGGAGGAGCAGCAGAGCCGGCGGGCGCATCGCCCTCCCCGGCCGTGGAGCTTCCTCCGGTGATCATGGTGCTGATCTGTTTGACGATCACGGTCAGCTCGCCAGCGGCCTTGAACATGTCGTTGGCCGTGGCCGCCGCCTCCTCGGCCATCGCGGCGTTTTGCTGCGTGGCCTTGTCCATTTCCGTGATCCCGATGTTGATTTGATCGATGCCCACCGCCTGCTCTTTGTTGGCGTTGGCGATCTCATCGAGCAAAACGGCCACCTTGGCCGCGCCGTCGGCCACCTCTTTGAAGGCGTCGGTGGCCTTGCGCACCAAATCCGCCCCCCCTTCGATGCGCTGGACGATGTTTTCGATCAGCGTGGAGGTGTTGCGGGCCGATTCGGCAGAGCGCAGGGCCAGGGAGCGCACCTCGTCGGCCACCACGGCAAAGCCCGCGCCGGCCTCGCCGGCCCGGGCGGCCTCCACTGCGGCGTTGAGGGAGAGCAGGTTGGTCTGAAAGGCGATCTCGTCGATGGTCTTGACAATGGCCTGCGTCTCTTCGCTGGCGCTGCGGATGTCGGCCATGGCCTTGTTCATGTCCTCCATGAACTGATAGGCGCGCTCCACGACATGCTTGGTGTTCTGCATTTCGTTGTTGGCCTGGGCCGTGTTGTCGGCGTTGAGCTTGACCATGCTGGTGAGTTCTTCGAGGGACGCGGAGGATTCTTCCGTGGCCGCCGCCTGCTTGGACGCCTGGTCGGCCAGGTTGTCCGCCGCCTCAGAGATGCTGGCGGCAAAGCTCTTGATGCTGTGGGCGTTGTCGTCCAGGGACACCGCGGTGTTGGCCAGCGGCTGGACGAGGCTGCGGCGGAAAAGCAGCCAGAGCGAGCCGGCGGTGGCGAGCAGGACCGCGAGCAAGATGGCCTGCAAAACGAGGATGGTGTCGAGATCGTTGTCCGCCTCGTAAAGCTCCACCGCTTCGTTCATTGTTTTGAGGAGCCGCAGGTTGTTTTCGCGGATGTAGTTCATCGCCTTGGCGAACGCCGGCGCAGAGGGATCCGTCTCGGCCAGGGTGGCGATTGCCTGGGCGAAAGGCTCCCACAGTTGCGCTATCTCGGCCAGCTTGGCCTGGATTTTTTTATTTTTCGTGGCGATGAGGTGTTGGCCTTTGTCGCCGAACTGCAATCCCTTTAAGGTGCGGCCAAAGAGTTCCGCCGTGTCGCGCAGGAATTTTGCCGCCCGCCGCCGGTCCTCTGGGGTGGAGGCGGTAAAAAGGAACGAGGCCTCTTTCGACATCTTCTGGGTGAGCATCCGTTGCCGGCCGGCGAGGTTGATCGTGCGGGCCGCGGCTTTTTGCTTGCTCACGACCGTATAGACCATGCCGGCATTGATGAGGCCGATGACCACGAAGACGAGCAGGACCATGTTCAACTTGCCTTGCAGACCGAACGAGCGCAACATGCGGTTCCCTCCTTGGCTGAACAGAAAACGAGAGCGATTACCCCTACGCCACCTTCTCTTGTTGACGATTTTCTATTATACGCCAGCTCGCCCCGGAGAGAGAGCGAAAAATTGCTCTTTGCCAGCCAAGTCCACGCCGGTCCTGACGCGCGGACCGAGTCGCGGCGAAAGAGGCGGGATTCCAGGGGGGCCCCTGCGCAAAGGGGGCGTCAACGCCCTCGTTGGCTTGTGCCACGGCTGGTTTGTTAGCAGCCCGTTGAAAAACGGGCTGTGCGCGGCACATGGATGTGCCGCCGAATTCCGCCGGCTCTTTTTGTGTTTTCCCGGTCGGCTGTCGTGCCGAAAGCTCCAGGAACGCGGGCCGAACCAGGCCGTGCCCAAGGAATAGCCGAAAAGGAGCCAAGAAATGCGTGAGGTTGGCCGAAGCATTGCTTTGGGCAACCGTGGTCGAAAAAGCCAAGGACGGCTTTTTCGACGGACTGTTAGATGGGTGGCGCGATGGTCACCACCACCCGCATATCCGTGGCCGCCCGGACGCCGTGCGGCTCGGCGATGTCGCTGATCAGCATGTCTCCCGGCCGTGCGGAGAGGGTCTTGCCGTCGCCGGCCAAGAATTCCCCCTCGCCCTCGAGCACCAAGATAGAGAGCTGGCCCTCGATCTCGTGGCTGTGCACGGGCAGGACCTGGCCGGCGCGAAAGTTGAAATTGATGATCTTGAAGTACGGCGATTCATGGACCAGGAGCATCTTTGGCCCCTGATCGCGGAAGGTGGCGGTTTCGGCGAGCGCGATGCGTTTCATGGGCGTGTCCTCGGTGGCTGGTTGGCTTGGAATGGTCCGGGATGGTCAGTCTTCCAGGGTGATGGCCTCCACTGGACAGGAGTCCACCGCCTCCTCGATGTCACAGGTGTCGCACTTGTCAGGGCCGATGACCACGGATTTTTCGTCCTGGATCTCAAAAACCTCGGGGCAGAGTTCGGCGCACAGGCCGCAGCCGATGCACTCTTCGGTGTTGACCACAGGGGTTGCCATGTCGTTCCTCCATACAGATAGTTTGTTGCGCGGTCGGTGGGGAGATCGGCTGCCGCGCCCAGCCCGTTTGTCAACGGGTTGCTAGTCCAGCAGCCGTTTTTCACCGGTGAGCTTCTGGATTTCGCCAATAGCCTGGGTCACCTCGAGCACGCCCAGGTACTCGCCCGCCTCGTTGTACACCGGATAGTAGCGGATGAGCACCTTGTCGCCCCGGAAGTCGATCCAGAACTCCGCCTTGTCCCGCGTGCGGTTCTTGAAGCCCTCGACGATGGCCTCCACCATTGCCACGCTCTTTTCCGGATGGCAGCGGGTGACCTTGCGGCCGATCACCGAGCGGGTGCGGGGAAAGAGTTTTTCCTTATCCAGCCGGTTGAAGTAGGCCACCGTGTCGTTGGCGTCAACAAACGTGACCTCGAAGGGCAGGGTCTCCATGATCCCTTCGATCTGCTCGTAGGTCAGGTTGTGGATCAGCCCCTGTTTCTTGGCGCCCACGGTCTCCACCTCGTCCACCATCTTGCGGTACTGTTCGTGGGCCTCTGGGCCGTAAGTGGCGGTGTCCAGATCGATGAAGGCGGTCAGCAGTTCCTGGGTGTCGGTATCGTCGAACACCCGGCGGGCCATCGGGTAGAGCACGTCGTTCTCCTTCCAGATGTGCTCGGCGCGCACCTGGAGATACTCGACGCCCCGCTGGCGGAACGCCTCCCGTTCGTCGGCCGGCATGGCGGCGAGATTGCCGAGTTGCTGGCTCATGTTGGCGAGCAGCTCCCGCTCCATGCGATGCTCCTGGAGCATGACCCCAATGGGGCCGCCTTCGGTGGGGATGCCGCGGGCTTGCATCCTGGGAAAGAGAAAGTCTTCCTCTTTGCGGTTGTGGATCTTGTCGCCGAACTCGAGCAAAAAGTCCACGGCCCGGGCCAGGGGCACGGGATTGCGGGCCGCGGCCTCGATGTCGTCGAGAGAGGTTTTGAGCACGGCCATAGCCCGCTCGATGAGTTCGTGCTCGGCGACGAGCAGGTCGTCCCAACGTGAAAACGCCATGTGTCTTGTCCTCCGTTTGGCATGAGGGGAAGGGATGGCCGCCGGGAAGGGCGCGGGCCATTCCCGGCGGCGTGGTGTTCTTGCCTTTGCGGCGGGATCAGTGGCGCGCCGACTCGCGGATCATCCGTTCGGCCTCAGCCTTGATCTCCACCAGGTCTTTTTTCATCTCGGCCAAGCCGTACCAGGTCACGTAGTCGGGGTTCATGTGGAACGCGCCCTGGAAGGCCCGCATCCGGTGCTCCAGGAACATGACGTAAAGGGTCTGCTCGATGGGCGTCATGGTGTCGTAAAAGGTCAGCAGGTCGGGATAGGCCGGCTTGCCTTCCTGCGGCTCGATGATGCCCCGCTTGTAGAGATCGGCGACGATCTCGATGGCCTCGGCCATGAGCTTGTCCGCCTCCTTGATCATCATGTCGGCGTTGTGCAGGCTGGTCTCCGCGTATTTGCGGCTGTGGCACTTGGTGCAGACCGCGATCATCCGGTCGCGTTCGGCCTGCCACGCCTCCTTGGTGAGCCGGGCCACGTCGCCGGCCTTGACCACCTCCAGCCGGCCGGTGGGCTTGCCCTCTGGGTCGAGAACTTGCAGGCCCTTGAGGATCGTCGCCCGGTAGCCCATCCACTCTTTGTCATCTTCGGGCAGGCGCAGGGCCAAGAAGCCCCAGGCGGTCTTGACGTTGTGGTTGCCGTCCTCCATGTGGCAGGTCTGGCACTTGGGCGCCCGGCCGGTATCGCCTTCGGTCAGGTAGATGACCCCGTGTTTGGACGAAGACCACATCTCCCACTGCGGATGGTCAAAGCCCATGTGACAGGTGCGGCAGGCCTCGGGCCGCTGCGCCTCGGCCTTGGAGAACTTGTGCCGCGTGTGGCAGGAATCGCACGGCGAGCCGTAGGGCGAGTCGGCGCGCACCTTTTCGTCGCGCACCCCCACCTTGTGACAGCCGCCGCAGCCCTTGAGCCCTTGGATATAGGCATGCGGCTGGATGGCGTTGGTGGGCATGGCGCTCATAGCGATCCAGCCCTTGGAGTGTTTGCCGGCCATGTACTGATCGTGCTGCTCGGCGTGGCACTGCTGGCAGGTCTTTTCCGTGGGCAGCTTGGCCTTGGCCACGTCGTCGGCGCTCTGGTGGGCGCTGCCGTGGCAAGACGAACAGTCCACCTCGCCGCTTTGCCCCATTGCGCCGGAAAGAAAGTCCTTGACAATGCCCGGCGTCACCTTGCGGTGGCACTGGATACAGGCGCTCTCCGCCGCGCCCGTCACAGAGGGCAACACAAGCAGCAGGGCCGCAAGGCAGATCCCAGCCAGGGGAGCGAGCCGCAAGGAAAGGGGTGTTGGATGTTTCTGCATGACGAACCTCCTTCTCTTTGGTTGGTGCAAACCATGACCGCCGTCGGTCCGGCGACGGCGGCCTCCTCCATGATAGCAAAATACGCTGGCTGGCGAGCATAAAACCTTGATCCAGATCAAGAAGGGAAAAACGCTGGGTTGAGCTGGTTGACGGCAAGGGGGGAATAGGGTAGGAAGCGATCTTGGCCTGGCGCTTTCAGGGGCGTCAGGGCCTTTTTGTTTTGCCGGCAATGTGGAGGGCCGGCGGCGCCGCGCAAGCCCGGTGAGCGACGGGGGTAGTAACCGCTGGACGGAGAAGGTATGGAGGCGATGGACTTGGCAGAGCTGTGGCGTGGGCTTGGCTGGCCGCTCATCCGGCTGCTGTTCTTCGTCTCGCTTGGCATCCTGGTCGGCAACTTTATCGAGGCCCTCAACTGGACCCGCCAGATGGCGCGGCTCGCCCGGCCGCTCATCCGCCTCGGACGGCTGTCCGATATCACCGGCGCAAGCTTTGCCCTGGCCTTTTTTTCTGGGGTGGCCTCCAACGCCATGTTGGCCGAGGCGTTCGACCAGGGGCGGCTGGGCAAGCGGGAGTTGGTGTTGGCTAATTTGTTCAACAGTCTGCCGCGTTTTTTTCTCCACCTGCCCACGGTCTTTTTTCTCACCGCGCCGCTCATCGGCCGCGCCGCGCTGCACTACGTGGGTGTCACCCTGGCGGCGGCCTTGCTCCAGACCGGCGCAGTGGTGGTGCTTGGCCGGCTCCTTTTGCCCGCGGCCAAGGCTGCAGCCGTGGAGGCGGAAAGCGCTTCTCCAGCGCCCGCTGCAGAAGCGGTGGGCGTTTCCCAGGCCTTGGCCCGGGCGTGGCGCCGTTTCCAGCGCCGCGTCGGCCGCCTGTTCCGTTATACGGTGCCCATTTACACCCTGTTCTTTCTCCTCCAGCGGGCCGGGGTGTTTCAGCGGATGGAGGACTTTTTGGCGGCGCACCTCTCCTGGCTCGCCTGGTTGAAACCGCAGGCAATGGGCATTGTGGCCCTGCACGTGGGGGCCGAGTTCGCCGCTGGCCTTGCCGCCGCCGGCGCTCTGCTCGACCAGGCGAGTTTGGGGGTGCGTGACGTGGTGCTCGCCCTGTTGGTGGGCAATGTGCTCTCCACGCCCATGCGGGCGGTGCGCCACCAGCTTCCCTATTACGCCGGCATCTACCCTTCAGGCCTGGCGGTGGAGCTCATCGTCTACAGTCAGGCGTTCCGCGTGGCGGCCGTGCTGGCCGCCGGCGTGGTCTACCTGGTGGCGAGCGGCTGACGGCAATGGTGGGGCAACGCTGATGCAGAGATGGTTGCGGAAACTTCATCGCTGGCTTGGCCTGTTCTTTTGCGGCCTGCTGCTGTTCTACTGTGTGACCGGCATAGCCCTCAACCACCGGCGCGCCTTTGGTTATTTCACCGACCGGCTGCGCGCCGTGTATCCTCTGGCTGCGCCGGTGGACACCAGCGAGATCGCCAAGGTCATCGACCGGCTGGCCGCAATGACTGGGGAAGACCGGCCGCCTACCGTGGTCAAGATCACCCCGGACGGCAAGGTGGCCCTGCTCTACGGTTCGCACGGCGTAGTCACCTACACCTTTTCTCCTGGCGTGGCCGAGGTGCAGCGGGTGGAGAAGCGCGCCCGCCAGCCCTGGTTCCGGCTCAACCGTTTCCACAAGGCGGTGCGCACCCATCCCCTCTGGCTGCTGTTGGCCGATGTCACGGCCCTTTGCCTGCTAGTCGTTGCGGTCACCGGTTTGTTCATCTTCCGCTATCGCCGGCTCGACTGGTGGCTGCTCATCACGGGCTGCCTGCTGCTGGCCGCAGGGGTGGTGCTGTTATGAACCGGCGTTTTGTCTTCGTTGTTTTCGCCCTGGCCGCGGCCTGGCTTGCCGGCGTGGTCGTGGCCTCGGGCATGGGCTATATCCAGGTGGCGCCGGCCGAAGTGGCCCGGGTGCTGGCCGCCCGTCTCCTCGGCCGGCCGGAGTGGCTGGCCGGCCTTGATCGGGTGGTGCCGTTGGTGGTCTTTGACGTGCGCCTGCCGCGTATCCTCTGCGCGGCCCTTGTGGGGAGCGGTTTGGCCCTGGCCGGCGTGGTCTATCAGGGGGTGCTACGCAACCCCTTGGCCGATCCCTATACCTTGGGCGTTTCCACTGGCGCCGCCTTTGGCGCCGCCGTGGCCTTGCTGGGCAACATCGACGCGGTGGCCGTCTTGTCCGTGCCGCTTTTCGCCTTTGCCGGCGCGGTGGGCGTGTTGGCCGTCGTCCTCTGGCTCGCCTCGGTTGACGGCCGGCTGCACGCCAACACCTTGATCCTGGCCGGTATCGTGGTGGGCGCCATATTGGCCGCTGGCATCAGCTTTTTGAAATACCTGGCCGACGAGCAGGTGTCGGTGATCATCTTTTGGCTCATGGGCAGCTTTGCCTCCCGTTCGTGGATCCATGTGGGCGTGGTGCTGGCCGCCGTGCTCGCCGGCGGCGCGGTGATCTTCGCCTATGGCCGCGATCTCGATATCCTGGCGCTCGGCGACCGCAGCGCCGAATCCCTTGGCCTCGACGCGGCCAAGGTCCGGCGGCGGTTGCTGGTCGCCGCCTCCCTGGTGGCCGCGGTCTGCGTGTCGGTCTCTGGCATCATCGGCTTTGTTGGCCTCATCGTCCCGCACCTCATGCGGTTCGTGGTCGGACCGGACAGCCGGCGGCTGGCCCTGGTCTGCCTGGGCGGCGGCGGCATCCTGCTGCTGGCCGCCGATACGGTGAGCCGGGCCGTGCTGCCCCGCGAGGTGCCGGTGGGCGTGCTCACCGCGCTGTTGGGCGGGCCGTTTTTCTGCTATCTCTTTCGCCGGCGGAGAGGGTTCCGTGGTCTGTAACGGTTGGCGGTTGCGGGGGGTGACCTACCGGTATGGGGCCATCAGCGCCCTGCGCGAGGTGACCGTTGACCTGGCGCCGGCCCTGTTCCACGGCGTCATTGGCCCAAACGGCAGCGGTAAGACTACCTTGCTGGACATCCTCCTTGGCCTGCGGCGGCCGCTGGCCGGCGAGGTGTGGTTCGACGGCCAACCGATCGCTGCCTATGGCCGGCGGGAGTTGGCCCAGCGGATGGCCCTGGTGCCCCAGGAGTTCAGCGTTGATTTCGACTATACGGTCACCGACGTGGTGACGATGGGCCGGCATCCCTATCTGCCGCGGTTTGGCGCGCCGGGCGAAGAGGATCGGCGGGCGGTGGAGCGGGCCATGTCGCTTTTGGATATCGCCGCCTTTGCCGACCGGCCGGTGACCGGCCTTTCCGGCGGGGAGAAACAGCGGGTCGTGGTGGCCCGCGCCCTGGCGCAGGATACGCCGTATTTGCTTCTCGATGAGGCCACCGCCAGCCTGGATATCCGCCATACGCTGCAGATCCTTGATACGGCCAGGCGGCTGGTGACAGAAGAGGGCCGCACCGTGGTGGCCGTGCTGCACGACTGCAATCTGGCGGCCGCCTTTTGCGACCGGCTCCTGGTCCTCGACCGCGGCCGGCTCGCGGCCTATGGCCCTCCCGCCGAGGTGCTTACCCCGGCGTTGTTTGCCCGCGTCTTTGGCGTTGAGGCGCGCCTGCGCCGGGAAGAAGGCCGGTTGCGCTTGGATTTCGTGGGGATATGTTGTTGAATGGTAACTGGTCTCAGGGGTGCTCCTTCGTCTGCCGCAGCCGCAACCTCACGGACCGGGTATCTGGTTGCAGGGTGCCCCAGATTACGTTGCATGAGGAAATGGAGAAAATCATGGGCAAGAGAAGTGTCCTGAGATGGCCACTGGGGCTGTGGGTTGCGTTCCTGTTGGTTGCCTGCCTCCGCCTTGGCGCAGAGGCCGCCACGATCACCGACGCCGATGGCCGGACGGTGCGTTTCGACCAGCCCTTCCGCCGTATCGTGTCGCTGTACGCGGCCCACACGGAGAACTGCTTCGCCCTGGGCCTTGATCAGGAGGTGATCGGCGTCGGCCGCACCGACGACTATCCGCCGGCCAAGGTGGCCGTGCGGCCCCGGTTCAGCTACCGGGAGGACGCCGAGCGGATCATCGCTGCGCGCCCTGATCTCGTTCTCGTGCGGCCGATGATCAGCCGGGGCTACCCGGCCTTTATCGACAAGTTGCGGCGGGCGGGCATTGTGACCGTGTCGCTCCAGCCGCGCTCAGTGGAAGAAATGTTCGCCTACTGGCGCACTCTTGGCCTGCTCACCGGCCGTCAAGAGGCGGCTGAGGAGATGATCCGCCGCTTCCAGGAGGGCCTGGCCGCGATCCGGCGGCGGGTGGCCACGGTGGCGGAAAAAGAGCGCAAGCGGGTGTACTTTGAGGCCATCCACCGCAAAATGAAGACCTTTTCCCCCACCAGTATGGCGATTTTCTGCCTGGAGGCCGCCGGTGGCATCAACGTGGCGGCTGACGCCCGTTCGGTCCGCGCCACCAATATCGCCGCCTATGGCAAAGAGCGTATCCTGGCGCGCGGGGAGGAGATCGACGTTTTTCTCGCGCAGGTGGGGAGGATGAACCGGGTAACCAGAGAGCAGATCTTGGCCGAGCCTGGCTTTACGGCCATCAAGGCGGTGCGGCGCGGGGCGGTGTACTTGATCGACGAGCGGCTGGTGAGCCGGCCCACCTTGCGCCTCTTGCTCGGCATCGAACGGATCGCCTCGTTGTTGTATCCTTCGCTGGCGTTGGACGGCGCGGCGGGGTAAGGGTGCGAGCACGACATGAAACCAAACGGCTATCATCCACAGCAAGCGGTCGCCGTTGATCCCGCCCCCTTGCTCTTGTCCGCCTCCGGCGACCACGCCGTCTACTGGCTCGGGAGCGACAAACCGGCGGCCTTTCGTTGCAACGCCTATCTTCTTATCTCTGGCGACGATGCCCTGCTGGTGGATCCTGGCGGCGTGGACATGTTCGAGGAGGTTTACGACCGGGTGGTTTCCCTGGTGCCGGCGCAACGGGTGCGCGGCATGATCCTCTCGCACCAGGATCCCGATGTGGCGGCCTCCATGCCCCTCTGGCTGCGGGCCAACGCCAAGATGCTGGTCATTGCCTCGCCCCGCGCGCATGTGCTTCTGGGCTCGTACTTTCAGGGGAACTATGCCCGTTACGACTCTGATAAGAGCGGGAGTTTTTGCCTTGCCCCAGGCCGGGAGCTGCGGTTCATTTCCGCCCCGTTTCTCCACTTTCCCGACGCCATCGTCACCTACGACGCCGTCTCTGGCTCGCTGTTTTCCGGCGACGTTTGGGCCTCGCTGGACGTGGAGTGCGCTCTTGTGGTCGAGGATTTCGCGCGGCACCGTCCCAGGCTGGACCTGTTCAATAAGGACTATATGGCAAGCAACCGCGCGACGAGAGGTTTTCTCGCCAGGCTTACTGGTCTGGCGGTGGCCGCCATCCTGCCACAGCACGGGGCCATTATTCCTGAAAAGTTTGTCCCGCACGCCATCCAGTACTTGGCCGATCTGGAATGCGGCCTCGACCTGCTGTATCCCGACGGTCAGTACGGCCCGGCGGCGTCCCTGGCCGAAGGGGAGGCCAGTCTGTTTGTTGCCGAGGACGAGCAGCCGGATCTGGAGCGGAAGGGGCTGGAGCCCTGCCCCACCGCCGATCCCCAGCGGTACGTGGCCGTGCTCGGCGAGGGGCTTTCCCAGGCTATGCGGCTCGTGCAGATGCGCGACCGGGCCTTACGCGCCCTGCGGCGGGCCCAGGAGAAGCTGCGCGAGAGCGAGGCGCGGTTGGCCGAGGCGCAGGCCATCGCCCATTTGGGATACTGGGAGTGGGATATCCGTGGCGGCGTGGTGCACTGGTCGCCTGAGACCTACCATATCTTCGGCGTCCAGCCGCAGGAGTTCGAGCCTGGGTATGAAGCGTTTCTCGCCACGGTCCACGCCGAGGATCGGGAGCGGGTGCGGACCGCCGTGCACAGGGCGCTGACCGAAGATGCGCCCTACGATGTCATCTTCCGCATCGTGTGGCCGAGCGGCGAGGAGCGTACCGTGCAGGCGCGGGGGCGGATCACGCGCAACCGCGATGGCGAGCCTGTGCGGATGCTGGGCACGGTGCAGGATATCACCTCCCTTGCCCGCGTGGAAGGCGAGCTGTTGCGGCGCAACCGTCTCATCGAGGCCATCCAGCGGATGCAGGCCACGTTCATCGGTTCAGGCGACTCCTTGCTGATGAGCAGACGACTGCTCGATGATCTGTTGGCGCTCACGGGCAGCGAACACGGCTTTGTCGGCGAAGTCCACACCGATCCGGACGGCAGACCGTATCTCATTGCCCATGCGATCAGCAACTTGGCCTGGAACGAGGTCACCGATCAGCTCTACCAGCAGGCAGTGGAGAAGGGGCTGGAGTTCCACCAACTCGACAACCTGCTGGGCCATGCGGTTGCGACCGGCGAGCCGGTGATCGCCAACGATCCCGCCCGGCATCCGGCGAGCAAGGGGCTGCCCGAGGGCCATCCGCAGATCCGTTGCTATCTCGGCATTCCCGTGTACTACGGCGAGCGGATCGTCGGCTGCATCGGCCTGGCCAACCGGCCGGCCGGTTACGATCGCGCGGTCCTCGACTACCTCGGCCCCCTGGTGCTCGCCTACGGCCAGGCCATTGTCGCGGCTCAGGACCAGCGGGCGCGGCGACGGGCCGAGGAGATCCTCGTTGAACAGGCCAAGCTTGATGGCCTGTTGGGCATCCCCAACCGGCGACATTTTGACGAGTATCTCGCCGCCCAGATCAAGAGCTGCGACCGCCAAGACGCTCCCCTTGCGGTGATCATGATGGACGTGGACGAGTTCAAACGGTTCAACGACCGTTACGGCCATCGCAAGGGAGACGCCTGTCTGAAAGAAGTGGCGGCGGCGATCCAGGCCGCCCTCCGCCGGCCTTTGGACCTTGTGGGCCGCTATGGGGGCGAAGAGTTCTGTTGCGTCCTGCCGGAGACCGACGAACAGGGAGCGTGGACCGTGGCGCGCAGAGTGCAAAAGGAGTTGGCCGCCCGTCACATTCCCCATGTTGCGTCTTCCGGGCCGCCGGTAGTCACGCTGAGTATGGGCATCGCCGTCCGGGCGCCCCGCTCGGCTTTGTCGGCGGAAGAGTTGATCGATCTGGCGGACCGCCGTCTCTACCAGGCCAAGACGGGTGGCCGGAACCGCATCGTCGGGTGAGGGCTGTGCCGCGTTTGCCGTTTTTTCTCGTTGCCGGCACCCATTCCGGCTGTGGCAAGACCACGATCGCCCTTGGCCTCATGGCCGCGCTTGTGCGCCGCGGCCTGCGGGTGGGAGCGGGCAAGTGCGGTCCAGACTTCATCGATCCCGGCCTGCACGGTGTGGTTTGCGGCCGGCCGTCGCGCAACCTGGATCTGGCCATGTGCCAGCAGGAGTGGGTGGCCCGCGTTCTGGCCACCGTGGCCCGTGATGCCGATGTGGTGGTGGTGGAGGGGGTGATGGGACTGTTCGACGGGGGCGAGGGCGGCAGCGCCGGCCTGGCCCGCCGTTTCGATCTGCCGGTGGTCTTGGTGGTGGACGTGCGCTCCTGCGCCGAGTCGGTGGCGGCGGTGGTGCACGGTTTCGCCTCCTTGGATCCGCAAGTGCGGGTGGCGGCGGTCCTCTGCAACCGGGTGGGCGGTGCGCGTCACCGGCAGCTCATCGAAACCGCCCTGGCCAGCCGGAGCCTGCCGCCAGTGCTCGGCTGGCTGCCGCGCGACGGGGAAGTGGCCCTGCCGTCGCGCCATCTTGGCCTTTTCACGGCAGAAGACAATACCCTCTTTCCCGACCGTATCCAACGGTTGGCCGCCTGGATCGAAGCGCACGTTGATCTCAACCGTTTACTCGACTGTTGCCAGGCCGTCCTGCCTTCTGCGCCCCCGCTCGTTGCCGGCTGGGAGAACCCGGCAACGCCCGCTGGTCCGGGGGTGCGCATCGCTGTGGCCCGGGACCAGGCCTTTTGTTTCTATTACCAGGACAATCTCGATCTTCTCGCCGCTGCCGGCGCCGAACTCGTGCCTTTTAGCCCGTTGGCCGACCAGCGCCTGCCGGCCGGCGTGACCGCCGTGTATTTAGGCGGCGGCTATCCTGAGCTGTACGCTGAGAGCCTGGCGGCCAACGAAACGATGCGCCGGTCGCTCGCCGCGTTCTGTCATGCGGGCGGGCTGGTGTACGGAGAGTGCGGCGGTTTTCTCTATCTTTGCCAGGAGCTGGTCAATGGTCATGGTTGCTCCTTTCCCATGACCGGCGTCTTTCCTGTGCGGGCCCGGATGGAGCGCCGCCGGACGGCCCTTGGCTACCGGCGGGCCGAGATTCTGGCCCCTTGCTGTCTCGGTCCTCCTGGCGCGGTGCTGGCCGGGCACGAGTTCCATTACTCCACCATCGATCCCATGCCGGCAGAGGTGGAGCGCGTCTTTGCCCTGGCGGACGGCGCACAGGAGGGGTATCGTGTGGCCAACACCCTGGCCGGCTACCTGCACCTGCACTTCGGTTCCCGGCCAGAGGCGGCGGCCGCCTTTGTCGCCGCCGCCCGGATGAGTCCTGTTCGTTCATCTTTTTGAAGGAGTCGCTGTTCCATGCCCACTATCCGCAAGATCGCGCCGGCCGACATCGAGGCCGAGAGCTTTCGTATCATTGAGCGCGAGCTTGGCGCCCATTCCTGGCCGCCGGCCGAGTTTTCCGTTGTCCGCCGGGTGATCCACGCCACGGCCGACTTTTCCTTTGCCGAGACCATGCGCTTTCATCCCCAGGCTCTGGCGGCCGGTATTGCCGCCATCCGCGCCGGCCGCCACGTGCTCACCGATATCAACATGGTGGCCGCAGGCGTGAACAAGGGGTTGCTCGAACCCTACGGTGGCCGGGTGGTTTGCCGGGTGGCGGCGCCCGGCGTCGCCGAATTGGCCAAGAAGCGGAGAAAGACCAGGACCGAGATCGCCATCGAGCAGGCAATGCTCGACGACATTGGCATTGTGGCCATTGGCAATGCGCCCACCGCCCTGCTCAAGGTGATCGATATGATCCGCCGCCGCCAGGCCAAGCCCGACCTGGTGGTGGGGGTGCCGGTGGGATTTGTCAATGCGGCTGAATCCAAGGAGCTGTTGGCTGAGCAGGACTTTCCCCATATCACCTGCCTTGGCCGCAAGGGCGGCACGCCGGTGGCCGTGGCCGTGGTCAACGCCATCCTTGCCCTGGCCGCACGCGAGGACTGAGCGCTGAGGACGTGACACGCGCAAAAAAGAAGAACAAAAAAGGTTTGCGGTCCGGCTACACCACCGGCGCCTGCGCCGCCGCCGCAGCCAAGGCGGCCGCTCTTTTTCTGGTTTCCGGCCGGCCGCCGGCCGCCGTGGACATCCCCTTTCCCGATGGGAGCCGGCACCGTTTTTCCCTTGCGCGGGTGGCCCGGATGTGCGCGCCAAACGGTGCGGTCCGTTATCAGGCGGTGGTGGTCAAGGACGCAGGCGACGATCCAGACGTGACCAACGGGGCCGCCATCGTCGCCACGGTGTGGCCGGTGGCGATCCCGCCGTCAGATGGCGTCATCCTCGCCGACCACCGTCTGGTCCTTTTGGGCGGGGAAGGGGTGGGACGGGTGACCAAACC
>WFOD01000108.1 GCA_015488275.1 Deltaproteobacteria bacterium
CGCTGATGCAAAGCAGCAAAAGGAGCAGGAGCACGACGAGCGTCCGCCGGCCCGGCCGACGCGGCCCAGGGCCTTTGGCCGGTTGGGGCTTGCGCGGGCGAGAGCGGGTTTTGCTCATGAGGACGCGAAGGAAGGGAGATTACCGTTGCCGTTCGAGAACGTAGCGGGCGAGTCCTGTCAGGACGGACTTCTCCGGGCAGTCGGCAAAGGGCGTCAGAGCGGCGAGGGCGTCGTCGATCATTGCCGCTGCTTGCTGCCGCGCCAGGGCAAAGCCGCCGAGCCGCTCCAGCACGCGCCGCATTTCGCCAAACGCCTCCTGGCTTGCCGGCTGGTCCAGGAGCCGGTCGATGTCCGCCCGTTTTTCTGGCGATGCCCGCTGGATGGCGAGCAACAGGGGCAAGGTCATCTTGCCTTCGGCAAAGTCGTTGCCCACTTGCTTGCCGGTCTTGGCCGGGTCGCCGAGATAGTCGAGCAGATCGTCCACCACTTGAAACGCGAGCCCCAGTTTGGTGCCGTACCGGGCTAAAGCCGTGCGTTCGTTTGCGCCGCCGCCGCCGGCCAGGGCGCCGAGTTCGCAAGCCGCAGCGATAAGGGCCGCGGTCTTGCCAGCCACCACCTGCAGATAGGCGTCTATGGATCGCCGGCGTTCGGCCGCCATCCGGTGCTGGAGAAATTCCGCCTCCACCATGCGGCTGATCGCCTGGCCAAGAATGGTAATGGCCCCTGCGCCGGCGGCCGCGCCGGCCAAGGTCATGGCCCGGGCGTGGAGAAAGTCGCCGGCCAAAATCACCCTGGAGCCCCCCCACAAGGTGTTGGCCGCAGGCCGGCCGCGGCGCTGTTCGGCGTTGTCGATCACGTCGTCGTGGAGCAGGCTCGCCACGTGCAGGTATTCGACGCACAGGGCCAGGGAGCGCACCGTGGCCTGTTCTTGCGGCCGTGCGGCGCCCACCAGGGAGGCGGCGGCCAGCACCAGCATGGGACGGACCCGCTTGCCGCCAGCCAAGAGGGCGTGGCGCAGGACATCGAGGAGCTCGGCGTCGTTGACCGTTTGCAGATCGGCGTCGATCAGCGCCTCGATCCAGGCGGCCTGATCGGCCAGATAGCGGAAGAGATGTTCGTGCGGCTGGTGCATGGCGGCTACTATAGCGGGCTCGGGGCCAGGCGTCCACGCTTTTACCTAGCAGTCCGTTGAAAAAGCCATCCCTGGCTTTTTCAACCACGGTTGGCCAGAACCGAGTTCCGGCCAACCTTGCGGATTCCTTGGCTCTTTCAGAGCCGGCGGAATCCAGCGGCACGTCCCTGTGCCGCACACAGCCCGTTTTTCAACAGGCTGCTAGAAGAAGCGAAAAAGTCGGCCACGGCCTGTAAGTCGCGGCAGACCGGGCATTCCGGCAAGCTGGCGCGGAACCGCCGGCCATACCCCTTGGTGTAGAGCCGCCGGTCGAGGATGGCGATCACCCCCCGGTCGTTTTGGTGACGCAGCAGGCGGCCGACACCCTGACGCAGGGCGAGCACGGCCCGCGGCACTTGCAGGTCGAAAAAAGGACTCCCGCCCTTGGCCTCGATCCGGGCGATCCTGGCCTTGAGCACAGGGTCGGAGGGCGCCTCAAAGGGAAGTTTGTCGATGATCACGCACGATAGGCTCTCGCCCGGCACGTCGATGCCTTCCCAAAAGCTGGCCACGGCGAGGAGAACGGAATGGGTCTCGGCGCGGAACCGTTCGAGCAGGCGGTGGCGGGGCGCGTCTCCCTGCACAAGGAGAGGGTAGGGAAGGGTGGCGGCCGCCAAGCGGTTGTGCGCCTGGCGCATGGCGTGAAGGCTGGTGAAGAGCACGAGGGCGCGGCCGGCGCTCAACCTGAGCAGCTCGCAGATCCGGTCGGCGCAGGCGGGGAGAAAGTCTTGCGCGCCGGGCAGGGGAAAAGGCGCGTCCGGCACGTAGAGCAAGGTTTTCTGCTGGTGATCAAAGGGCGAGGCAAGGATCACCTCTTGCCGGGAGGCTGGCAGGCCGAGGCGCTGGTCGATATAGGCGAAGGAGCCGCCCACCGATAGGGTGGCCGAGGTGAGGACCACGCTGCGGGTCCAGGCGTAGAACTCCTCGAGCTCTGGCGCCACCTCCACCGGCGTGGCCGCCAGTTGCAGTGAGCGCTGTCGCCGTTCGTACCAGTACACCCGGTTGCCCTCTTGCTCTCCAGAGTGAAAGCTCGCCAGGGCGGCGGTCAGGGTGTGGCTGCGGTCGGCGAGGGCTGACCAGGGATCGTTGCCCAGGCTGGAGGCCGCGCAGAGATCGGCTGCGCGCGCAAGGGTAAGCGTGATCTCTGTCACGAGATCGTTCCAGGCGCCGGCGAACCGCTCAAGAAGGGGCGCCAAGGGTTGGCGGCCAGGCTCGGCGGGAAAGAGGCTCAAAAGGTGTTTGGCCTGCGACTCCAGGCTGCGGGCCACCCGCTCCACTGCCTCGGTCCTGGCCTTGTCCTTGCCTGCGCTGGCCGTTTTCCGCAGGTCAGCGGCCAGGTCCACGAGTTGGTACTGGCTAAACGACACGCCAAAGTACTGGCCAGCGACCGACTCCAGGTGGTGCGCCTCGTCGAAGATCACCGATTCGTAGCGGGGCAGGACCTCGGCGTTGCCAAAGCGGCGCAGGGCGAGATCGGAGAAAAACAGGTGGTGGTTCACCACCACGATCCGGGAGGCGGCCGCCTGTTGCCGCAGCCGGGTGATGAAGCAGGAGGCGAAGTCAGGACAGGCGGAGCCAAGGCATTGGGCGGTGGTGGCGCTGATCTCCCGCCAGAGAGGGGCGTCGTCGGCCAGCCACTCGATTTCTGCGCGGTCGCCGGTGGCCGTAGTGTTGGCCCACTCGTGGAGCCGTTCAACTTCTTCGGGCCGGTTGAAGAGCCCAAGCTGCGGTTGGCTCACGGTCTGACGCCAGCGGTAGAGGCAGAGGTAGTTCTGCCGGCCCTTGACGCAGACCGCACGCAGACCAGGGAGCAGGTGCTGACGGATGAACGGGATCTCTTTATCGAGGATCTGGTCCTGCAAGGTCTTGGTGGCGGTGGAAACCACGACCTTTTGGCCGCACAGGGCGGCGGGAATCAGGTAGGCGAGAGTCTTGCCCGTGCCCGTGCCAGCTTCGGCCAGGAGGCAGTTGGCCGGGCCATCGGTGAAGGGCATGGCTAACACGCGGGCCACGGCCTCGGCCATGCGGAGTTGCGCTGGCCGGGGCTCGTAGGCGGGCAGATGGCGGGCCAGCAGGCCCTGCGGGCCGAATATTTTTTCCATCTCGAGTGGGGAAGGTGTTGCCTCCACAGCGGCGGAAATCCTATAGTGGAATCAGAATGGGTGGGTGGTTTGGCGCGCGTCGGTAGCCGGGCGCGCAATCAGGGGCAAGGTTTTCCAAAGCATTGCCGCCAGAGTCCCTGTGAAAAGGTACATCGGCGGTATGTTGCTCCAGGAGGTGGCGCATGGATAGTATCAAAAAAATTCTCGTTCCGGTGGATTTTTCCGACAACTCCGTCAAGATCGTCGAATGGGCCCTTTTTTTCCGGGAAAAATGCGGCGCAAGCCTGCTGTTCGTCTTTGTCGTCCAGTCCTTTGAGGACTATTCCGGTTTTTTCGTCCCCCACATGCCGGTGGCCACCTTTGAAAAGGAGCTGTTGGAGAATGCGGAAAGCAAGATGCGGGAGTTCCTCGCCGAACTGGTGCCCGCCGCCGTGCCCCACTCGTGGAAGGTGCTCTCCGGCGATGTGGCCGAGGAAATCGTGGACTGCGCCGAGGCCGAAGGTGTGGATATGATCGTCATGGGCACGCACGGGTACAAAGGGCTTGAGAAGATCCTCTTTGGCAGCGTGGCGGAAAAGGTGGTCAAAACGGCCCGTTGCCCAGTGCTCACGGTCAATCCCTACCGCATCGACGGCGAGGAGGCTGCCTGAGCCCGTTGAAAAGCGGGTTGTCAGGAGACATGGGCGAGGAGGAGCAAGCCGCCTGGCCCGCCGGACGGCTGTGGCTGCCGGCGGTGGCGCAGGAGG
The DNA here is from genome assembly GCA_015488275.1 of Deltaproteobacteria bacterium. Lineage (GTDB taxonomy): Bacteria > Desulfobacterota > Desulfobulbia > Desulfobulbales > S012-135 > S012-135. The sequence goes on from WFOD01000108.1 coordinate 4,020, forward strand.
GCTGCTGCGGCGTGGGAGGTGAGGCCGGGCAGGAAAAAGATGCGGAGTTCTCCGGCCGTTGCGCGGGAAACCGTGCGGCGCCACAGTTCCACGCCCTGGGCCACGAGCTCCTGTCCGGTCGCCTGGCTCGCCTGCCGGTCGAGGCCGGCAAGCAACGGGGCGCGGCCGGCCTGGAGCCGCTCGCGTTCTCCGGCCACTGTATCCAGGGTCAGGCCAGGGGGCACGGGCAACGAGGCCAAGCGCTCTGGCCTTATCCCTTTGCGTTCGGCAACCTCCAGCAGATAGTCGGCCGCGCTGCCAGGCGCGGCGGCGAGCATGGCGGCCGGTTGGGGATCGCGTTCGTGCAGCGCGGCCCAGGCCCGCAGGCCGGCGGCGCCCAGGTCCAGGTCGGCGGGCGCAGCGGCCCACGGCGAGGCCCTTTTTTCGTCTGGCTCCCTCTCTTTGTCCCCGCGTGGCCCATTGGCCCGCAGCCCGGCAAGCAGTTGCCTGCGCCGCTCTTCCATCTCCGCCAAGCGCTGGAGGAGATCGGTCTCGGCGATGAGGCGTGATTCGGCGAGGGCGAGAAAGAGCCGGGCGTCCCAGAGATCGCGCTCCAGCGTTTCTCCCTTGTCCCGGCCGCTGATCTGGGTTACAAGGTCCTGAATCGTTGGGACGCCGCCGTCCGCTGCGCCCATGCCGAGAGAAAGGCCAGCGAGGAACTCCTCCCCGTGCTGTTCGAGATCGCGGATCAGGCGTTGCAGCCTGCTTTCCGCTTCGCCAACCGGTGCAGGATTGCGGCTGAGGAAAAGCGGCGGGGGGCAGAGGGCGGCCCGCTCGGCGCGGGGGGTATCGGTGGGCTGGTAGCAGACCAACCGTTCGGCAACGAGAAGCAGAGGGGCTGCTTCGCGAGGCAGGGGATCGGGAAAGTAAAGGGCGTCGGTCATGGTTGCTCGTAGCTGGGATTTGGCCTGCACGCCGCCCGGCGCACGGATTCGAGGTGGCAGCAGGCCGGAAATGGGTCGATGAAGGTTTCAGGACAGCGGATCGGCGTTGTTGTGCTGGCGTGTCTCTACGTTCTTGCCAGCATCCGGTTGTATCCAGGCGACTGGGGACGCACCGTGTGGGCCACGGGACGGCATCTCGTTGGCGTTGTGCCCTTTGTCGCCGGATTCGCCTTGTTCTTCCTCTTTCTCGGCCAGCGGCTGGGAGGGTTACGGCCCAGTGCGGTCAACTTCTTTCGCTTTTATCTCTGCATTGGTTTTCTCGTCGAACTCCTCTACGGCATCCACCATTATCTGACAACGGCCACGCCATGACCCTGCCGCACCGTCCTCCGCCAGCTTTGCCACGGGCCGTGAGCGGCACAGGCTAACGAAGGCGCGCCCGCGGCGGGTGCAGGCCCGAGGGCGCGGTGACGTTGGGGAAAAGAAGGGAGCCAGCCGGGAGAATGGTGCCGGGACTGGTCACCGCGTTGCACCCTGTCTGCACCCCATCGCCCAGAATGGCGCCAAGCTTGCGGAGGCCGGTGTCCAGTGGGCCTTCCGGCGTGCGGACGACGACCGGTCCGGGCAAGAACCTGAGATTGGCGAGTTTGGTGCCAGCTCCCAGGTTGACGTCGTTGCCCAGGATCGAGTCGCCAATATAGGCAAAATGGCCCGCTTTGGCCCGGTCGAGAAAGATCGAGTGTTTGACCTCAGTGGTGTGGCCCACCACGCAGCCGTTGCCGGTGAGGCAGTATCCCCGGATATACGCGCCCTGCCTGACCTCGGTCCGCTCGCCGATCACGGTGGGCTCCCGGATGAAGGCTCCGCTCTCGACCAAAGAGCCGGCGCCAAGGTGGATGCGGCGGCCGATGAGCACGGCGCCGGCCATGACCACCGCAGCGCCTTCCAGAAGACGATCGTGATAACGCACCTCCAGCCGGCCCTTGGTGGCGTCGCCAAAACCGATGCTCAGCCCAGTATCGTAGACCTTCCCCTCATGCAGGACCACCGTGGTGGGCAGGGGACGGCCGCTGGCCAGTTCAGCGGGCAGTAAAGGATAGCGCCAGTCGTCGAGAAAGGGTTTGAGGCCGGAAAGCGCCTGCCAGGGCGGGCCATCGGCCGGAAAGAGGGAGGCGAACGCGGTGGGCACAGAGGCGAAAAAGGTGGGGAACATGGGCGGCTGTCCTCGTCTGGCTATGCAGTTCGTATTCCGGCGTCCCCATCCCTGGGGCGCGATGATGGCCTCGTTTTTACGGGGCCGTATCCATGATGAGCTCGCAAAAAGTCCTCCCTCCGGCTTAAACCGGGATTCCCGGAGCGGTTTGCGGCGCGGCGCTAAAACTCGCAAACTCGGGCTATGCCCTCAAACAAGCGAGTTTTTTTAACGCGCCCCGCCGCAAACCACTTTCTCCCGGAAATCACCGGATGCGCCTCCACGAGGACTTTTTGCGATACCATCATCCATGTGCGGCATAGCAGCCCGTTGAAAAATGGGCTGTTAGCGGCACAGGGATGTGCCGCCGAATTCCGCAGGCTCTGAAAGAGCCAAGGAATTCGTGAGGTTGGCCGAAGCTCTGCTTTGGCCAACCGTGGTCGAAAAAGTCAGGGATGACTTTTTCGACGGACTGATAGCAGACTGTTTTGCAACGGGCTGCTATGCCGCAAGTGTACCCGGAATCCCGGCGAACGCAAGGCTGCGGCCGGCAAAACCGCAGGGCAGAAAACGGTTTTTCTTTGCCGCTGTTTGTTCTATATAAATAAATGGTGAGCTTGGAAAAAGAGGCTGCGCCCCATCTTTCCGCGGGCGGCCCGGCCAAGCGAAGGAGGTGTCATGGTGGAAATGAACGAGTCCGGAACCCCGGCGGAGAACGTCGAGAGTCTCCAGATTCCCGAAGTGCTGCCCACGATGGCGGTGCGCGATGTGGTGATCTTCAACTACATGATCGTGCCGCTGTTCGTCGGCCGTCCCGCTTCGGTGAGCGCTGTGCAAGAGGCCCTGTCCAAGGACAAGTTCCTCTTTCTCGTTACCCAGAAAGATGCGGCCAACGACGAACCGGGGCCAGACGACATCTATCAGGTGGGCATGGTCTGCGTCATCATGCGCACCCTGAAGCTTCCCGACGGTCGGCTCAAGGTCTTGGTGCAGGCGGTGCGCAAGGCGGTGATCCGCGAGATCCTCGCCACCGAGCCCCACTTCGTGTGCGCCATCGAGCCGGTGGAAGAGGAAGAGGCTGCCGAGATCACGGTGGAGATCGAGGCGCTCATGCGCAACGTGCGGGAGCAGACCGAAAAGATCCTCTCCCTGCGCGGGGTCATGTCGTCCGATCTCATGGTCATCCTCAACAACATCGAGGAGCCCGGCCGGCTGGCCGATCTCGTGGTCTCCAACCTGCGGCTCAAGACCTCAGAGTCCCAGCTCGTGCTCGAGACCTTCGATCCCGTGGCCCGGCTCAAGAAGGTGGCCGAATTCCTCAACAAGGAGTTGGAGGTCTCCACGGTCCAGGCCAAGATCGAGTCTGAGGCCAAGGAGGAGATGGGCCGGAGCCAGCGGGAATACTTTTTGCGCGAGCAGCTCCAGGCGCTCAAAAAAGAACTGGGCGACATCGACGACCGCACGCAAGAAATCGAAGAGCTGCGCGCCCGGTTCGAAAAGACCCGTATGCCGCGCGCCGTGCGGGAGGAGGGGCTCAAGCAGCTCCGGCGGCTGGAGATGATGCATCCGGACGCCTCGGAGGCGACCATTGTCCGCACCTATATCGATTGGCTGCTCGACGTTCCCTGGAAGAAATCGAGCAAGGACCGTCTCGATCTCAAGGTGGCGCAGCAGGTGCTCGACGAGGATCACTACGGCCTGGACAAGGTGAAAGAGCGGATTCTCGAGTACTTGGCCGTGCGGCAGCTCAACAAGAAAACCAAGGGGCCCATCCTCTGCTTTGTCGGCCCGCCGGGCGTGGGCAAGACCTCGCTTGGCCAATCCATCGCCCGGGCGATGGGACGCAAGTTTTACCGCATGTCGTTGGGCGGTATGCGGGACGAGGCCGAGATCCGGGGCCATCGGCGCACTTATATCGGCGCCATGCCGGGCCGCATCGTCCAAGGGCTCAAGGTATGCGGCACCAACAATCCGGTGTTCATGATGGATGAGATCGACAAGGTGGGGGCCGACTACCGGGGTGATCCCTCGTCTGCCCTCCTGGAGGTCCTTGATCCGTCGCAGAACTCGGAGTTCGTGGATCACTACCTCAACCTGCCCCTTGATCTGTCGCGGGTGATGTTCATCACGACGGCCAACCTGACCGACACCATTCCGCCGCCGCTCCTCGACCGCATGGAGGTGATCCGCCTGGCCGGCTATACGCTGGAAGAGAAGATGGTCATCGCCCGGCGCTACCTCCTGCCGCGGCAGATCAAGGAAAACGGCATCAGCGAACGGCATCTCAAGTTCGACGACGAGACCCTGCGCCTGGTCGTCACCCATTACACCCGCGAGGCTGGCCTGCGCAACCTCGAGCGGGAGCTCGGCGCCATCTGCCGCAAAGTGGCGCGCAAGGTGGCCGAGGGCGGCCGGGGGCCGTACACCATTTCCCCCCGCACCCTGGAGAAGTACCTGGGGCCGCCCCGCTACCTACCCGAGGCCGAGACCGAGGCCATCGACCAGCCGGGCCTGGCCACTGGCCTTGCGTGGACCGAAACCGGAGGCGAGGTCCTCTACATCGAGGTGGCCCTGCTGCCGGGCAAGGGAGCCATCACCCTTACCGGTCAGCTCGGCGAGGTGATGAAGGAGTCGGCCCAAGCAGCGGTCACCTACTGCCGCTCGCGTCTTGACTCCCTTGATTTGGCAAAGGACTTTTTCGACAACACCGATATTCACGTCCATGTACCGGCCGGAGCGATCCCCAAAGACGGCCCCTCGGCCGGGGTGACCATTGCCACGGCCCTCTATTCGGCGCTTTCCCAGAAGAAGGTGCGCCAGGACGTGGCCATGACCGGTGAGATCACCCTCCGTGGCCGGGTGCTGCCCATTGGCGGACTCAAGGAAAAAGCGCTCGCCGCCCTGCGGGCCGGCATCAAGACCGTGGTGATCCCAGAGCAGAACAAAAAAGACCTGGTTGATATCCCCAAGGAGTTGCGGCAGCGTATCCGTTTTGTGCCGGTCAAGAACATGGACCAGGTGTTGGATGTCGCCTTTTGACAAAGGGCAGGGCCTGCGGCGGCTGGGTGCCGGCATGGCCGGGGGCGCGGCCGCCCTGCTGATCGTGCTGCTCTTCGGGCTGTGGGCCTATGCCTTCACCCCAGGACCAGCCGTGGCCACCCGGGTGGAGGTCCCGGCGGGAAGCAGCGTGCGGGCCATTGGCCGCCAGCTGGCGGCGGCCCGCGTGTTGCCCGATGACCGGCGTTTTGATCTGTTGGTTCTGCTCATGGGCGCTGCCGGCTCGTTGCGGGCCGGCGAGTACCAGGTGCCGGCGCGGGCCACCCCATATCAGGTAGTACGCATCTTGACGCGCGGCCGGCAGGTGTTGCGGCGGGTAACGCTGCCCGAGGGGCTGACAATGGTGGAGATCGCCGACCGCTTGGCGGCGGCCGGCGTGATCGCTGACCGGCGCCGGTTCCTCGCCCTGTGCCGGGATCCGGCGTTTTGCCGCCGCCTGGGAATCGAGGCGAGCACGGTGGAAGGCTATCTTTTTCCGGACACCTATCACTTTGCCCGGCGCACCGACCCCCGGCGGGTGATAGAGGTCATGGTCCGGCGAGGCGAGGAGGTCTGGCAGGAGCTCACCGCAGGGCGTGCGCCAGAGCTTGGCCGCCACGCGGTGCTCACCCTGGCCTCCATTGTGGAGAAGGAGACCGGCGTGGCCGGCGAGCGGCCGCTGGTGGCCGGCGTGTTTCTCGAGCGCTTGCGGCGGGGAATGCGGCTGCAGGCCGATCCCACGGTCATCTACGGGATCGGAGCCTTTGGCCGCCCCCTTTCGCGGCAAGACCTGGCCAACCCCACGCCGTACAACACCTACCGTTACAGCGGGTTGCCGCCTGGCCCCATTGCCAACCCTGGCCGCGCGGCCATCGCCAGCGTGTTGCAGCCCCGGCGGGGCTACCTGTACTTCGTGTCGCGCAACAACGGCACCCATGTCTTTTCCAAGACCCTGGGGGAGCACAACCAGGCGGTACGGCGTTACCAGCGGCGTCGCGAGCGCCCCGTTGGCAGATAGCAGCACGTTGAAAAACGGGTTGTGTGCGGTACATGAATGCGCCGCCGAATTTCGCTCATCAGAACCAGCAAGGAGTAGCCATGCAGCAATACGGACGCAAGACGACGACACCAAGGCGCCAGGATGGCCGGCAACGTGGTTTTTCGCTCATCGAGCTGCTGATCGTCATGGTGATTCTCGGCCTGTTGGCCTCGCTTGTGGGGCCGCGGATGTTTGGCAAGCTCGGGATGGCCAAACAGAAGACGGCCAAGACCCAAATCGAGATGCTGATGAGCGCCCTTGACTCGTATCGCCTCGACGTGGGGCGCTACCCATCCACCCAGGAGGGGTTGGAAGCGCTGGTGCAGAACCCCGGCGTGGAGGGATGGAACGGCCCCTATCTTGCCAAAGCGGTGCCCAACGATCCCTGGGGCCGGCCTTACTACTACGAAAATCCCGGCCAGCATGGCGAGGTGGATATCTACTCCTACGGGGCCGATGGTCAGCCTGGCGGCGACGGCGAAGACGCGGACGTCAACTCCTGGGAGTAGGTCCGCCCGCCATTTCGGCGAGCACGGCCCGCAGCCCTTGCCGCCAGTCCGGCTGGGGGATGCGAAGGAGGCGGCGGATTTTGGCGCAGTCGAGGACCGACCACGCGGGCCGTTGGGCAGGGGTTGGATAGGCTGCCGTGGAAATGGGGACAAGCCTTGGCGGCTTCAGGCGCAGGAGTTCTGCCGCCTGGGTAAAGATTTCGCGCGCGAAACCGTGCCAAGTGGTGGGGGGAGCGCCGGCAAAATGATAGGTGCCCCAGGGGATCTCGGCGCCGCGCGCCAGGCGGCCGGCGGTTGCAAGAAGCGCGTCGGCGATCGCCGCTGCCGGCGTGGGGCAGCCGTGCTGGTCGGCCACTACCCGCACTTCATCACGCTCCTTTGCCAAACGGAGCATGGTCTTGACAAAGTTATGGCCGTGGGCTGAAAAGACCCAGCTCACACGGATAATGAGGTGGCGCGGACAGGCGGCCCGCACCAGCCGCTCTCCTTCCTCCTTGGTGCGGCCGTAAACGCCAAGGGGAGAAGTGGCGTCCTCCTCGCGCCACGCTGTCTTTTTCGTTCCATCAAACACATAGTCGGTTGAGAGGTGAAAGAGAGGGACGCCGGCCGCCTGGCAGGCGCGGGCGAGCGCCTCAGGGCCGAGGGCGTTCGCCGCCCGGGCGGCCGCGGCCTCGGTTTCCGCCCGATCCACCGCCGTGTACGCCGCCGCGTTGAGCACGCATACCGGCCGTACTTCTGCGATGGCGGCGCGCACCGCTGCCGCATCGGCCACATCCAGCTCTTGCCGGGTGCGGCCAATCACGGTGAGGCCGTGCGCCGCGCCGCGCCGCACCAGTTCCCGGCCCACTTGCCCCTTTGCGCCGGTGACCAGCACCACCGGCATGGTGGAAGCGGCCTGCTCTTTGCCCGCGGGGGTCATGGGGCTTTCTGGGCTGCGGTTGGCTCCGCCCCGTAAACCGGCAGCCGCTCGGGCACCATGTCGGCGAGCAGCGGCAGGCTTGCGTCGCGTTCGGAGAGGAGCGGTTCGGCGATGGGCCAGTCGATGCCAATGGCCGGATCCCGCCAAAAGACGCCATCTTCATCTTCTGGATGATAGTACTCGGTGCACTTGTAAAAGAAGTCCACCTCTTCGGAGAGCACACAGAAACCGTGGGCAAACCCTGGGGGAATGTAGAGCTGGCGATGGTTTTCGTCTGAGAGGACAGCGCCGAACCAGCGGCCAAAGGTGGGTGAGCCGCGGCGGATATCCACGGCCACGTCAAAGACCTCGCCGCGCATCACCTGCACCAGCTTGCCCTGGGGATGGCGGAGCTGGAAGTGGAGGCCGCGCAGCACCCCCCGCCGCGAACGGGAGTGGTTGTCCTGGACAAAGGGCAGGTCAACACCGGCCTGGCGGTAACGTTCCTGCTGAAAGGTTTCGAGAAAAAAGCCGCGGTGATCGCCGAACACCTTGGGTTCGAGGAGCACCACGCCTGGCAGATCAGTGGGAATGACCTTCATGGCGTGTGGGCGAGCAGTTCAAGCAGATATTGGCCGTAGCCGTTTTTGGCCAGCGGCGCGGCCAGGCGCTCCAACTGCTGGCTGTCGATCCAGCCGAGCCGCCAGGCAACTTCCTCTGGGCAGGCGATCTTGAGGGCTTGGCGCCGCTCCAGGGTCTGGATGTACAAGGCCGCCTCAAGAAGCGATTCGTGGGTGCCGGTATCGAGCCACGCCATGCCGCGTCCCATGACCTCGACCCGAAGCGCGCCCCAGGCGAGATAGGTGCGGTTGACGTCGGTGATCTCCAATTCACCCCGGGCCGACGGCTGGATGCCCTTGGCCACCTCCACCACCCGCTGGTCGTAGAAGTACAGCCCGGTGACCGCAAAGCGGGAGCGGGGCCGGGCCGGCTTTTCCTCCAGGCTGACCGCTTGACCGGTCTCGTTGAACTCTACTACGCCGTAGCGCTGCGGATCCTTGACCGCGTAGGCGAATACCGTAGCGCCTTCCTCGCTGGCCGCGATCCGCTGGAGCTGGCGGGAGAGGCCGTGGCCGTGAAAGATGTTGTCGCCGAGGATGAGGGCGCACGGCCGGCCGGCGATGAACTTCTCGCCAATGATAAACGCCTGGGCCAACCCTTCGGGCGCGGGCTGCACGGCGTACTCGATGGTGATGCCCCACTGGCCGCCGTCGCCAAGCAGCTTTTTGAACAGTGGCGTATCGTGGGGCGTGGAGATCAAAAGGATCTCCCTGATGCCGGCCAGCATCAAGGTGGTGAGCGGATAGTAGATCATCGGTTTGTCGTACACCGGCATGAGCTGCTTGGACACCGCCAGTGTCATTGGATAGAGGCGCGTGCCAGAGCCGCCGGCCAGAATGATCCCTTTGCGCTGGCCGTTCGTCTGTCCTGTCCGGCTCACGGCAGCCCTCCCGCATTGCTGGCCAGTACGCCAAGACGCTGGCCGCTGTACCGCTCCTGCAGGAGTTTTTCCCACCACCACCGGTTGTCCAGATACCACTGCACGGTCTTGCGCAGGCCACTGGCGAACGACTCCTGCGGCCGCCAGCCGAGTTCACGGGCGATCTTAGAGGCGTCGATGGCGTAGCGCAGGTCGTGCCCCGGCCGGTCGGCGACAAAGGTGATGAGCCGGTCGTAGGGACGGCCGTTCGCCGCGGGCTGCAGCTCATCAAGGATGGCGCAGACAAGGGTGACCACCTCGAGGTTGGTCTTTTCGTTGTGGCCGCCGATGTTGTACGTTTCGCCCGGCTGGCCGCGCTCGAGCACGGTGAGCAGGGCTGTGACATGATCCTCCACGTACAGCCAGTCGCGGACGTTTACTCCCCGGCCGTAGATGGGCAGCGGCCGGCCCGCCAAAGCGTTGACGATCATCAGCGGAATGAGTTTTTCGGGAAACTGGTACGGCCCGTAGTTGTTGGAGCAGTTGGTGATGAGCACGGGCAGGCCGTAGGTGTGGTGCCAGGCCCGGACGAGGTGGTCGGAGGCGGCTTTGGAGGCGGAATAGGGTGAGTTGGGCCGGTAGGGGGTTTCTTCGGTAAAGTGGCCTTCCGGGCCCAAGGAGCCAAACACCTCGTCGGTGGAGACGTGCAGGAAGCGGAAGGATTGCTGTTCCCCCTCGGGGAGTTGGCGCCAGTACTCACGGGCCGTTTCCAGCAAGGTGGCGGTGCCCACCACGTTGGTTTGGATAAAGGCGGCCGGACCATCGATGGAGCGATCGACGTGCGATTCGGCCGCCAGATGGAGGACCGCCCGCGGGCGGTGCTCCTGAAAGAGGCGGCGCATGGCCGGCTGATCGCAGATATCGGCCTGGATGAAGTGGTGGCGGGGGTGTTGGGCTACGGGCAGGAGGTTGTCCAGACAGCCGGCATAGGTGAGCTTATCGATATTCACCACCTGGCAGGCGGTCTCGGCCACCAGGCGACGGACCACGGCCGAGCCAATAAAGCCCGCGCCGCCGGTGACGAAAATGGTTTCGCTTGCGGACATAGTGGCGTTTTCACTGGAGGCGAAAGCAAAACGCCGTCCTTTCCGGACGGCGCTCTACACACACCCTTTTATGAGATGGGGGGGAAGATTAATGGGTATGGGCGTGGGCCGTGGTGGTGTCGTCGGTGGAGGCGGCGATCGCCGCCACGCCCGCCACGGCCGCGATGCCGGCCGCAACCGCCGCCGCCGTGCTGACGCCTGCCGCAGCGGCCGCTGTGCCGAGTCCTGCGGCTGCGCCCGCCGCGCCCGCGCCAGCGGCTGCGCCCGCGCCGGCTCCCGCAGCCGCGCCCGCAC
>WFOD01000109.1 GCA_015488275.1 Deltaproteobacteria bacterium
GAATTCGGCGGCACGTCCCTGTGCCGCACACAGCCCGTTTTTCAACAGGCTGTTATCCCCCCTCTTCCTCGTCGAGCAGCCGCAGGCCATCCATGAGCAGCTTCATGAAGCCGCCGATGGGTGGCAACCCCCGAACCTCTAGATCCACTTCGCCGGTAAAGGTAAAGCGGCCTTGACGCGCCTTGAGCAAGGCGTTGAACGCCTCCACGCCTTCTGCGTCCCCATAGCGGGCCGCCACCACCTCGCCGCTGACAAAGCAGACACGCGCCTCGCCGTCGGGCAGGGTGAAGGTGATCGTGCCGCTCTTTAAGTTTTCGTGGAACATCTGCAACAGCTCCGCGGTGCTCACCACGCCGATGTCGCCGGTCATGCCGGCGGCGGGCGGCACCGCTTGGTTGGCGGCGGCCAGCCGCTGCACCAGAAGACGGATAAAGGCGGCCTGAAGGGCGGGATAGCGGGCCAGAATGTCGCGGAGCTCCTCAGCGCCAACAGTAAGGGCCTTCACCTCCTCCACCGCCTTGACCGTGGCGCTCACCGGCTTGCCGGTGAGCAAACTCATTTCGCCAAAGAGCTCGCCAGGACCGAGGTAGGCGATGGGTTGCCCTTCGGCGTTCTCGCACACCACTTGGCCGGCGATGACGATGTACAGATACTGCCCTGGTTGGCTACGGCGCAAAATGACGCTCCCTGGCGCAAAGGAGCGCATCTGGGCGCAGGCGACGATATCTTTGAGGCTCTGGTCGTCGAGGGCCTGAAAGAAGGAAAACTTGGCCAGAATACCGACCAGGGAGCCGAAGCGCTCGAGTTTGCGGCGAGCGTCCACGGCGGCCAGCATCTGCATGTGAGGGGTGAGGAAACGGCGCGATCCGCTGGTGGAGAACTTGACGAGTCCTGTGCAGCCAGGGCAGTTGTAGCTCCGGGTCGTGGCCGACGAGCCTGCGGTGTCGGGATCGTCGAGCAAGGCGGTGCTCAGCGACCGGGCGAGCAAGAGACAGGCGGGTTTGCGGCTGGGGGGGACAAAGGCGATGCCGCTCACTGAAAAACGGTCTCCCTGCCGGTACATGGGACAGTTGCGCGCCTCGGAGATGACAAACTGACGTTCAAGGATTCCCATGAGCATCTATCCTTTGCCGGCCGGCCGCCGGACCAGAGGTGACTGGTCACGGGGGCTCTTTCGTCTGGCGAGGTCGCAACCCTTCAGATGGGGCGCCCGGTGGCCAGATGCCACCGGAGAGCCTTGTCTGACGGCTTGGAGGGCGGAAGCAGGAGCAGGGCTGCGTTGGCCGTATCATACCATGTTCTTTGGTCTTGTCTATCAGCCCGTTGAAAAACGGGCTGTGTGCGGCACAAGGACGTGCCGCCGGCTTCCGCGGCTCTTTTTGCGAGTTCATCAACTGTGGCCGAAAAAGCAGGGACGGCTTTTTCGACGGACTGCTATGAAAAGTCGGCTTATGGCCCTTTTTCAAGGGGGGGTGGGGGATCTGCCACTTTTTTTGCCTGGAACCGTGTTTTGCCCCCACAAGGCGTTGCATTTTTTTATTGAATAATATCAGGCGGACTACCTCTTTTTTTGCAAGAATGTCTTACGTGGCATGAAGTATGCTTAACGGGTGGGGCGGAAAGGGGAGGGGCCCCCTGCGCGGTGCGATGATGTGCCGCTAGTGGGGATCGTCTCAACGACAAGGAAGCACGGCCCATGCTTGTTGATCTTCCACTGGCGGGATCGGGACGGGCAATGGAGATGCCGGGGGACTCCAACGGAGAAGTAGGTCGAAGAAGCGAGCGACCGACGGCCAAGGGCTTTTCTCGGCGCCCCCATTGCGCCGGCCTGGGACCCATTATCGATATCAGCGAAGGGGGCCTCTCTTTCTACCCTGTCTCTTCGGGCCCACCACCCTGCGGCTATATCGACATCTTTTTCGGCAACGACCTGTTCTGTATCCGGCGGATACCGTGCCGGAAAATCGTCTTCCCGCCTCCGGAGTGCGACCGCGCGAGCGACCGCTACGTCGGCCGGGTCGAATTTGGCGATCTTGCGCCAAAACAGCGGGCGCAACTCCGCCATCTCCTACGGCTCATGGCCGAGGAGCAGGGGAAAAACGGCTGGCCCGCCCCCACCGCCCTTCAATCTTGAAGTAATCGCACCCCTCCATCACACCAGCGGTGTAGGGCCATCGGCTGAAGTAGAGGCGACCGCTTGCCTGGGAGCGCCGGTTAAGCTCCTGCCGGAGTTGCTGGTCGGCGTTGCCCACCACGATGCCCCGGCAGCCGCTTATCAAAGCGTCGATATCGTTGCCAGAATCGCCGGCGTAGACGACCTGCTCGATGGGCGCGTTCTGTTCCGCGGCCAGAAACGAAAGCGCTGCATCCTTGGCCGCTGCCGGCGGCAGCACGTCGAGCAGGCCGATGTTCCGGCGGTGGTCGACGCTAAAGACCAGTTTGGCGGTTATCCCGGCCCGGGCAAGGGCCTCTTCTGCCGCCAGGAGCGCGGCGCGGTTTGCGAGGGGCACATAGTAGCTCCGTTTGAGCGTTCCCTGGCGCTCCGGCTCCTGGGGCTCGATACCGGCCAGAGGATCGAGGACAGCGGCCACGGCCTGAGAACCGGGCCAGGAATGGGCGAGCCGCGCCTCGTAGTCCGCATCCCGGCGCCAGCCGGCCGCCGAACGACGGTAAAGGGCGGTGCCTACATCGCACACCAGCAGATCGGGCGGCGGGAGCCCCCACTGGCGGATACCTTCCTCGGCCAGGGCCAGATGCCGGCCCGTGACATACGCAAGCCACGGACGGCCTTGGCCAGGAGTTCGCCTGGCAAAGAGCTGCCGGAAACGCTCCAGGGCCCGGAGTTGGCGCGCGTCCACCTCGTAAGGAATGAGGGTGCCGTCCAGGTCGGTGGCCAGCAGGGCTATTGGTGGCCGATCGTTCCCCATCTGCGATCCCCTTGGTCGTTCGCGCCTCAACCGACGATCACCTCGTCGGCGATCTCGTTCATATCGTCTGGCCGCACGGGAAAGTGTTCGGCGAGTATCTCGCCCATTGCCTCGATTTCCCGGCACAGCCCCTCGGCGACATGGCCCTGGCGGGCGTCGAGGGCGATACGGTCGGCAAAGGCCTGTAAGGTATTCTGATCGATCTTTTCGTAGATGCCCTTGTCGGCCAGCACGCGGATCCGGCGCTCGAACAAGGAGAGAAAGAAGAGCACTCCGGTTTGGTCGCGGGTGCGATGCAGTCCCCGGTCGTAGAAAGAGAGCAGGGCCTGATCCCAAACCCGGCGCTCCATGTGCCCGCGCAAGCAAAAAAGCCGTTTGAGGGGAGGCCAGAAGCGGGCCAAAAGACCGCAGGCAGCGCCCAGGCTTGCGGCAAGTGGTAGAAAGGCCCACAGTGAATCGGCAAAGGCGAGATCCGCGACAAGAAGGGCTGCCGGCGCGCCAAGCCCCAGGCCGGCGAGGATCTGCGCTTCGGGATAACTATCGCTTGCGTCAACGACCATCACCGCCACTTCGCCTGCTGTCTTACGCTCTACCTTGGC
>WFOD01000110.1 GCA_015488275.1 Deltaproteobacteria bacterium
ACGGTCTCCAAGCACCTGCGGCTGCTGGAGGACGCCGGCCTGGTGGAGTCGGAGCGGGACGGCGCCTGGGTCAACTACCGGATCGCCGCCCATCCGGACAATCCCTACGCCGCGGCCATGCTCCGCCATCTCGGCCAATGGCTGGAGGACGACGCGAGCGTCGTTGCCATGAAGGCCGCCGCCGCCACTGTGGACCGCAACGACCTGAAACGGCCGCCGTCGGCCTGAGCCAACCATCACCATGTCCGCCATGAAAACCACCATGCCTCACGAATCCCCATCACAGCCCCTGCCCATGCACACTGACGGCACCGCGCCCTGCGCCTGCGCCACGGCCGCCGCCAAGAACGCGGCCACGATAAAAACGTCGCTGCGCCGCGACCTCGCCTGGCTCGGCCTCGGCCTTGCGGCCTGGTTCCTCCTCTACCGCCAGCTTCAGCCCTTTTCCCGCTGGCTGGTCTTCGATCTTTTCGGCCTGGCGCCGGGAAGCCACCTGGGCGAGGCCCTGGCCTTCTTCTTCTACGACACCCCCAAGGTGCTCATGCTCCTCACCCTGGTGGTCTATGGCGTCGGCGTGGTGCGCAGCTTCTTCACCCCGGAAAAGACCCGAAAAATCCTCGCCGGCCGCCGGGAGTCGGTGGGCAACGTCCTGGCCGCGCTCCTCGGCATCGTCACCCCATTCTGTTCCTGCTCGGCGGTGCCGCTCTTCATCGGTTTCGTCACCGCCGGCGTGCCGCTCGGCGTGACCTTTTCCTTTCTCATCGCCGCGCCCATGGTCAACGAGATCGCCCTGGTGCTGCTCTACGGTCTGTTGGGCTGGAAGGTGGCCGCCCTCTACCTGGGGTTCGGCCTCGGGGTGGCCATGGTCGCCGGCTGGGTCATCGGCCGGCTGGACATGGAGAAGCACATCGTCGACTGGGTGCGCGAGATGCGCGCCAGCGGCGACGTGGCGCCGGACGAGCGCCTCACCTGGCACGACCGCCTGGTCCGCGGCCTGGAGGCGGTGCGTGACATCGTCGCCAAGGTCTGGCCCTACATGGTGGCCGGCATCGCGGTGGGCGCCGGCATCCACGGTTACGTGCCCGAAAACGCCATGGCCGCGATCATGGGCAAGGCGGCCTGGTGGTCGGTGCCCGCCGCCGTGGCCCTGGGGGTGCCGATGTACGCCAACGCCGCCGGCATCGTGCCGGTGATCCACGCCCTGATCGAAAAGGGCGCGGCCCTGGGCACGGTGCTCGCCTTCATGATGAGCGTCATCGCCCTGTCGCTGCCCGAGACGGTCATCCTGCGCAAGGTGCTCATGCCGCGGCTCATCGCGGTGTTCATCGCCGTGGTCGCCTGCGGCATCCTGATGGTGGGCTATCTCTTCAACATGATCATCTGAACCAACCAAACAGGAGGCTCCCATGAAGATCCAGATCTGCGGTCCCGGCTGCGCCAACTGTGACAAGGCCGCCAAGGTGGTCGAGGAGGCGGCCGCGGTCCTGGGCGTCGAGGTCGAGATCGACAAGGTGACCGATTTCGCCGACATGGCCAGGCTCGGCGTCCTCTCCACCCCGGCGGTGGTGGTGGACGGCGAGGTCAAGTGCGTGGGCAAGGTGCCGGGCCGGGCCGAGGTCGAGTCCTGGCTGGGAGGCGGGCGATGACGGAAGAGGCGCCGCTGCAGCGCACCCTCAAGGTGGGCAAGGCCACCGTCGGCCTCATCGGCCTCGACGTGGCCCTCAACCGGGTGCTCGCCGACGAAAGCCTCGACGACGAGGCCGCGGCGGCCGCGGTCTTCGCCGCGGTCAAGGAACAGAACTACGTGCCGGAGAGCGCGGCGGCCGCCTATCTCGACGCCATCCACGCCGAGATCGAACGGCTGCGCCACGGCAAGGAAGCGCGGCGGGCGGGGATGGAGATCCGCATCCTGGGACCGGGGTGCGTGTCGTGCAACAACCTGCAGAAACTGGTGATCGAGATCATGGCCCGGATGGGGGTGGCGGCGGACGTCTTCCAGGTCCACGACCTGGACGAGATCGGCCGTTTCGGGGTCATGCAGACCCCGGCCCTGGTCATCAACGGCCGGCTGGTGTGCAGCGGCCGGCTGCCCACCCCGGCCCAGGTGGAGGCGTGGTTGCGGGAGGCCCTGGCCCACGGCTAACGTAAGCGGTCACGGGGCACCCATCTGCGGCGTTACCGGCCGGCTCACGTAGCAATGAGTACGCTACGCCGGCCGGTGCCTAGCATCTGAGGCACCCCGTAACCGCTTACGGGGCAAGGCTTTCTAGGTAAACACCCCAGGAGACTCCGTGACCAGTTGCCGGCCAACGGCCCTTTCCGGTTACACCCGCGGCCCGGTGCGACCGCCACCGGGCTTTTTTTGCCTTTCATGGTATTGACGTATGGGAATATGAAAATGAAAGCATTGAGCGCAAAGCACGCAACAAACGTCAGCCGGACGGCGATGTTGGCCGCCACCCTGATCGCCGGCTGCCTTCTCGTCGCCACCGTCGTCACCGCCGCCGCGGCCGCCGCGCCCGACATCACCGAGCTGCTGGACGCGGCGGCCCGGGCCCCGGGGGTGGCGGCCAGCGAACTCGGGGTGCGGCAGGGCGAGTTGCGCCAGGCCGCGGCCCGGAGTCGTCTCCTGCCCAAGGTCGCCCTCTTCTCCCGCGCCGAACTCTACAACTCGCCCACCAACCTGCGGCCCATGCCGCCCACCGAGGTCAACGTCGCGGCCGGCGATTCCCTGCCCTTTTCCCGGCCCATTCTCAGGTACGGCCTCAACCTGGAGG
>WFOD01000111.1 GCA_015488275.1 Deltaproteobacteria bacterium
CATCCCGGCCACGCCCCCCAGTGGCCGGGAAATACGGCCCAAGAAGGCAAGGAGAAAGAGAAAGACGATCAGGTAGCTTGCCAGGGCCCCGCCTTGTTTTGCCGGCTGGCGTGGCGCGTTTTTCCCGGCCTGGAGATCGTCGGCCGTGTATTGGCCCTGCACGATGCCGATGATGGCTCCCACCGCCCGTTCAACGCCTTCGTCGTAAAGCCCGGCCCGGAAGGCGGGGGTGAGCAGATAATCGATGATCCGGCCGGCGGCCAGATCGGTGAGCACCCCTTCGAGCCCGTAGCCCACCTCGATCCGTATCCGGCGTTCCTTCTTGGCCACCAAGAGGAGCACGCCGTTGTCCTTGCCCTTGCGGCCGATCTTCCAGCTTTCCACCGTGCGGATGCTGAAATCTTCGATGGGATCGCCGGCCAGGGTGTCGATGGTCAGGATGGCGATCTGGGTCGATTCCCGCCGGTCGAACGCGGCAAGCAGCCGTTCGAGCCGCTGTTCCGCCGCAGGGGAGAGCATGTCGGCGTAGTCGTTCACATAGCCCCGGTAAGGGGGCACTTCCCGCGCTCCGGCCACAGAAGGCCAGCAGGCGCCGACAAGACCGGCGGCGGCGATCCAGAAGAAGATGCCCAACAACGGGCGGATGGGCGTGTTCGGCACGTCAACACCCTAGTCGAATTTGATCGTCGGCGCCTTGGCCGCCCCAGGATCGGCCTTGAACGGCTCTCGCCGGGGCAGCTTGAGCAGGAACTTGTTGGTGAGGTTGTTGGGAAAGGTGCGGATCGAGGTGTTGAAGATGCGCACCGCCTCGTTGTAGCGGCGGCGGGCCACGGCTATCCGGTTTTCCGTGCCCTCGAGCTGGTGCTGGAAGTCGAGAAAGTTCTGGTTGGCCTTGAGTTCTGGGTAGCGCTCAGCGACCACCATCAGGCGGGACAAGGCGGAGGAGAGCCCGGCCTGTGCTGTTTGAAAGCGGCGCATGGCTTCTGGATCGTTGAGGATCTCGGGGCCGAGCTTGATCTGGCCGAGCTTGGCCCGCGCCTCGGTCACCGCTTGCAGGGTCTCTTTTTCGTGTTTGGCATAGGCCTTGACCGCTTCCACCAGGCCGGGGATCAGGTCCGCCCGTCGTTGGTAGGCGGCCTCCACGTCGGCCCAGGCGGCGATGACCGCTTCGTCGTTCTTTTGGATCGTGTTGTAGCCGCAGCCTGAGAGCGTTAGCGCCAGCAGCAAGGCGAAAGAGAAGAGAACCAGGCGTCTTGCCAGCGCTGCCGCGGTTGGATGATGGTTTTTACCGGGGAGAAAGACGTTGTCTGCCGCCTGCATGACGTTGGACCTCCTTCTGGCTGGCCGCCCGTTGCAAAACGGGCTGTGTGTGGCACCGGGAGGTGCCGCCGAATTCCGCTGGCCGAAAAACCAGGGATGGCTTTTCCGATGGACTGGTCAAGAGCGCGATGTCCGAAAGACGATAAATCCTTTACGTTGACTTGGCAAGGCGGGAAGGTGTAGGCTGGCATAGCAACCCGTTGCCAAACGGGCTGTGCGCGGCACAAGGAGGTGCCGCCGAAAAGCCTGGAATGGCTTTCCCGACGGACTGCGAGAAACTGGCCGTTTTTTTGGACCTGTGCAAAGGAGGTTCTATGCAGCGTCTTGCGATGATTGGTCTTGGCCGGATGGGTATGAACATGACAAAGCGCCTGCTCGCCGGCGGGATCGAGGTGGTGGCGCACAACCGCACCCCGGCCAAGGTGGAGGAGGCGGCCGCAGCCGGCGCCATCGGCGCTTTTTCCCTCGACGAGGTGGTCGCCAATCTCGCTCCGCCGCGGGTGGTGTGGCTCATGTTGCCCGCAGGCGAGCCCACCGAACAGATGATCGGCGAGTTGGCCGGCCGGCTGCAATTGGGCGATATCGTCGTTGACGGCGGCAACACCCTGTACACCGATGACCTGCGGCGGGCCGATTTGTTGGCCCGGCACGGTATTCATTACCTTGACGTGGGCGTCAGCGGCGGGGTCTGGGGCCGTAAGATCGGTTATTGCTTGATGATCGGGGGGGAAGAGGAACTCGTAGAGGAACTGCAACCGGTCTTCGCCGCTCTCGCGCCGCCCGGCGGATTTCTTTACTGCGGCCCTGTGGGAGCCGGCCATTTCGTCAAGATGGTGCACAACGGCATTGAGTACGGCATGATGCAGGCCTATGGCGAGGGATTCGCCTTGCTCGAGGCCTCGCCCTATGGCCAGCAGCTCGATTTCGCCCGTCTCGCCCACCTGTGGAACCAGGGGAGCGTCATCCGATCCTGGCTGCTGGAGCTCCTGGAGATCGCCTTTGCAAAGAGCCCGCGCCTGGACGATCTCACAGGGTGGGTGGACGACTCGGGTGAAGGACGATGGACCGTGCAACAGGGGGTGGAACTTGGCGTTCCTCTGCCGGTGATCAGCGCCGCCCTGTTCGCCCGTTTCCAGTCCCGCCTGCCAGACGGATTCGGCAACCGGGTGTTGGCCGCCCTTCGCCGGGAGTTTGGCGGCCATCCGGTCAAGAGCAAGGCGCGCCGTTCATGATACGCTGGTCAGGAGCCGGCTCCGGCCCGCCGCATGGACCAAAAGAAAGGCCTGGAATGTTTTTCCACCGCACGCTGTAAGGTTCTGGCATGGAGCCTCTGTCTTCCCCAACGACTTGCCGCATTGACATTGAACCGGCAGAGCCGTGCGCTGTGGTGATCTTCGGCGCTTCCGGCGATCTCGCCCGGCGGAAACTTCTCCCCGCCCTTTTGCAGCTCCACCAATGCGGCGCTCTGACCGAGCCGGTCGTCCTGTTGGGAGCTGGCCGCACCTCCCTTTCCGACGAAGGGTTCCGCCGCCGGATCGCCGAGGAGTTGGGCGATGCGCCCGGCTGGCCACGGTTTGCGGCCAGGCTTTTCTATCAGCGGTTCGACTACCATGATCCGCCGTCCTTCCAGGCGCTCGCCGATCGCCTCGCCCGCCTGACCGCAGACCACGGCGTGGCCGGCAACCATCTCTTCTATCTCGCCGTGCCCCCTTCTGTGACCCAGGCCGTGGCCCGCGGGTTGGGCCTGGCCGGCCTGCACCGGCCCGGAACAGGCGGCGCGTGGGCGCGCATCGTGGTGGAGAAGCCGTTTGGCGTGGACCTCTCCAGCGCGCAGGAATTGGAGGATGCGCTCCACCAGTGGTTCGATGAACGCCAGATCTTTCGCATCGATCATTATCTGGCCAAGGAGACAGTGCAGAACATTCTCGTCTTCCGTTTTGCCAATACGATCTTTGAGCCGGTGTGGAACCGGAGCTATATCGACTACGTAGGGATCCTGGCGGCCGAAGAGTTGGGGGTGGAGCACCGGGCCGGCTACTACGAAAGCGCTGGCGTGATCCGCGACATGTTCCAGAACCATCTGATGCAGCTCCTTGCTTTGAGCGCGATGGAGCCGCCGTCGCTCTTTGCCGCTGACTGGGTGCAGGACGAAAAGGTCAAGGTCTTCCGGTCGCTCAAGCCCTTTGCCGAGAACGACCCGGCCGCGAACCTGGTGCTCGGCCAGTACGGTCCCGGCACGATGGCCGGCCGGCAAGTGGCCGGCTACCGGCAGGAGCCCGGCGTGGCGCCCACCTCCCTCACCCCCACCTTTGCCGCCATGCGCCTGTTCATCGACAATTGGCGTTGGCGCGGGGTGCCCTTTTATCTCATCTCAGGCAAGCGCCTGCCTGCCAAGATCACCAGGGTGGTCGTTCAGTTCAAGGAGGTGCCGCACTCGATGTTCCGCTGCCTGATCGGCGGCCGGATCGCGGCCAACCGGCTGGTGTTGGGTATCGCGCCGCAAGAAGAGATCCGCCTCACCTTTCAAGCGAAACGTCCTGGCCCGGCGGTGTGCACGCAGCCGGTGGCCATGCGGTTCGAGTACCAGGATCGCACCAGGTTGGACGCCTACGCCAGGGTCCTGCTCGACTGTTTGCACGGTGATCACATGCTCTTTTGGCGGCGGGACGGCATCGAGACGTCTTGGGCCTTTCTCGATCCCATCTTGACCGCCTGTGAAGAGTGCGGCGACCGGGCCAAGAGGCTACACTGTTATCCGGCCGGCTCTTGGGGTCCCGAGGCCGCCCGGCCGTGGATCGAGGGGCTCCTGGCGACCGATTGAGACAACATGCCTTCCACCGGCAAGGCGACATACCATTTTTTTCCGTCTCTCGAAGAGGCGAGCCAGGCGGCGGCCGAACGGCTCACCGCGTTGATCGGCGCGCACGCCGCAAAAAAGAGGGCGCCGTTTCGTCTGGTACTGGCCGGTGGCTCCACCCCGGAGCGGCTGTACCGCCTGCTCGCCGCAGCGCCGTTCGCCACTCAGATCGCCTGGCCGCGGGTCCGGTTCTTTTGGGGCGACGAGCGGTTCGTGCCCCGCTCTGATCCGGCCAGTAACTACCGGTTGGCGGCCGCCACCTTGCTCGACCCTTTGCAGATCCCCTCTTGTCACCGTTTTCCCATTCCAGTCGCGGGGCATGACCCCGAGGCCTGCGCCGCGCGGTACGAAGCAATGGTGCGCGGTTGGCGCGACCACAACGGCCTGCTCTTTGACTGCGTGCTTCTTGGCATGGGCCCGGACGGTCACACCTTGTCGCTCTTTCCCGGCCGGCCGGCCGTAGAGCGCCGAGACCGCCTGGTGGTGGCCGAACCGGAGCCAGTTGGCCGGCCGGCTGTGGAGCGCATCACCCTGACCTTGACGGCGGTGGCCGCCAGCCGGTGGGTCATGTTTCTTGTCGCTGGCGCGGAGAAATGCGCCCTCGTGGAACAGATCCGCTCTGGATCCGCCGCTGCTTTGCCGGCCGGCCGCATCGTCTGTCTGGAGGAGAGCGCGTGGTTTGTGGGACGAAAACATTGAGGGCAGGAAGCTGACGTTCCCGCCAGCCCTGCCCCCATCGTTTGTGGTTGAGGAGTTTTTACGCGGCCATCACTCGTGAGGTTGGCCGAAGCTTTCGTTTTGGCCAACCGTGGTCGAAAAAGCCAGGACGGCTTTTTCGCCGGACTGCTAGAAGCGGCAGTCCAGGAGCAGGTACGCGTTGCTCAAGGTGCCGATGGCCGCGCCCATGCCGGTGAGGTCGCCGATATGAAAACCGCTCAACGGCGCGCCGTAATCCACATAGGTATACCCGATGCGGGCGTAGAGGTTCCGGTTGAACGGCTGGATGTAGTAGAAATCAAAGACATCTCCCCGGACGGCCAGCTTGTTGTACAGCTCGGTGCTCCCCTGGGTGAAGGAGAACCAGTAATCGCTGCCGTGGTTGTACTCAAAGCCGATTTTGGGATTGTTGAACCGGGCCGAGGCAATGGTGTAGCGCAAACCGGTGTACACCGCCCAGCCGGTATGGCTGCTCACTCCGTCGTTGTTCAGCAGACCGTAGAGATTGCCAGTGGGATCGGCGATGGTCTGGCCGTTGGGATGGGAGCGGTTGAGGCCAGCGGAAAAGAAGAGATCGAGCCCGCTGTCGCCCACGTTGTCGGCCTGAAAGTGGATGCCGTAGAGATCCATGTCGCCGATGTTGGCCGCCGTGGCAAAGCCGATGTTGGCCTTGGTGAAGTCGGCGGCCAGGTCTTCGGCGCGCAGGGCGCTGAGCACCAGCAGGCTGTTGTCGATTCCCGGCACCGTGGTTTCAAAGAACAGGGCATAGACATTGGTGTCGTCAATGCCGCCCGGATTGTCGAGAAAGGGGCTTACGTCGTCGTCATCCTGGTAGGCTTTGCCCCAGGCGAGGCGGATCCCGGCGTTTGGCCAACCTAGATAGCGCTCCAGGCCAACAGTGGCCACGATGCCGTCGGCCTCGCCGTCGAACAATAGGCCAGGATAGGTGGACTGCCGTTTCCGGTTTTCCTTGTACTCCAAGGGAGGGCCTTCAGAAGAGGGGTGCCGGCCAAAGGTGATGGCCAGCGGCACGGGCAGCCCCTCTGGAATCCAGTCCACATAGGCCCGGTCGAGCTTGAGGGTGGTGTCGTCGGGGATGTGGGCCCGGTTGGCGTCGCTACTGATGCCGGTGGCCGAAACGTCGGAGTCGGCGAAATTCTTGTACACTGTAAACCGGCCGGTGAACTTGAGGTTTTTGCGGATGTTGGCGCTGAGGTTGAGACGGAAGCGGTTGGACCAGCTATTGTCGTTGCTTTCCTGTGTCTGGACCTGGCCATTGCTGAAGAACAAACGGTCCTTGGCCTTGAAGTTGTCCACCCGGGTCCGCAGCTCCGCCCCCAGGTTGATGCGGTCTTGCAGGGCCTTGGTCTCCACCTGGTCGAGCGTGTCGTAGATCTCATCGATGTCCTGCCGGATCTTCCGCTCCGTCAGGGCGGGGGCCGGCTGTCGCCGCTCCAACTCCTCCACCCGTTTTTGCAGGGCGTCGAGCCGTTGCAGGATCGCCCGGTAATCCTCGGCCGGTATGGTGACGGTTTTGCCGGCCAGGGCGGGGGAGGCGCAGGCCAGCATGATCCCCACGGTCAGATAGATCTTCTTCATTATTACAACCCTCCTTTCTTGCTCTCGCGGGTATTACTTGGGAATCACAGCCGCCGCCGGTTGGTCGCTGTCTGCGGCGTGGTCTTTAAGGTACTGGATAATGGTCGCTAGTTCGTCCTCTGAGATGGAGGACGAGAGGTCCACCGGGTGCCGGCCGCGGCGGAAGTACTTGCCCCATACCCGGCCCGCCTTGTCCGCCGGATTGATTGCCGGCGCCTGGCCTCCACGCTTGTGGCAGGCGCCACACTTGGCGACAAAAAGGTCGGGCTCGCTCGCCCTGGCTTGGCCGGCGGCGATAAGGGCGACGCTGGCCACGAGGAACATGATGCTCCGTTTCACGAAAGCCTCCTTAATGTATGATGATTGTGTTGTTATGAAATGAAACGTTGATGACGAACGAAAGCGGGCCGCAGATGCGGTGGATGCGGGCGCAGCCGGGCCCTACGTGCCCCCCCCTGGCAAGAGAGCAGGATGGGTGGGGGATGACGGCTCGGTCGTGGAGGAATTCGGGGAAGAGGTCGGCCCTGAAGCGGGGGGCGGCATCTCTTCGCCGGAAAGCATGAGAAGCTCGTTGACGTACCCTTCCAGCAGCCGCGCCTGTTCTTGCAAGGTTTCCGCCGCGGCCGCCAGCTCTTCCGAGCCAGCAGCATTGGCTTGCGCGAGCGTGTCCACCGAGGCGATCTCGCTTTTGATCGCGTGGATGCCTTCGGCCTGCTCGCTGGCGGTGACCGCGATCTCGCTCACCATTTGGCTGACCTTTTGACTGGCGGCCGAAAGGGCGTCGTACGACTGGCGCGTTTCGGCGACAATGGTGCCGCCGTCGTGCACCCTGCTGTTCGCTCCCTCGATGAGCTGATTGGTCTCTTGCGCCGCTTCCGCAGAGCGGCCGGCCAGGTTGCGCACCTCTTCTGCCACCACGGCAAAGCCCGCCCCCGCCTCACCGGCGCGGGCGGCCTCCACTGCGGCGTTCAAGGCCAGGAGATTGGTCTGAAAGGCGATCTGGTCGATGGTGCCAATGATCTTAAAGGTCTCCTCGTTGGCCGCTTTGATCGCGTCCATCGAGCGCGTAAGACGGGCGATGGACTCGGCGCCGCCCTGGACCGCCGCTTGCGTATCCCGCATCAGGCTGTCGGCCTGGCCAGCGCTGTCCGCGCTTTGTTTGACCTTGGCGCTGATCTCTTCCAAAGCGGCTGTCACTTCCTCGATAGCCGCCGCCTGGGAAGAGGAGTTACTGGCCAGGGCCTGGCTCGCCTCGGTAAGGCTAGAGGCGGCCTGCGTAACTTCTTGAAAGGCGTGGGCGATGCCGCCGGTGATGCGGCGCATGAGCTTGGCCAGAAGGGAGCCGGCGAGCAGCCACAACACCACGCCGGCGACGATGGCCGCAGCGCTGACCAGGACCACCAGGGTGCGGGCGCGGCGGATCTTGGCCCGGGTCGCGGCGCGGATGCTCTCCATCAGCTCTTTGTTGGCAGCGATTTCTTCCTGTTGGAAGCGGTAGAGGGAGTCCATGGTTTGCTGGAGGGCCAAGGTGGCGTCTTGTTGCAGTTTGAGATAGACGGCCGTATAGCCGGCCCACACATCCCAAAAATCCTCAAGGGCATACAGGACCTCCCCCTTGGGCAAGGTCGCCGCCACCGCGTCAAACGCCTTATCGAGCTTTTCTTGTTGCTCTTCTTGGGGATTCCAGATGTCGTTGCTCGCCTGGTTCATGAGCCGCATGACCGTGCTGGCGGTCTCTTGATCCATGTTGGCCAACTGACGGTGCAACTCGTCCTGGGCCGTGGTGAAGGCGGCGGCCTGGGTTTTGAGGTTGGCGAAACGGGTCTTGGCCGCTGACAAGAGTTGGTTTAATCGGTCAAGGGCCTGAGCGGCCGGCCTGTTGTCCCGATCTTTGCCCAGATGCCGCCGAAGGTTCTCAATGGCCCGGCTCGCCGCAGTAAAACGCTGTTCGTCTGGCTCCCGGAAAAAGGCGGAAACAGTCCGTTGAAGCTGGGAGATACTGTTGGCGAGCGCGGTTTGTTCACTCAAGGTTTGTACGGATTGGCGGCTCAGGATCTCCACCGCCTCTCCGAGAACGGCAAAATTATGATAGGCAAAAATACCCACAACGACAAGGCATATGAGAACCGCGAGAAGGGGAATGCTCATACGCTGGCGTAAGGTAAGTTGTCGTTTCATGGTTAATAGGGTTTTTTGTTAGAGCATATAGAGAGAAGACATCATGCCGGATTTGAAGGTTTTTTTTGCTATGACACAAACGCGCGTTCGCGTCGGCATCCTGTTGAGACCAATTATTATAGCAAAAGAGAACGGGGAGGATACGGATTTTTTCGTTTGGATTGCCTGAGGGGCGCGATCCGGCCGCGCCAAGCCTGCCGCGCTTGCCGCCACCGGGGAGAGTGGACCGAACCGGGCCGTGCCCAGAGAATATCCCAAAAGGAGCCAAGGAATTCGTGAGCTTGGCCGAAACGTGTTTTGGCCAACCGTGGCTGGAAAAGTCAGGGATGATTTTTTCCACGGACTGTCAGGCAAGCAAGGAGAGGAGGATGTGGCGGAGGAGGGGCAACGTGACAAACGACGCCAGGATCCCCAGGCCCACCAAGGCGGCCACGAGCCTGGGCGCCATGCCAGCGGCCGCCGCCACGGCCCCGGCTGAAACCATGGGCGGCATGCCGGCCTCGAGCACGGAAACCTGGGCGGCGAGATCGTGGCGGCCGAGCAGGAAGATCGCGGCCAGGGCCAAGGCTGGCGAAAGGAGCAGCTTGATGCCAAGGCCCACGGCAAAGGGCAAAAGGGTTTCTGGCGCGAGCCGAGGCCGCAGTTGCATCCCCACGGCGATCATGACCACAGGCACCAGGGTTCCGGCCAACGCTGCGACGATCGCGTCCGCCACTGGCGGCAAAGACCAGGCGCGAAGCAGGCTGGCCGCCAGAAGAAGGGCGATGAACGGTGGAAAACGAATGATCCGCAGCAGGATCTCTGTTGGTCGCGGCCTAGCGGCCCGTTGGGAAACGGGCGGGGATGACTTTTTCGACGGACTGCTAGAGAGGTGTGGGGCTGGGGCGTCGGTGTCCTGGGGCGCGGCGGGCGGTGGCCCGTACACGGCCACCACCAAGGCGCCAAAGGTAGACAGGGCGAGAAAAGAGCCGAGCTGGTCGTAGATGACGGCATAAGGCACAGCCGCGCGGCCAAAAAAGGCCTCGGTCACTGGAATGCCCAAAAAGGCGGTGTTGCCCATGCAGGCGAGGAGCAGCAAGGCGCCGGTGATCTCGCCATCCCAGCGCCAGAAACGGGCCGCGCCGAGCACGGTCACAGCGCAGACGGCGAGCAGCACCCAAGGAATGATGGCGGGCAGCAGCAGGTCGGTTGCCAGGCGCAGCTTGGGCACCTCGCGGAGGATGAGGGCCGGCAGGGCCACGTGGATCACATAGGCGTTGAGGGTCGCCGCTCCATCCTTGGGGAAACTGGGCAGGCGGGCGAGGATCACGCCGATGACAAGATAGGCCAGGGTAGCGAGGAAGTTTTCCATAGCCGCCTATCCTACCGGAAAAAAGGGTGGGAGAAAAGCCTCCGGCATGGGCTTCCACAAGGGCTTGACATGGCCGGCCGCCCTGGTATAGTCCTGCCTATGCCGCCGAGCTGGAAAAAATGGACAGCTCGCGCGGTTGGAATCAAACAATTTACAATTTGGAGACGCACCCCAGGTGCCCTGGCGGAAAAACAGAGAACCCGCTGGGGATAATCGGGAAGTCCGGTGCAAATCCGGCGCTGGCCCGCAACCGTGAGTGGGGACGAAAGCCGCTTAAAGCCACTGCCCGTGTTTGGCGGGCGGGAAGGCGCGGCGAGTAGGAAGATCCACGAGCCGGGAGACCGGCCTGGGGGAAAGACAACGACCAGGGCTTCGCGGATCAGGCCTGCTGGCGGTTGAAGCGCCATTGCCAGGGCCCGGTGTCAAGCGATGCCGGGCCCTTTTTTCTTTGCGTGGCGTTCCTCCCCGTCCCGCCGGTCCAGGGCGCCTTTGCCGAGCATGGGCGCTTTGGCTGGCGGCGCTCTCTTCGCGTTGGCGCGCGCCCCTTCCTGTCGTTTTTCTTTCCCCTCTCGCGCCGGGCTTCCCCGACCCAACAAGCCGAGAGGAGGATTCCATGCGTATATCCAGGTTGCACAAACTGCTGGCCCTGGCCGGCCTGGCCGCCGTTGGCGGCAGCGGCGCGTTGTCATCTCCCTGTCCTGCCGCGGCGCAGCAACCAGCCGCCGCCTTGGAGGAGGTGGTGGTCACCGCCACCCGCTCCGCGGAAGAGCACAAGCGCGTTCCCGCCCGAGTCGAGGTGGTGGAGGCGGCGGATATCGAGCTCACCACCGGCGCGACCCTGACCGAACAGCTCAAGAAGCATAACTCGGTGAACGTGATCGAGTATCCCGGCGCGCTCGCCGGTATTGGCATCCGCGGTTTCCGGCCCGAGTTTTCCGGCATCACCAAGCATTCCCTTGTGCTCGTCAACGGTCGGCCGGCCGGCGCCACCAACCTCGCCACCATCCTTACTCCGGACATCGAGAGGATTGAGGTGCTCAAGGGGCCGGCCTCCTCGCTCTACGGCGCAGAGGCGATGGGCGGAGTGGTCAACGTGATCACGAGAAAGAGCGCCGGGCCGTTGGCCGGAGAGGTGGCGGCCGGCTTTGGCTCCTTTGGGGGCAACCAGCAGCGGGCAACGATCGGCGGCGACCTCACCGACCGCTTCGATTTTGATCTCACCGCGCTGCGTTTCGAGCAGGCCGATGACTACGACATGGGCAACGGCCAGACCCGGCCCCACACCTCGTACGAGATCCGCAACGGCAGCCTGCGTCTGGCCGGCCGGCTGGCCGGCGGCTGGCGGGCAGAATGGCGCGGCGATCTCTACCAGGGACGGGGGATCGAGACACCCGGCGATATCGCTTACGGATCGAGCATGACCGGCTCCAAGGATATCGACCGCTACGGGATTGACCTGCGCATTGCCGCGCCAAAAATGGCTGGTCACGCGCCGGCGTTCACCGTGTACCGCGCCCAGGAGTTGGCCGAGTACACCAAGGACTATACTGGCTGGTGGCCAGCGGTTGCGCAGGTGACACCGTACCGCAGCTTTGATTCGGAGAACAACTGGGTGGGGGCGCAGTTTACGGACGCCTACGCCCTGGGGCCGCACAAGATCATCGCTGGCATCGATTACCAGTACATCGTCAAGGAAAGCCGGAGCTACAACCCGAACGGCAGCCGCAAGGCCCCCTGGTCGCCGGACGAGAGCCGCACCAACTGGGCCGGATATCTGGAAACGGTGTGGTCCCTGCTGGCCGGCCGTCTCACCGCCACGGCGGGCGGCCGGTACGACCGCTTCGAAGTCGAGACCCGGCCTACGCCCTACTTTACCCTCTCCAACCCCACCTTTGTTCCCAAGAGCGAGACCTTTGCCACCTTCAGCCCCCGGGCCGGTCTTGCGTACCTTTTGGGCAACGGCGTGCGCTTGCACGCTACGGTCGGCCGAGCCTTTGTGCCGCCGTCGGCCGCCCAGCTCGCCGGCTTCTGGGTCAACGCCTGGGGCAACACCACCAAGGGCAACCCAAACCTCGATCCTGAGACCTCCATCACCTGGGACGCGGGCATCGGTCTCGACAGGCCTGAGCTTGGCCTTTCCCTTGACCTTACCTGGTTCGCCACCACGGTGGACGACAAGATCACCACCGTGGTCTCCGGCGCGGTCAAGACCTTTCAGAACAGTCTTGGCGCCGAGATGCAAGGGGTGGAGTACAGCGCCTCCCTTGACCTCGGCGCGCCTCTCGGCTGGGACCAGGAGTTGACGCTCTTTGTCAACGGCACGAGTATGGTCAAGGCGGAGGAAGAGAAGACCGCCGGCGTGTGGAGCGACATCCACAACGTGGCCAAGTACACGGTGAACTACGGCGTGCGGTACGACGACGGCCGGTTCGACGGCAAGCTCAACTTCCGCACCGTGGGTTGGATGAAGGATACCGATTGGACCGCGGCCGGTTGGCCGGAGATCACCTATCCATCCTTCACCGTGGCCGATCTGGTGGTGGGGTGGAACATGGGCGAGCGTCACCGGTTTGTCCTGGCGGCGGACAACCTCTTCAACCGCGATTATTACGAGAAGAAAGGCTATCCCAAACCTGGCCGCTCCTTTTTCCTCTCCTATCGCTACACCTACTGAGCCGGGACGATGGAGTGAGGAGATGGAGCTCAAGAGCCTGCTTCTGGGACTGTTCTTTTCCCTGGGGATTTTTGCCGTGAAAAGCGGTGTCGGCATGGCCGGCGGCATGACCGGCCGGGCTGGCGGGGCGCTGCCTTCCGGCCTGGTCCCTTCCACGGGCCGTTCCCGCCGCTGGCTGCTCTTTCCGCCCGTGTATGTGGCGGCGTATGGGGCCCTCTTTGCCTTGTGTTACTGGCTTGTCGTCCAGGTTGACCTGTTGCGTCATCTCGATGCGGTGCAGCGTTTTCTCCAGACCGGCATGCTCTTGCACCTCGTGCTGGCCGGCCTTTTGTTTTGGTCGGGCGCAAGCCTGCTCAGCCGGCCGGATGGCAAGCGCGGCGCGCCTTCCCGTTCCTGGCTCCTCTTGGCCCTGCCGTGCCCGCTCTGCTTCACCGTGGTCCTCTTTTCCCTCGCGTTGCTCCAGACCCTGTTCCCGGACAAGGGGTGGAGCACGGCCCTCTTGCTCCTTGCCGGGTTTCTGGCCCTCGGGCTGGCTGCGGGCATGGTTGTGGCCGCAAGCCCGAACCTGGGCGTTGATCCGCTCATCTTCCAGGGCCGGGCCATGATCTTTGTGGCCGCCTATTTCTGCCTCACCGTGCTCGTGGCCCCGTATTTCGACCAGGTGGATGAAGTGTACCGGCTGGCGCTTCGCCGCGCGCCGGTTGGCGTTTTGCAAGACGACGCCCGGCTGGCGCTGGCGCTGGCCGCGGGCTGCGCCTTTGCCCTTGGCGTGGCGCGAGAGCGACGGAGGGGAATCTGATGCAGATTTTGGCCCTGTTGCAGAGCTTTGTCTTTCTTGTTTCATCGAGCCTCTTCGCCCCGGTGCTGGCCGCGCTCGCCGCCCTTGCCGTGTGGACGGTCGTGCGGTTGGGCGAGTTTTTTTCCCTGTGGCTTGAACGGCGCAAGTTGGCCCGGCCGCCGATGGATCTCGTCCAGCGGCTCGCGGCGGGCGAGGATGGGCTGCCTGTTTCCCGCGCCGTGCGTTCCTTCCGTCGCCGGCTGCTGGAGATCGGGGCGCAGGATGAGGTAGCCGTGGTCAATCTGGTGCGCACAACGGAGCGCCAGTTCTGGCGCTCCCTCGATCCCCTCAAAATGGCGATCCGCGTGGGACCCGGCCTTGGGCTCATCGGCACCCTCATCCCAATGGGCGCCGGTCTGGCCTCTCTGGGGCAGGGAGACCTGTCCCAGCTTGCCGGCGATCTGGTGGTGGCGTTCACCACCACGGTGGTGGGCATGGCCGTGGGCATGGCCGCCTACTGCATGTTCACCGTGCAGCGGCGCTGGATCGAAGAAGACGTGCAGCATATCGAGCTGATCTCTGAGATCGAGGCCCAGCGGCAGGGGAGGCGGGCATGAAGGCCGCAAGACCACTCCTCCGCGCCGGGAGCGGGCTCCGTTTTCTTGGCCGGCGTCAGGATCGCGGCCCCGACCTGGCGGACAACGACCCCCTGGCTGGCGTCGCCAATCTCTTTGATCTTGGCTTGGTGTTCATTGTTGGCCTGTTTTTGGCCCTGCTCAGCTCCTACCGTTTGCAGGAGTTGTTCGATCCTGCCGCTGAGCTGACCATTGTGAAAAAGGACGCCAACGGGCGGCTGGAAATCATCAGCAAAAAGGGACGGAAAATCGAGGCGCGGCGGGTGAGCAAGGAAAAGACCAAGGGGCGGGGGGAGCGGCTCGGCACCGCCTACCGTTTGGAGGATGGCACTGTGGTGTACGTGCCGGAATGAGCCAATGATGATGGCCACGTAAAAACGAGACCATCATGCGCCGCGACCCGTTTTTAACAGCCCGTTGAAAAACGGCCTGTGTGCGGCACAGGGAGGTGCCGCCGAATTCCGCCGGCTTTTTTTGTGTTTCCCCAGCCGGCCGACGTGCCGAAGGCTCCAGGGGCGCGGACCGAACCGGGCCGCGCCTCTAGAATATCCGAAAAAGAGCCAAGGAATTCGTGAGGTTGGCTGAAATTTTGTTTTGGCCAACCGTGATCGAAAAATCAGGATGACTTTTTCGACGGACTGTTAAAAGACTGCTATGGGATGGAGAAAATGACGCGACGACACAGCAGAACCGTTGTCCGGTTGCTGGCCGTGGTGCTGGCGTTTTTGCTCTTTGTTCCCCTGTCCTTGCGGGCCGCGGGCCAGCCGAATTATCCGGTGGTTTTTACCGATGCGGCCGGCGTGAGGCAGGAAGTCGTCCGGCCGCCGGCCAGGGTGGTGAGCCTGTCGCCCGCCATCAGTGAGATCATCCTGCGGATCGGAGCGGGCGAGGCGCTGGCCGGGATCACCTTTCATGTGCGGACGCCGGCGGGTTTCGCCGGGCTGGAACGGGTGGGCGGATTCTTCGCCCCTGATATCGAGCGGGTGGCCGCGCTTGCGCCTGATATGGTGTTTTATGCGCCGCGCCAACGAATGCGTGTGCAGGCCGCGCTTGCCGGCCAGGGACAACTGGTGGAGCTGGCGCCGGACTCCATAGCCGGGGCCCTGGCCGCTATCCGTCTTCTGGGGCGGATCTTTGACCGCCGGGCCGAGGCGGAGCGGGTGGCGGCGGCCGAAGAGCGGCTGCTCGATCTCATCGCCCGCAAGGTGGAGCGCGTCCCGCCAGAAAAGCGGCCGCGGGTCATGCGGATCATGGGCCGGCGACGGTTGATGGCGCCAGGGGACGATTCGTTCCAAAACGACTTCATCCGGGCCGCCGGAGGGACGCCCCCTGTCTGGGGCAAAAAGGGCGGGGTGGTCGCGGTGTCCCAGGAGGAATGGCGCCGGTTCGATCCCCAGGTGGTGTACGGTTGCGGCGGCGACAAAGCTCTTCTCGACCTCCTGCGTTCGCCGGGCTGGGACGAGGTGGAGGCGGTGCGCCGCAACCGCATTTTGTTCTTTCCCTGTGAGCTCACCTGCCGGGCCGCGAGCCATGTTGGTCTTTTCGTGGCCTGGTTGTCCGCCGGCCTCTTTCCACAAGCGTTCGCCGATCCTGACAACCTGGTGCTGCCGGAACAGGTTGTCGCCTCCCGGCCGGTACGGATCGGCCTGCCCTACGTGAAGGACGCCCAGATCGTGGAAAGCGATATCCGCGACTTCCGCAACAAGACCCTGCTCGTGCGTTTTACCCGCCCCATGCGCGTGCTCTCAACCTTGGAGGGCGAGCGGCATGGCGTGCAGGTGGCGGGCAATCATTTCTTTCCGCCTCCCTCTTGGGGGTTGGGGCACGCCGAAGGCCTGGAGGGTTTGCGTTCGCGTACCCTCCGGGTCCTTGGTCTTGACGCCGAGAACACGGCCTTGCTCTTCACCGGCGCCGACATGGCCAACCTGGCCGTGGTCAAGGAGGGCTTTCGTGACCTCGAGGTCTACGCCCTGATCACTGCCGGTGTCTCCTCCAACGCCCTGCGCATGGGAAGCGACGAGGGGCGGTACTACGAGCCAGAGGCCACGCGTAGCAGCCCGTTGAAAAACGGGCTGTGTGCGGCACAGGGACGTGCCGCTGAATTCCGCGGCTCTGAAAGAGCCAAGGAATTCGTGAGGTTGGCCGAAGCTCGCGCTTTGGCCAACCGTGGCCGGAAAAGCCAGGGAGGGCTTTTTCGACGGGCTGGTAGGAAGGGCGGGGATCCAGGCACGATCAACATCCTGCTGCTCTCCAATGCCCGTCTTTCCCCGCGGGCCATGAGCCGGGCCGTGATCACCGCCACCGAGGCCAAGAGCGCGGCCTTGGCCGATCTTGATATCCGCTCCAGCGCCACGCCGCTCGCCAACCCGGCAACGGGAACGGGCACAGACAACATCATTGTGGTCCAGGGCGCGGGTGTGCCCATTGACGCAAGCGGCGGCCATACGCGCATGGGGGAGCTCATCGCCCGGGCGGTATACCAAGGCGTGATCCAGGCCATCGGCCGGCAGAACGCCGTGTTTCGAGACCGGCCGGTTTTCGACCGGTTGCGGGAAAGAGGGATCGACCTCTTTGCCATGAGCCGGGAGATTGCGCCGGCAGGGCAAGCGGGGCGACTCATGGCCCAAGTTGAGGAGGTGCTGCTCGACAGGCGCTACGCCGGCTTTCTCTCCGCGCTTTTCGCGGTGAGCGACGCGGCCAGCCGTGGACTGGTGCCCGATACCGGGGCCGTGGCCCAATGGTGCGATGAGGTGGCGGCCGAGATCGCCGGCCGCAAGGAGGTGTCCCCTTTGCCCGCCGGGGTTGGCGCGAGTGTACCGCCGGTATTGCGCCAAGGGCTGGGCGCGCTCTTCCGCGGCGCCTTGGCCCGGCTGGCCGCGCTGCCCTCTGGACAGGCCAATACCCCCCATAACCTGAAACAGTCAACCTGCGACAAGGAGCCGATGACATGCAACTGAGCCAGACGACCGACAACGAGATCCTTTTCGTCGGCGATGCGATCCACGTGATGAATCCCGTGGTGCAAAGGGCCCTGGAACGCCTCGACGAACGGCCGCTCGCCGAGCTCGCCCGGCTCCAGGTGGAGGCCGGCGCCAGGGCCCTGGACGTGAATCTCGGCCAGACCCGCCAGTTCGGCCGGTTGACCCCCTGGGTGGTGCAAACCATCCAGGCGACGGTGGAGGTTCCGCTTTTTCTTTCTAGTCACGTGCTCGCTCAACAGCGGGCCCTGGAAATCCACCGGGGACGGCCGACGATCAATGCGGTGACCGCTGATTCCGCGAGCCTTGGATCGGCCATGCGCACGGCCAAGCGGTTTGACGCCCAGATCGTGGTGCTCCTGGTGGCGCCGGACTGTCTGGCCGTGGATGCCGACAGTCGCCTGCGCCTCGCCTCTCGGGTTCTGGATACCGCGGCCAGCGAAGGATTCTCCCCAGAACGCCTCTATCTTGATCCTGTCCTTTCCTGCCGGCCCGATCCGGTCGCCGCCCGCCTGGGCCGTGGCATGCCAGACCTTGAACCGGTGCTCGATACACTTCGGGCCTTGGCCGGCCTGCCCGCGCCGCGGCCGCGCCTGCTTGCCAGCCTCACGGGCGCTTCCACCGGCCTGCCGCCGGGCCAACGCTCGGCCATGCAGCAACGGCTGCTGCCCCTTCTTGTCGATGCCGGGCTCGACGCCGTGCTGCTCAACTGTCGCGATGCGGCCCTCATGGCCGTGGCCCGCGACCTGGCGCATCCAGGGGCGGCCGCGGCCTAACCAGGAATGGTTTTTTCAACGGACTGTTAACAGCGGTCGAAAAGGCCTGGCATGGCTTTTTCGGCGGCCTGCTCTGGGACAGACCAAGGAAGCGATGGAGCAAAGAGGGGTGCCATCAGAAACGCTCTGTCAGACCAGACGGGGCCGGCGAGGCAGAACGGGGCGGACCTGGCTCTTTTTCCTGCTTGCCCTTTGGGGATGGGCATGGACGGTTCCGGAATGCCGGGCCGCCGACATCTCGCTTTTGGTCCTGGACGCCAACTCCTACCTGGTGGGCAAGGCGCTGGCCGACCTGCGCCTGCCAAAAGGGGTGACCGTGGAGCATTTCCCTGCGGGCGAGATCAAACAAAAGGGCGATGAAGTGCGCAAGAAGCTCCAGCGGAGCCGGGTGCTCATCGTCGATGTGATGGGCAAAGAGCTGGAGGAATTTGTGATCGGCCAGGTGGCGTACAGCGACAAGACGGTGTACGCCGTGCGCGGCTCCACGGACGACGAGCGCTTGCAGCGGCTGGGTTTTGTGTTCGACGATGCGATCGCTGGCTATTACCGCTATTTGTCGGTGGCCAATATCCGCAACATGGTGCGCCTGGCGGCGGCCCGCCACTTTGGCGGCCCGCCGCCGGACGCGCCGCCCGAGCGCGGTCCTGCCAAGGGGATCTATCATCCAGCGGCCGGCATATTCGACGGGCCGGATCAGTACCTTGCCTGGTACACCGGCCGGCCCGCCTTTCGGCCGGATCGGCCCTGGATCGGCGTGTTGTTCTTTTCATCGAGCCTCGCCGAAGGCCAGCGCGATCCCATCGACTACCTCTGCAACCGCTTGGAGGCCGCTGGCTTCAACGTCATGGCCGCCTTTGGCCCGGACGCCGAGGTGATCCGCACCATCTTTCTGCCTGGCGACAGCGGCCGCCGCATCGATCTCTTGCTCGCCCTGTCGCTCAAGTTTTCTTCCGCCTTGACCCCGGAACTGGCGCGGTTGCTCGACCGGCTGGACGTGCCCATTGTGAACGGCATCAACCTCTACCGCGACTCCTTGACAGCGTACCGCAAAAATCCAGTGGGGCTCACCGGGCCAGAAGTCACCTGGACGATGACCACACCAGAGATCTCCGGCCTTGTCGAGCCCACGGTGGTCAGCGGCAAGGAGGCGTTCGTGGACGAAAAAAGCGGCAAACCTTTCTATCTGGCGCGGCCGCTGCCAGAAAACGTCGATCGCCTGATCCGCCGCCTGCGGGCGTGGACCCGGCTCCAGCGGCTGGCCAACGGGGAGAAGCGGTTGGCCGTCATGTACTACAACCATCCCCAGGGCAAGCAGAACATCGGCGCAAGCTATCTCAACGTCTTCTCCAGCTTGGCTTTGATCCTCGATGCCCTCGGCCGGGCCGGCTACGATCTTGGAAAATCGCCGCCACGACTTACGGCAGGCGATGGCGGCCGGCAAGGCCTTGATGCGTGGTTTAAGAAGCGCATCCTTGCCTCAGGCCGCAACATAGGATCCTGGGCGCCGGGCGAACTCGACCGGTTGGCGGCCTCGGATGGAGTAGTGCGGTTGCCCCTGGCGCAGTACAAGGAGTGGTTCTCGCAACTCCCTGCCGGCTTCCGCGCCAAGGTCCTGGAACAGTGGGGGCCGCCAGAGGAATCCAAGATCATGTTCCAGGACGGCGCATTCATCATCCCAGCGGTGCGGCTGGGCAAGGTGGTGCTGCTGCCCGAGCCTTCCCGCGGCTGGAGCGATGATCCAGAAAAGCTTTTTCACGACACCACCCTCTATCCCCATCACCAGTACCTCGCCGTCTATCTCTGGCTCCAGCACAGCTTTGGCGCCAACGCCATGATCCATCTGGGCACCCACGCCACCTATGAATGGACGCCCGGACGCCAGGCCGGTCTCCTGCCCGCTGACACGCCCGAGGTGCTCATTGGCGATATCCCCAACCTGTATCCCTACGTGGTGGACGACGTGGGGGAAGGTATCCAGGCCAAGCGCCGCGGCCGAGGGGTGATCGTTTCCCACCTGGTGCCTGTGCTGCGGGAGACAACGCTCTACGGCGATCTGCGGCGTCTGGCCGAGCTGTTGGACGGCTACGAGCGGGCTGTTGCCAGGTCGAGCGATGTTGCTGGCGAAAAACTGCGAGAGATCATTAGGTTGGTCAAGAAAAACAACATGCTGCATGAGATCGGCCTTGCGGCCCTTCCCGATATGACAAGCAGCACAGGCCGCGACGCCTTTCTCCACCGCCTCGGCCACTATCTCGAAGAGGTTAACGAGGACCTTATGCCCTACGGCCTCCACACCTTTGGCCGCGCTCCCCAGGGAGCGGAGCTCGCGGACATGGCCCGTTCGGTGGTCCGTTGGAATCCAGAGAGCAACGAGCAGGAGGTGATGCGGCGGATCGCGGCCAGCGGCCGGAGTGAGATGGCTAGCCTGTTGCGCGGCCTTGCCGGCCGCTACGTTCCTCCTGGCGAGGGAGGGGATCCGGTGCGCAACCCAGACTCCCTGCCCACGGGCCGCAACTTCTACGGCTTTGATCCGGCCCGCGTGCCAACGCCGGCCGCCTGGCGACTTGGCAAAAAGGCGGCGGACGAGATCATTGCCGCTCATCTGGCCAAGGAGGGACGGCGTCCGGCCAAGGTGGCCGTGGTCCTGTGGGCCACTGAGACGCAGCGCAACGAAGGGGTGAACGAATCCACCATTCTGTGGCTCATGGGGCTGCGCCCCCGCTGGACCGCTACCGGCCGGGTCGCCGGCGTGGAGGTGGTTCCCGGCCGTTTGCTCGGCCGGCCGCGGATCGATGTGATGATCAACGCCTCAGGCCTGTACCGCGACCTCTTTCCCGGCCTCATGGAATTTCTCGACCGGGCGGTGCAGATCGCGGCCCGGCAGACCGACGTGGAAAACCTGATCGCCCGGCACAACCAGGAATTGAAGGCGTTTCTCGTTTCCCAGGGCATGGAAGAGGGGCGGGCCGAGCGGTTGAGCCGGGTGCGGATCTTTTCTGAGGGGCCTGGTTCCTACGGCACTGGCGTGGCCGAGACCGCGGCCCGCTCCGATCTGTGGGACGACGACGCCAGGGTGGCCGAGGTCTTCGAGAACCGTACAGGGTTTGCATTTGGCCAGGGCGTGTGGGGCGAACGGGCGCCAGAGCTGCTACGCCGCAATCTGGCCGGCGTGGAAGCGGTGGTCCATTCCCGCTCCTCCAACCTCTACGGTCTGCTCGACAACGATGACGTGTTCCAGTATCTCGGCGGCCTGTCCCTGTCGGTGCGCAAGGAGTCGGGCAAACAGCCGGCCACCCTGGTCATCCGGCAGCAGCGCGCCGGACAGCTCGAGGTGGAGGACCTAGCCCGGAGTATCGGCCGGGAGATGCGCAGCCGCTATCTCAATCCTGCTTGGCTCCAGGGCATGATGCGGGAAGGCTATGCCGGCGCGAGGGAAATGGCCAAGTTCGTGGAATACCTGTGGGGCTGGCAGGTGACCACCCCGGGCAAGGTGACCGAGGCCCAGTGGCAGGCGACCTATGAGACCTATGTGGAGGACGCCCTGGATCTCGGACTCGACCGGTTCTTCGATCAGGGTTCGCCGTGGGCCCTGCAATCGATCACCGGCCGGTTGCTCGAGGTGGCCCGCAAGCAATATTGGACGCCAAGCCAGGAGGTCATGAAGCGGCTGGCGGCCCGTTACGCCATGAGCGTGGTCCAGCAGGGCGTGGCCTGCTGCGATCATACCTGCAACAACCCCATGCTCAACCAGATGGTGGTGTCGCTCATCTCCCTGCCCGGCGTCCTGCCTTCGGAGATGGTGGAAGCGTTCAAGTTGGCCATCGAGAACATGGCTGGCGGCAAGCCCTTGGCGCAACAGGTGACGGAGCGGCGGGCGCTCAAGGCGCGTTTGGCGGACAGGAGTCGTGCGCCAGGCGGAAAAGCTTCTAAGAAAGCTGAGAATAAAGAACGAAAAAACAATACGAAAAAAAGCGAACCAAAGAAAAAGGATAAGGAGTTGGCGGCCGGAACAGGGGCGGGCAAAGGTGAGGAGGTGGAAGGGTACAAAATGGAAAAAATCGACACCCAGGACGACGCCACCCGCCTCACCTCGTCGGGCGTTCAATGGCTGGCGGCGCTGGTGGTGCTGGCCATGATCGGCCTTTTTTGGCTCGGCGCCCGGCGACGGCGCTGACAGGCCGTTGAAAGGCCTTTCCGCCTTCCGGCGGTTCGCCAACCTAGTGGCGTCAACGCGCGTGGCCGAAACTTTGTTTTTGGCCAACCGATGGTCGAAAAAGCCAGGACGGCTTTTTCAACCGACTGTTTAAAGAAGGAAGAAACACGAAAATATGCGGCACGACGGGTACATAGGACGAAAAAAACGCCTGCCCGACCTGCGGCCGGACGCAGCCGTGATCCTGGCCGCTTTTGGCAGCTCGAGCAGGGCGGGGACGGTAATCCATTCCATTGTCGAGGAACTGCGGCGCGCCTTTCCAGAGCGCGAGTTCTTTCTTGCCGTTACCTCGGCGATCATCCGGAAAAAGAAGGGGGGAGCGAGCCTCCAGCAGGTCTTGGCCGAGGTGGAGGCGGCCGGATTCCGCAAGGCCGTGGTGCAGCCGCTGCACGTCTTTCCGGGCACCGAGTACCAGCAGTTGCTGGAGACCTGTCATTTCTTTCCCGGCCTGCGGATTATCGTCGGCGAGACCCTCTTGCACCGCTGGGAGTACGTGGAGGAACTGCTCGACCTGCTTGCGCCAGAGTTCGTGCCGCCAGGGGAGGGGGTCAACGTGTTGGCCGTGCACGGCACGCCGTTGACCGCAGATCCGGTGAACGCGGTCTATCTGGGATTGGAGCACTTGGCGAGCCATTGGTTTCCCAATGTGCTGGTGGCCGCCGTGGAGGGCGTGCCAGGGTTTGCCGCCCTGGTGTCCCGCTTGGCGCGCCAGGGAGAGGCGGGAGCGGGGAAAAAGGCCAGGATTCTGCCCCTCATGTTGGTCGCTGGCCTGCATGTGGCCGAGGACCTGATGGGCGGCCAGCCGGAAAGCTGGAGGTCGGGGCTCGAACGGCTGGGATACCGGGTGGAGTGCGCCCGTTTCGCGGAACAGGACGCAGGCAGTTTTGCCGGCCTTGGCCTGCGGCCCGGCGTGCGGCGGATGTTCGTTGCCCGCTTGGCGCGGCTGCTCGAACTGGAGGCGCGGTACTGATGGCCGGGGTCGGCGAACTCGTCCGCGCCGGCGGGCCGGTCATGGTGGGCCTGCTCGCCTGTTCGTTTGTCGCCCTCACCGTGGTCTTTGATCGTCTTCTTTTCTGGTGGCGTCTCGAACGACGACGTGACCGGCGGCGCGTGGACGCAGTGCTCGAGACCTGCCAGCATGGCCGTTGGCAGGAAGCCCTGGAGGTTGCGGCGGGCTGCGAGGATTTCGTGGTCCGCGTCCTGGCCTGCGGTATCGTCCACCGCCAGTTTTCCCTCACAGCCGCCCTGGAGGCGGCCGCGGCCCAGGAAGTGAAACGGATGCAGCGGCACATGGCCGTGCTCGATACCCTGATCACCGTGGCCCCCTTGCTCGGCATTCTCGGCACGGTCACCGGTATCATCGCCTCGTTTGACGTGCTCGGCCAGCACGGCGTGGCCCAGCCGCAGGCCGTGGCCGCCGGCATCGGCCAGGCCCTGGTGACCACGGCGGCCGGCCTGGTGGTGGCCATTGGCTCGCTCGTGCCCTACAACCTGTTCCACAGCCGGATCGAAGCGGCCATGCACACGATGGAGAAGTACGGCGCCAGCCTCGAGATCCTCTGGCGCAAACAGACGGGAAACGGCGAAACTGCGGGGAAGGGCCATGCGGTTGGCGCGTAGGGGCGCACGGCGGCCACGGGTGGAGATCCTGCCGCTCATCGACGTGATCTTTTTGCTGCTCATCTTTTTCATCTACGCCATGCTTACCATGACCGTGCGCCGTGGCCTTGATGTGCAACTGCCCGTCTCAGACATAGCGCCGGCCAGCAACCAGGCAGAAGAACATCTCTTGATCCAGGTGACCGCAGACCGGCGCGTCATCCTCAATGGCGCGCCGGTGCGTTTGCAAGACCTGTCGCAGCGGCTCCGCGCCAGCCAGGGGAGCAGGAGCTACGGGCAGGCAGAAAAGAAGGCGGTGCGCAACTCCCGCCCGCCGGCCGTTCGCCTCCTGGCCGACCGCAGCCTGCCCTACCAGGAGCTGTTTGTGGTGCTCGACGCGGTGCGGCGCGCCGGTATCAACCGGATCGCCTTGCAGGCGTGCGCGCCAAAGGATGGCGGCAGTGGCGATGGCGGATCGTGACGACCAGGGACGGCTCGTGGCCGCCGCTGTATGCGCCCTCCTGGCGCACAGCCTGCTTTTTGCCGTCGGCTGGCCCGATCTGGCCGGCCAGAGGCCGGCGGCATCCCGTATCGCGCCGGCAGGGCCGGTGATCGTGGCCCTCCGGCCCGCGTCGCCAGCGCCAGCCCGGCCGCCGATCTCACCCTCCCCAAAGCAGATCTCGGCCGCCCCTCCCGCAAATTCCGAACGAGAAACGCGGCCATTGGTCCAAAAAAGTGTTGTTCCGGCCTTGCCCGCTGTCCCATCCCCACGGCCTGTCAGGCGGCCGGAGGCCCGGGTGGCGCCAGGAGCAAGGGCTGCCGCGCGGCGGCCGGCGCCTGCGCCAGCGGAAACGATGCCTGAGGAACCAGCGCCTCCTGTAAAG
>WFOD01000112.1 GCA_015488275.1 Deltaproteobacteria bacterium
GCGGGTGTGCGTGGACGGGCCGGTGTTCGAGGCGGGGGCGGTGTTTGGGTGAGGGAGGTAGGTTGAACAATCCAACGCAAAGGCGCGGAGGCGCCAGGGGCGCAAGGGGTTTGGTTTGAAAACCGTCGTCAGCCCCAAACCCTTGTGATGGCCAATCGAAGTCGTTGAATCCGGTTTACCTCGGCCCACACCACTCGGCCCTGACTTTGTTGGTGCAATACGCTGCGCTATTGCACCCTGCTCGCAGAAGTCGGGCACCTGCTTTTCCTCGTCACTCGTACCTCGGCCCTCGGCCCTGAGTGATTGGTGCGTTGCTGCGCGAACGCACCCTACTCGTGGTGGGGTACCCGATTTTTCTCGTCCCTTGGCACGCTTATCTGAGTGCGCTGAGATAGGCCGCGAGATCGGCGATGTCGTCGTTGGACAGACCCTTGACCTGGGCGGCCATGATGTTGCTGCGGCGGCGGGCAGTGCCGTCGCGGAAGGCGGTGAGGGTGGTGACGAGGTACGTATGGCGCTGGCCGGCAAGGCGGGCGTAGTCGCGGGTGCCGCGGGCGTCGGCGCCGTGGCAGGCGGCGCAGTGCTGGCGGAACAGGCGGGCACCGCGGGGGGCGCGTTGCGGTTCCGCGGGTGCGGTGCGCGGGGTGTTGGCGGCGAAATAAATCGCCAGGTTGATCTTGTCCTCGTCGGTGAAGTCCTTTGCCAGCGCCTGCATGACGAAATTCCGCCGACGGCCGGTGGCGAAGTTGTCGATTTGTTTCCACAGATAGAGCGGATTCTGGCCGGCGAGGTTGGGCACATCGGGTTTGCGGCTGTTGCCGTCCTCGCCGTGGCAAACCGCGCACAAGGTGGCCCGCGCCTCACCGGCGGCATAGGCCGCCTGATACAGTCGGGGATCGGCCTCGATGCGGGCGAAGCGCGCCGCCAGATCCGACGCCAGGCCCGTTGCATTGGCGGAGAAGAAAACGAACAGCACTGTCATGAGCCGGTATCCGAGTGATCTTGCCATGTTCATGCAACCTCCGAACAGGTGTTGATCGTCCTGTGGTTGGGTTAAGGGCGCCGCTCCTGCAGATTCATCAAAAGCCGCGCACGCGGGTAACACCGCCATAGCTGCCGATCCAGTATTCCCCGTCGGCGTCGATGGCCATGGAGAAGACGTTGGCCGAGAACAGGCCGTCGGCGACCGCATAGTTGCGGAAGGTCCTGCCGTCGAAGCGGGACAGGCCGTTGCTGGTGCCGATCCACAGATTGCCCTGATCGTCGCCCTGGAGCATGAAGATGTGATTGGCGGGCAGGCCGTCGGCCACGGTGTAGTTCGTCCAGGTCTTGCCGTCGAAACGGCCGAGGCCGCCGCCCCAGGTGCCGGCCCAGACGGTGCCGTCGTCCGCCACCCACAGGGCGACGATGTAGTTGGGGTTGTAGGCGATGTTCACGCCCTCGAGCCCCTGTTCCTTCTTCTGGGTGGCGTGATGGCTGGAGACCCGGGCCGGATCGTTGGCGAACCGGATGTCGGCCTTGACCTTTTCATAGTCGGCGCCGAGGCCGTCCTGATGGTTCCAGTTCCGCCACTGGCCGTTGCGGTAGTGGGCCAGTCCGCCTTCGGTGGCCAGCCACACGTCGCCATCCTGACCGGCGGCGAGACCGTAGACCCAGTCGTTGGGCAGACCGCCTTTCGTGTTCTCGACGGTGTACAGTTCCCACTTGCTGCGATCGTGCAGTGCGCCGCCCACAACGCGGTTGACGCCGGACCAGGTGGCGATCCAGATGTCACCGTTGGCGGCCTGGAGCACGTCGTAGACAAAGGCGTCGCCCAAGCCGTCGGGGATGTTGAGAATCTCCCACGTG
This sequence comes from Deltaproteobacteria bacterium, assembly GCA_015488275.1. GTDB lineage: Bacteria > Desulfobacterota > Desulfobulbia > Desulfobulbales > S012-135 > S012-135. The sequence continues at coordinate 1,849 of WFOD01000112.1, forward strand.
TCCTTCGCCTTGTCGTAGATGGACAGGCCGCCGCCATAGGTGCCGACGAAGATGCGATCGCCGATCCGGCTCAGGTGAAAGACGCCGTTTGACAGCAGCGCACCACCGGTCTTGGTGGTGTACATGCGATGCTTGTCGGTCTTGCGGTTGTAGCGGATGACGCCGCCGGAGGTGCCGATCCAGACTTCGTCGCCATCGGCCAGAATGGCCTTGACGTTGCGGTTGCCGACCCGGAAGTGGGTGAAGTCCAGCGCGGCATGGCCGGCCGGCTTCGGAGCGGCCGCCGGCGTCGCCGGCGGGGTCTTGTGCGCCGTGGCCGCGGGCGGCGAGGCGGCCTGACGGCTGCCGAGCCAGTAACCGCC
>WFOD01000113.1 GCA_015488275.1 Deltaproteobacteria bacterium
GTATATGAAATTACGTATTTTCTAACCTATCATCCCTCCGTCTTCGGCAACAGCACACATCTATCACAAGGCGCTCTCGGCGGAAGAAGCCCTCTTTCCCGCAAGCTCTTCCAACTCGCCAAAAAACCGTGCCACATCCGCAGGCCGGTGGGCATCCGATCCAGGCCACACCGGGATGCCCATACGCAGGGCCCGGCGCAGCACGCTTCGATCGGGAAAGGGCTCGCCGCGCCGGGAGAAACCAGAAGTATTGGCCTCAAGGGCGAGGCCGTGGCGGCGCACCGCGGCCAGGGCCTCGTCGATATATCCCGCCTGTTCAATGGCGCCAATGGCCGGATGAAAGCGAAGCACCGTATCCAGATGGCAGACCACTTGCGCTGGAATGCGGGCCATGCCTTCGATCAAGGCGCGGTAATACCACTCCACGGCCCTCTCCACGCCAAAGGCGCTCGCCACCTCCCAGTTGCGGGACTTACGGCTCAAAAGGTTGCAGTGGCCGCCGGCCACTGGCAAAAAATGGCACGAAAGGCCGATCCGATCCCAGGGGAACCGCGCCAACAGCCGTTCGATCTCGCCAAGGGCCGCTGGATTGTACCCCACCTCCACCCCCAGCCTGATCGCGATCCGGTGGCCGAACGTATCCTGAAGACGCCGGCCCTCGTCAAAGTAGGCAAAAAAATCCCTTTCCGTAAGCCAAGTACGCTCAAAGTAGTCGATGCCGCACTCGAGATGTTCGAGGAAGACGATCTCCTTGAGCCCCAGGGCCAAGGCCCGCTCCACGTAGGCGGGCATGGACCCCGAGGCATGGCCGCAAAGCGGGGTATGCACATGGCCGTCGCAGGAGAGATCAATGGCTGCAGCATCCGCCAAAGACATTTCACTTAAGACTCCAGCCCTGGGATACGATATAATAAGGTAAAGGGAAGAACGAAAAAATCGGCCGAGAAAAAAAAGAGGACACGTCAGACATTCCAAAGATTCTGTACTCTCCCTCCCCCGTTGGCGCCGCAAGGCGGTTAAAGGGAAAAGGAGGTGTCCTCATGAACGCCATCGACAAACTCGGCCTGCTCGCCGACCTGGACGGTTCATTCTGCGAACTCAACCACGGGCCCGGCGTCCCCCAGGGCGACTATCCCGCCTGCAACTATCTTGTGGTCCCCATCGGCTACCGCGATCAAAGCCACACTGACATCGTGGTGCGGGAGCTGGTCATCCCGGTGTGTCATGAATGCGCCGCCGCCCTGCTGGGCGAGGAGTGGACGCTGTTCTATTGTCTCGACTGCGGCCGCAGCCAGTGGATCTGCCGGGCGCTGGCCCGCCTGCGCTACCGGCACCATATCCTCTGGCTCCACGGCTGTCCTCACTGCGCCGAGCGGCTGCGCGGCCTGTCGTTCAACGACTTTCCCGCAGTGGACGGCAAGGCCGAGTTCCTGATCCCAGAAGCGGCCTAACAGCCCAGGAATGGCTTTTTCGCCGGACTGCTAAGGCGGGACTCTCCGCGCTTCATTCGAGCCAACGGGTAAAAGCGGCAACAGGGTCCCGATCGGTGCGCAGGGAGTTGGCTGGACTGGCCGTATCTGGATAGCCCACCGACAGGCCCAGCACCAACCGCTTGCTGGCCGGAATCCCCAAAAACTCTTTGGTCTGGGCCGCGTAATCGGTGGCAAAGGCCTGGGGCACGCTGCCAAGCCCCTTGGCGTGCGCCGCCAACATAAAGGACTGGGCGAACAGGCCAAGGTCAAAAAGCGACCACTGGGACAGGACGGCCTCCTGAAACAGGTACACCGCCACTGGCGCGTTGTAAAAGGCGAAGTTGGCCTTTTTCGCCTTGCGGATCACCTCGGGATCACGCAGATCCACCCCAAGACGCTCGGCCCGCGTCCGGTAAAGCCGCTCAATGCGGGCCTGTTCGGCTGGGGGCCACTCGCCCGGCTCAGGAAGGTCCGGGGTCGGCGGCGCTCCTTTTTCGAAAAGCTCCAGCAGCATGGCGGTGAGCGCTTTTTTCTTGCCGCCGGTAAGCACCACCACCTCCCAGGGCTGGGTGTTTTTGTACGACGGGGCCCAACGGGCGGCCTCCAACACCTCTTCCAACACCCGCCGCTCCACCGGTTGGTTGGTAAAAGCGCGGATGCTCTGCCGGGTCTTGATGCATTCCAAGGCGTCCATGATTCTCCTCGTATTCTTACCAGGTTCTCTCCTGTGCGGCCGCTTGCTTCCTCTCCCAGGATACCACACGAAAAAGGGATAGCAACCGCCACGCCTCCCACAGCGGTGCGGTTCTTCTCTCTGGTGGGGAACGATCCCTGGCCCTTGTACGCTAAAAGGAAGGATGCGCCAAGGCCCCGCTTGCCCGGTAGGCGGCCTTGAACGTCTCCAGGGCGATGGAGGTCTGCCAGTGGCCGGTGACGTTGGCGAGCAGCCAGGCAAGGAAAAAGGTCGCCAGCACGCCGAGGGGCAAGACCCACCAGCGCAAGCGCCAGGCAGGGACCGCCACCACGGTGAGGCAGTTGGCGCGAGGGCATTCGGCCACGCACTCAAGACAGCCGATGCACTCGGCGGAGCGGACCACGGTCTTGCGGCTCACAGGCACGGCGGTCGGGCATATCCGGTCGCACCGGGAGCACTGGATGCACGCATCGTCATCCCGCCGCACCCCCACGGGCGCCAGCAGGGCGAAGAGGCCGAGAAGGGCGCCATAGGGACAGAGATACCGGCACCAGAAATTGCGGATCACCAGGGAAAGGATGACCAAGGCGGCCAAAATAGAGGCGGCCAGCGGCGATGGATGGAGAAAGAACTGGAGCATCTTGGCGTCGGCCGCAATGTTGTACGGCGTCTGCATGAACCCCACCACCTGCCGGAGATCCATCTTCCAAAAAATCACGTAAACAAAAAAGGCGAGAAGCAGATACTTGCCGGACAGGAGCGGCAGGTCGACCCACCGGGGAGGAGAGAGGAGGATGCCGAGCCGGCGGGCCAGCCGCTCAACAAGGTTGGAAAACGCGCCAACCGGACAGATCCAGCCGCAAAACCCCTTCCGCCAAAGAAGCGCGATACACAGGGCGGCAACAAGAATGACCAGCCCCGCGGGATGAATGGCGTCCCAGTAACCGGTAAGCAAGAGCCGCTTGAGGCCAAGCAGGGCGCTGATCGGCAAAAAACCCTCCACCGACGGCGGTCTGGGAACGAAGCGCTCGCTGGCGCCAATCGCCCAAAGATAGAAAAGATAAAACCGGTACCCCATCCAGAGGCAGAACAACAAAAATCCGCACTGGATCGCCAGCCGCACCCTGGGGAGGATGCGGCGTCCTGTATCCTCGTCGCGGCGCTCGCCCATCGCCAGAGCCTCCTGTAGTAGATCGCCGGTGCGCCGGCCGCCTGCCGTCAGCCGCGCAACCATTGGTTTCGTTTCTGGCTCCCAGGATAGCACGTCCCGGAGCCGGCCGGCCTTGATCCAGGTCAAAGGGGCCGCGGCTTCGGCAGGCGAAGAGGCAACCCCGTGACCGGTTAGGCCGGATCATGTCATGCGCACCCGGCCGCAATCCGGGCAGACCCAGGTGGGACCGTTGCTGAGCCCCCAGAGGTTTTCTTGAAAGCAGTCGGGACAGATGGCGAAGCCGCAGGGACAGTTGAAACAGTACGGTAAGGTCTTGCGGCAGCAGTGGCAGGTGAAGGTCCGCCGGCGCCGGGCTCTGTTCCTTTTGGGCGCGCCGCCGCCCGCTCCCCGCCCGGCCGCCATCAGCGCAACTCTCCGTCAAGCCACTGAAAGTACGCTTGAGAGCCGCGCTCAATGGCTGTGGCGAGGATTTCAGGACAATCGTACGGATGGCGGTCGAGCAGCAGCCGCTCCAACGTGGGATAACGGTCGCTCCGGGTCTTCATATCGAGCCGCCATTCCTCGCTCTTCTCCTGTCGCCCCCGCCACCAATACATACTGGTCAGGGGGCCGTTGATCTGGACGCACGCCGCCAGCCGCTGCGCCAACACGGCGGCCGCGAGTTCCTCAGCCGCCTGCCGGCTATCCACCGTGGTGCTCACGATCAGATACATAGCACCTCTCCTTGCGCCAACAGTTATGAGGCCGCTTGCTTGATTTTTGTTCAGCCTCCTGGTACCTCTAAGGGCTCCCAACCGGATTGTCAACCGTGACGCCTGGCCGCCATCCGTATCGCAGAGCCGGACCCTTCTGAAATCCCATGCACAGCCACGCCGATCAACTCAACGAGCTGACCGCCCAGTTGGCCGACTCGTGCACCGAATGCCGCGCCTGTGTCCGTCAGTGCGCCTTTTTGGAGGAATGCGGCACGCCCAAGGAGGCTGCCGCCGCCGTGCTCGCCGGCCGGGAGCCGCGGGTCTCCCCCTTTGCCTGCAGCGTTTGCGGGCTGTGCGCTGGCGTCTGCCCCGAGAAACTCGATCCCGGTAGCTTCTTTCTCGCCCTCCGCGCGCGGATGGTCGCCGAGGGCAGAGGGATTTTTGCCGAACACCGCCGAATCGCCGGCTATGAGGAACGCGGGGTCTCCCCCCTGTTCTCCTTTTGGGCCATCCCCCCGGATTGCCATACCGTGCTCTTTCCCGGCTGCGCCCTTCCGGGCAGCCGGCCCCAGCGGATCGTAGACCTCGTTCGCCTTTTGCAAAAACAGATCCCCTCCCTGGGCGTGGTCCTGGACTGTTGCTCGATCATCAGCCACGATCTTGGACGGGAAGAGACTTTTGCCCAACGGTTCGGCTCGCTGCACAAGGGCCTGGCCAGCCGGGGCGTGCGTACCGTCTTGGTGGCCTGCCCCAGTTGCCACCAAACCCTGAGCGCCCACGCCCTTGACCTTGCGGTCCGCACGGTATACGAACTCCTGCCGCCGCCCAAGCGCCAGCCTCCAGCCGGCGGCCAGGCGGCGCAGAGGACCATGACCGTTCATGACGCCTGTTCCACCCGTTTTGTTCCCCAGGCGCACGAGGCGGTGCGCTCCACGCTCGCCGCTCTTGGGGTGACGGTCGCAGAGATGCGCCATCGCGGCCGCCGCACCTTTTGCTGCGGCGAAGGCGCCTCAGTACCCTATTTCCGCGCCGATCTGGCCGCCACCTGGACCAAGAAACGGTCACAAGAGGCGGGCGACACAACACTTGTCGCCTATTGCGCCGGCTGCACCAGCTTTCTGGGCCGCAACCGCCCTGGCGTCCACCACCTCTTGGACCTCTACTTCGAACCCGAGGCCACCTTGGCCGGAAAGATGCGACCCGCCAGGGGCCTGCTGGCCTATTGGAACCGCTGGCGCCTCAAGCGCCGGCTGGCGCGCCTGTTTCCCGCGGCAAGCCGCATCCGTTCCCCGCGTCACGCGCGGTGAACCAGGACAAGCAAAGGAACCGCCATGCTGCTCGCCATCGACGCCGGCAACACCCAAACCACCATCGGCCTTTTCCAAGGAAGCCAGCTTTTGTCCGACTGGCGGCTACGCACCGACCGGGGCCACACGGCCGACGAACTGGAGGCGAGCCTCCACGCTCTTTTCGCCTTGCGTGGCCGCTCGCTACGCGACGTAACCGCCGTGGTCATCGCCTCGGTAGTCCCTTCGGCCAACCTGGCCATGACCTCGTTCTGCCAGGAGCACCTGAATATCTCCCCCCACTACGTCCGCGCCGACTCGGCGCCGGGCATGGCCATCCGCACCCGCTTTCCCGACGAAGTTGGCGCAGACCGGATCGTCAACGCCCTGGCCGCCCGGGAGCTGTACGGTTTCCCGGCGGTGATCGTGGATTTTGGCACGGCCATCACCTTTGACTGCCTGGACGCCAGCGGCGATTATATCGGCGGTATCATTCTGCCTGGCATGGCCCTGGCCGTGGACGCCTTGGCCGCCCGCACCGCCAAACTGCCGCGCGTCGATCTCGCCCAGCCCCCCGACAAAGCCATTGGCGACGATACGGTGAGCGCCATCCGCTCCGGCGTCCTCTTTGGCTATGGCGCAATGATCGAAGGTTTGCTCGCCCGCGTGAAAGAGGAGATGTCTCCACCCGAGCCAACGGTGATCGCCACTGGCGGCATGGCCCGCCTCTTGCCCCCCTACGCCCCATCGATCGCGAACATCGACCAACGTCTCACCCTCATCGGCCTCCGTCTCTATCACCATGCCGTTTGCCGTTGACCGCAGCCATCTCCTGGTCCCCCGCCAGGGCCCGGCGGTCTTGCCCATGCACCGGCCGCCGCCCCTGGCCCCTGGCGACCGCATCGGCATCGTTTTTCCGGCGGGACCGGTGCGCGACCGGGAGCGGTTCGAGACCGGCCGCCGGATACTGCACCAGATGGGCTTCAGCACGGTCTGCCGGCCAGACCTCCCTGCCCCTGGCCACTACCTCGCCGCGCAAGACGAAGAACGGGCCGCAGAGTTGATGGAGATGTGGCGCGATCCCACCGTCCGGGCGCTTATCGCCGCCCGGGGAGGATACGGCTGCCTGCGCCTCCTTCCCTTGCTCGACTTCGATCTTCTGCGCCGCCAGCCGAAGTTGCTCATCGGTTTTAGCGACATCACCATACTGCACAGCATCATCCAACAACGGTGCGGCCTCGTCTCGCTGCACGGGCCAGTGGTCGCCAGCCTAGCCGATGAGGACACCGACGGGCTCCGCCACTTCCATGCCACCCTTACCCGCAGCGCGCCACCGCCGATCCGCGTCAACAATCTGCGGGTCCTGCGTGCGGGCACGGCGCGGGGCGTGCTCCTGGGCGGCAACCTGGCGTCCATCTGTTCGCTGATCGGCACCCCGTTTGAGCCGGATTTCCATAACGCCATTCTTTTGCTCGAAGATGTGGGGGAAAGCGACTATCGCCTCGACCGGCTGCTCACCCAACTCCACCTCGCCGGCAAACTTGCAGAGCCGTCCGGCGTGATCCTCGGCTCGTTCACCGAGGGCGGCGATCCGCAAACCGCGTGGTCCCGCGTGCTGGAGTGCACCGCTGACGTTCCCGTGTGGGCCAACTTTCCCGTCGGGCATAGCCGCCGCAACCTGAGCCTGCCCCTGGGGCTGCCAGTGGTCATGGACTCGGCCACCGCGACCCTGCTGTTTCAGCCGGCGCTCTCCGCCTGACCCAGCGGCGCGATCCAAGGCCTGTTCCGCTGGACGGGCGAACCATTGTCACTTGCGTACAAAAAGGGCTTTTTCCTGCAACGGCGTAAAAAAGCCGGCGAGCTCTGTCGCCGGCTGTCCAACAAGGTCTGTGACGCCAACAATAGGATCCCGCGGCCCGTTGCGCCGCCCCTTCAGCGATACAGACGGATCTCCACCCGGCGGTTCTTCGCCTGCCCGGCCTCGGTGGCATTGGAGGCGACAGGACGTTCGGCGCCGTACCAGCGGCAGACAATGCGATCAGGATCGATTCCCATGGCGACGAAATACTTCTTCACCGCCCGGGCGCGGCGCTCGGAGAGCCGCATGTTGTAGGCTGGCGATGCGGGACTGGAGGCGTGCCCTTCCACCAGGATCTTGAGACGCGGGTTGCGGCGCAGCACCTGATAGACTTCCTCAAGGAGAGGGTAGTCGGGCCCACGGATAAAACTCTTGTCGTTCGCAAAATAGACCGGCCGGATCCGCCAGCAACCACGATGGTCCACCGGCGCGCCAAGCGGGGTGTTGGGGCAGACGTCGGCGCTATCCACCAC
>WFOD01000114.1 GCA_015488275.1 Deltaproteobacteria bacterium
GGCCGACACCGCCTGCCCGTGGTTCGAGACTGGCGGGCCATCCGGCAAGGCCTCGCCCTGCCGCCTGTTTCTGAGGAGCATGACCACGCGCCCCTGTCCCCATTGCGGCCGTTACCCGCAGCCCCGGCTCACCGTTGACGTGATCATCGCCTATGCAGGCGGGATCGTGCTCGTTGAGCGGCGAAATCCGCCGTTCGGCTGGGCCATGCCCGGCGGCTTTGTGGACGAAGGCGAGTCGTGCGAGGCGGCGGCCCGGCGGGAGGCGCGGGAAGAGACCGGCCTTGCGCTTGAGCGGCTCCGCCAGTTTCATACCTATTCTGATCCGGGGCGGGACCCGCGGCATCATTCGGTGAGCGTTGTTTTCACCGCCCAGGGACATGGCGAGCTCGCGGCGGGCGACGACGCCCGCCGGGTGGCCGTGTACGGCCCGGCAGCCTTGCCGGACCTTGTTTTTGACCACGGAGCGATCATCAGTGATTACTTCAGGTTACAGCAAAATAGCCTTTGATGAGGGGGCCAGAATCCTGGTGGTGGACGACGATCCCGTGGTCCTCGACCTGCTGCAAGGCTTTGTCTCCTCCTTTGGCCATGAGTGCGTGCGCGCCGCTGACGGCCTGGCGGCACTGGAGGCTATGGCCAACCAGCCGTTCGATATCGTGATCACCGATATGGTGATGCCAGGCATGGACGGCATGGAGCTGCTGCGGGAGATCAGGACGCGCTATCCGGAGACCGATGTCATCGTGGTCACCGGCCACCCTGCCACGTTTTCCTTTACCGACGTCATCCGGGCCGGGGCGGTGGACTTTATCGTCAAGCCGTTTTTGAAAGACGAGTTGGAGGCCAAGATCAACCGGGTGCTGCGGGAGCGGTTCATCATCCGCCAACTCGAGCAGCTTTCCATGCGCGACCCCCTCACCAACCTCGAAAACCGCCGCGCCTTTGACATCCGCATCCGCGACGAAGTGGTGCGGGCCCACCGGCAGAAGTACCCCCTCTTTCTGGCGATGATCGATGTGGATCGCTTCAAGAGCTTCAATGACACCCTGGGCCACCCGGCCGGTGACCGCCTCTTGCAGGAGGTGGCCGATATCATGAGCACCTGCGTGCGGCGCAAGGTCGATCTCGTGTTCCGGTATGGCGGCGACGAGTTTGCCATTATCTTTCCCCATATCGACCGGGAGCAGGCCGAGGCGGTGGGCCGGCGTCTCCTGCGCTGCTTTGGCGAGCGGCCGCGAGACGAGCGGGACCAGACAGGGCTGAGTATTGGCATTGCCCAGTTCGTCCGCCGCGAGGGCCGCTCGTTGGACGAGGATATCGAGGACTGCATCAGCCGGGCCGACAAAGCCCTTTACGCCGCCAAGCAGGGGGGACGCGACCAGCTTCGTATGGACCCGGTCTGTTGACCGGCCGCTGCGCTCCCTTTTGGCCAAAAAGCGCGGATAACAAGCATGTTGCCTGCAGCGCGCCTCTTCCCCGCACCTGGAGCGCCTGCCACCAGACACCCGGTGTCCGAGACTGCGACTTCGGCGTTCGAAGGGGCACCCCCCTGACCAGTTGCTTCGAAAGAACATGTTGAAGTTACGGGCCGAGTCTGGTATAAGATGCCCTTTCACGGCCGCGAGCCCGGTGGCGTGATTGCCGGTTGCGGCGATCTACATTCAGGAGGTCTTGTCTTCATGGAAACCACACAACCCAACACCACACCAGTAGAAGGAAGCTTTGCGCAACTGTTCGAGAACGTGACGGTTGCCAATGAAGGCGATGTCGTCGTCGGCACGGTGGTCGATATCGCCAATGACGCCGCGGTCGTTGATATCGGCGACAAGGCGGAGGGCGTCATCCCCCTTGCCGAGTTCAAGGAGGATGGCGAGCCGGTCGAGGTCAAGGTCGGCGATCAGTTCGAGGTCTTTGTGGAAAAGCGGGAGGCCGACGGCGGCCTGCGCCTTTCCCGGGAAAAGGCCATCGGTATCAAGGTCTGGGAGGAAATCGCCCGGGTGCAGGAGGAAGACGGCACCATTTCCGGGCGGATCGTCAGCCGGGTCAAGGGAGGCATGTCGGTGGACATCGGGGTGCCGGCCTTTTTGCCGTACTCGCAGATCGACCTGCGGCCGGTCAAGGACCTGGACAGCCTCATCGGTCAGACCTTTGATTTCAAGATTCTCAAATACAATCGCCGGCGCAACAACGTTGTGGTGTCGCGCCGGGCGATTCTCGAAGAGGTGCGCGCCAAGTTGCGCGAGCAGATGCGTGAGACCCTTGAGGAGGGGCAGGTCCTCGAGGGCGTGATCACGAATATCACCGACTACGGCATCTTCATCGATCTGGGCGGCATGGACGGCCTGTGCCATATCACCGACCTGTCGTGGGGCCGGGTCTCCCATCCTTCCAAACTGTACAAGGTGGGCGAGCGGATCAAGGTCAAGGTCCTGCGTTTCGACCGTGAGAACGACAAGGTCTCCCTGGGGGTCAAGCAACTCAAGCCCGATCCCTGGTTGTCGGTGGCCGAGCGGTATCCGGTGGGCTCGCGGGTCACCGGCAAGGTGGTGAGCATCACCGATTACGGCGCCTTTGTCGAGCTTGAGGAAGGAGTGGAAGGGCTGGTGCACATCTCAGAGATGAGCTGGTCCAAAAAGCTCCGGCATCCGTCCAAGCTGGTTTCCGTGGGCGACGAGGTGGAGGTGGTGATCCTCAACGTGGACACCGAGGCCAAGCGGATTTCCCTTGGCATGAAACAGCTCCTGCCCAACCCGTGGGATGTGGTGGCGGAGAACTATCCCGTTGGGTCGATCATTGAGGGCAAGATCAAGAATATCACCGACTTTGGCCTGTTCATTGGCATCGACGAGGGTATCGACGGCCTGGTGCACGTCTCTGACCTCTCCTGGACCGAGCGGATCAAACACCCGGGCGAGCGGTACTCCAAGGGACAGACCGTGCAGGCGGTGGTGCTCAAGATCGACAAGGAGAACGAACGGTTCTCCCTTGGCATCAAGCAGCTTGAGCCGGATCCTTGGGAAGCGGCGGTGGAGAAGTACGCCGTGGGCACCAAGGTGACCGGCAAGGTGACCAATGTCACCGATTTTGGCATCTTCATCGAGCTGGAAGAAGGGATCGAAGGCCTGATCCACGTCTCCGAGATCAGCAAGGAAAAGGTCTCCACCCCGGTTGGCCTGTACAAGGTGGGCGACGAGGTCGAGGCGCGGGTGATCAACGTTTCGGCCAAGGACCGGAAGATAGGCCTATCCATCAAGGCCCTGTCCGACGAGGACGAGCAGGGGAACTATCTCGACTACCAGCAGCAGAAGGCCAAGGAAGGCCCGGCCACGCTCGGCGATCTCATGCAGATGGAGCTGCAAAGCAAGGCTGCGGAGAGCCAGGGGGGGGCAGAGGGCGACGAGGGCTGAGGCCCTTCTCGCCGATTGCCCGGTATGAGCGCGGAACGAGCGGCATTTCGGCACGAGCATCCGCTGTTGTTTGCCGGGCTGGTGCTGGCCGGACTGGGTACGGTATTCTGGCTGGGCACGGTGTTGACCGTTGGCTGGGCCGTGGGCAGGATCTCAGGCCCAGACCTCTTTGTCTCGGCCGGCGTGGGCGTGGTGGAGATCTCTGGGCCCATCGCCGTGGCCGACGAGGTGATCGAGACCCTGCGCCGCTTCCGCGCGGATGAGGCCGTGCGGGCCGTGGTCCTGCGGATCGACAGCCCTGGCGGGGCGGTGGGCGCGGCGCAGGAGATCTTTGCTGAAGCGCGGCGGACCGATGCGGTCAAGCCGGTGATCGCCTCCCTTGCCTCGGTGGCGGCGTCGGGCGGCTATTACGTCGCCCTGGGGGCCCGGCGGATCGTGGCCAATCCTGGCACGTTGACCGGCTCGATTGGCGTTATCGCCCGCTTTCCCGACCTGTCCGAACTGTTCGCCAAGATCGGCTACCGCAGCGATGTGGTCAAGAGCGGCGAGTTGAAGGATCTCGGCTCGTCGGACCGTCCCCTTTCCGCCCGGGAGCGCGCCGTGCTCCAACACGTGCTCGACGATGTGCACGCCCAGTTCATCGGCGCGGTGGCCGAGCGTCGTGGCCTTGACCGGACGGTGGTGGCGCCCTTGGCCGACGGGCGGGTTTTTTCTGGCCGCGAGGCCAAGGAGCTTGGGCTGGTGGACGAGCTGGGCAATTTTTCCGACGCCATTCGCGCCGCTGCCCAGGAGGCCGGGCTCGAGGAGGATGACCCGGAGCTCATCTATCCGGCGTCTGGCGAGTTCGACTTTACCCGTCTGCTGACCGGGCAGGCCGGTCGCTGGTTTTTCGGGCTTGGCCGGCGCCTTCCCGCCCCGGCCTATCTTTTGCCTTGACGAGAGGAAACATTCCATCGCCGACCGGTGATGACGTGTGGCGTTGTTGCGGAATCGGCGTATACATATTTGTGGGAGATTAGGTGGTTCGATGCTGAAAGCAGATCTTGTCAACCAGGTCGCCGATCGTCTGGGCGGCGACTTCTTGAAAAAGGACATTGCCCAGGCCGTGGATGTCATCCTGGAGACAATGGCCTCTGCCCTGGCCGAAGGACGGCGGGTGGAGATCCGGGGATTCGGGTCCCTGTCGGTGCGGGAGCGGCGGCCGAGGGTGACCAAGAATCCCCGCACGGGAAAGGTCATGGAGATCCCGGCGCGGAAAAATCTGCACTTCACCATGAGCAAGGCGGTGAAAGAGCCGCTGGTCAAGAAGTGACGGCGCGGGGAGGGCGCGAGCCGGAAGGCAGAGCACCAGGACGTAAAGACCGGGACGATCCGTGAGGTTGGGAGAAGTGAGGTTCCGTCTAACCGTGGCCGACAAGCCAGGGTGGTCCTAGAGGAAATCGTCCACCGCGCCCTTGCCCTCACGGACGACTTCTGGCGTGTCGCCAACGAGCGAGATGACGGTGGAGGGTTCGGGATAGATCGGATCGCCGCCATCGATGACGAGATCCACCTGGCGGCCAAAGCGTTCTTCCACTTCAAACGCCTCGCGCGGAGAGTCTTCCTCCCCTTCGACCTGGGCGCTGGTGGTGAGGATCGGATTGCCAAGGGCCTCGACCAGCGCCTGGCAGATGGGGCTGGCTGGCACCCGCAAGCCCACGGTCTTTTGCTTGGTGATCATGATCCGGGGAACAATCTTCATCGCCGGCAGGATGAAGGTGTACGGTCCGGGCAGGTATTTCCGCAATACCCGGTAGGCGAGATTGGAGACGTGGCAGTAGGTACTGACGTCTTTGAGGCTGGAGCACATGAAACTGAACGGTTTGTGTTTCGGCCTCTTTTTTATTTGGAAGATCCGCTTGACCGCCTTTTGGTTGTAAATATCGCAACCAAGGCCGTACATCGTGTCGGTGGGATAGCAAATCACCCCGCCATGCCGGAGCTGCTCGGCGATCTGCGCGATCCTGCGGGGTTGCGGATTGTCGGGGTTGATGGAAACGAGCATGGCGCAAGGAGACGTGCTGGGCGTGGACCGCTGCCCTGAAGGGGTAACTGATCACGGGGTGCCCCTCACGTATGCCGGTCGCGGCTTTGCAGGCCGGGTAGTGGTCACAGGGTGCCCCAGATGCAAGGCGGTTGGGCAAGCAATGATATAGCCTGGAACGGGACGAGGCGCAACGACAAATCCGTTCCGCTCCGGAAAGGAGGATAGCGATATGCTAGAGCAGCAGATACCCTATGGCCTCACCTTTGACGACCTTTTGCTTTTGCCGGCAGCCTCTGAGGTATTGCCCAACGAGGTGGATCTGGCCACCAGCTTGACGCGGGCGATCCGGTTGAACATCCCGCTGGTGAGCGCGGCAATGGATACGGTCACCGAGCACCGGACCGCCATCACCATGGCCCGTGAGGGCGGTATCGGCATCATTCACAAGAACATGAGCGACGACGACCAGGTGCTTGAGGTCACCAAGGTGAAGAAGTCCGAGTCCGGGATGATCGTCGATCCGATCACCGTGGAGGAGGAGCAGACCGTGGGCGAGGTGATGGACCTGATGCGGACCTACCGCATCTCTGGCGTGCCCGTGTTGCGCGGCGCGCGCCTTGTGGGCATTGTCACCAATCGGGATCTGCGGTTCATCACCGATCCCACTATCAAGGTGCGGGAGGTGATGACCAGTGAGAACCTGATCACCGCGCCGGTGGGCATCACCTTGGAGGAGTCCAAGGCCCTCCTCCACAAGCACCGCATCGAAAAACTCTTGGTGGTGGACGATAAGGGCGACCTCAAGGGGCTGATCACGATCAAGGATATCGAGAAGATCCGCAAGTATCCGCGGGCGGCCAAGGATTCCCTCGGCCGGTTGCTGGTTGGGGCGGCCATTGGCGTCAACACTCCCCTTGAGCACGTGGAGCGGCTGGTCAAGGCAGGGGTGGACGTGGTGGTTTTGGACTCGGCCCACGGTCATTCGCGCAACATCATCCGCGCCCTGGAACAGGTAAAGGGCGACTTCCCGGATCTGCAGGTGATCGCCGGCAACATCGCCACGGCCGAGGCGGCCGAGGATCTGATCGAGGCCGGGGCGGACGCCATCAAGGTGGGTGTGGGGCCTGGGTCGATCTGCACCACCCGGATCGTCGCCGGTGTGGGCGTGCCACAGATGTCGGCGATCAACGAGTGCGCCCGGGTGGCCGATCGGCATGGCGTGCCGGTGATCGCCGATGGGGGCATCAAGTTTTCCGGCGATATCACCAAGGCGATCGGCGGCGGCGCCCGGTCGGTGATGATCGGCAGTCTGTTCGCCGGCACCGACGAGGCGCCGGGCGAGACCTTTCTCTACCAGGGGCGGACGTACAAGGGCTACCGGGGCATGGGCTCGCTCGGCGCGATGAAAAAAGGCTCCAGCGACCGCTACTTTCAGGAGGAGGCCGAGAGCCCGGCCAAGTTGGTGCCCGAGGGCATTGAGGGCAAGGTGCCCTATCGCGGCCCCTTGTCGGACACGATCTTCCAACTGCTCGGCGGCCTGCGTTCGGGCATGGGATACGTGGGCGCCCGCACCATCGAGGAGTTGCGGCGCAAGGCCCGGTTCGTGCGCATCACCCCGGCCGGCCTCAAGGAGAGCCATGTGCACGACGTCATCATCACCAAGGAGGCCCCCAACTACCGGTTGGGTTGAGAGCCGGACCGGTCAACCGCGGCGGCGAGGGAAACCACTAGGGAAACCACTATGGATATCCACGGCGACAAGATCATCATTCTCGACTTCGGCTCGCAGACCACCCAACTCATTGCCCGGCGTATCCGGGAGCAGAAGGTGTACTGCGAGATCCACCCGTTCAACCTTGCGCTCGACGATCTGCGGGCCATGCGGCCCAAGGGGATCGTCCTTTCCGGCGGGCCGGCCAGCGTCTACGATCCAGAAGCGCCAAAGAGCGATCCTGGCCTCTTTGAGCTCGGCGTGCCGGTGCTCGGCATCTGTTACGGCGCGCAGCTCATGACTGTGCAGCTCGGCGGCCGGGTGGAGAAGGCGGACAAGCGGGAGTTCGGCAAGGCGCTCATGGCCGTGGCCGACGATACCGGTCTCTTTGCCGGGCTTGAGCGGGGCAAGCCCGACTATCAGGTATGGATGAGCCACGGCGACCGGATCGAGGAGTTGGCCCCCGGCTTTGCGGTCACCGCCACCAGCGAGCACTCGCCCATGGCCGCCATCCGCCACCAGGAGCTGCCGCTGTTCGGCGTGCAGTTCCATCCCGAGGTGGCCCACACTTTGATCGGCGTCGACGTGTTGCGCAACTTTGTTTTTGGCGTCTGTGGCTGCGAGCCCTCCTGGACCATGCGCAACTTTATCGACGCAACGGTAGGAGAGATCAAAAACAAGGTGGGCAGCGAGCGGGTGATCTGCGCCCTGTCCGGCGGCGTGGATTCGTCGGTCACCGCTGCGCTGGTGCATCGGGCCATTGGCGACCAGCTTACCTGCATCTTTGTGGACAACGGCTTTATGCGCACCGGTGAGACCGAGAGCGTGTTGCGGTTTTTCCGCGAAAAGACCGGGCTGAACGTGGTGCACGTCGATGCGTCGCAGACCTTTCTCGACCGCCTTACCGGGGTGAAGGATCCGGAAAAAAAGCGCAAGCTCATCGGCCACGGGTTCATCGAGATCTTTGAGCAAGAGGCGGCCAAGTTGGGCGACGTGCGCTTTCTGGCCCAGGGCACCTTGTATCCGGACGTGATCGAGAGCGTGTCGTTCAAGGGGCCTTCGGCGGTGATCAAGTCGCACCACAACGTGGGCGGCCTGCCCGAGCACATGAAGATGGAGCTCATCGAGCCGCTGCGCGAACTGTTCAAGGACGAAGTGCGGGCCTTGGGCCTTGAGCTTGGCCTGCCCGAGGAGGCGGTGTTCCGGCAGCCTTTTCCCGGGCCGGGACTCGCCATCCGGATCATCGGCGAGATCTCTCCCGAGCGGCTGGCCATCTTGCGGCAGGCGGATGTGATCGTGCTTGAGGAGATGAAAAAGGCGGGGTTGTACCGCAAGGTCTGGCAGTCCTTTGCCGTGCTCCTGCCGATCCAGACCGTGGGCGTCATGGGCGACGAGCGGACCTACGAGCATGTGATCGCCCTGCGGTCAGTGGATTCGGTGGACGCGATGACCGCGGACTGGAGCCGGCTGCCCTACGACCTGTTGGGCCGGATCTCGAACCGGATCATCAACGAGGTGCGCGGGGTCAACCGGGTGGTGTACGATATTTCCTCCAAGCCGCCGGCCACTATTGAGTGGGAGTAGTGGCGCTGGCGGGCAAAGGGAGAAGGTTGGCCTGCCGGCATTGCTGGCTTCTTCCAGGGTCTGCTGGGAAGGAGGCGTGATGGACACAGTTGATCTGGTGCGGATCGAATACCGGTTCGGGCTTGGAGATGGCCGTGAGGAGCGGTTCGTGGTCCAACTCGATCCGGACACCCTGGAACTGGCGGATCCGCCGCTCGCCGCGCCACCGGACTGGTGCCGGCTCGACTTCCACCAGTGCCCGCACTGCTCCTTGCCGGCCTCGCGGGCCCATTGCCCAGTGGCCGTGCAGTTGGCCGGCCTGGTGGAGCGGCTTGACGACTTGATGTCCTACCACCGGGTGGACCTGGAGGTGGTGACCGCGCAACGGCGGGTCCTGCAAGGAACCACGGTGCAGATGGCCCTGGGCTCGCTCATGGGCCTGCTCATCGCCACCTGTGGTTGTCCCCATACCACGTTTTTTAAGCCTATGGCCCGTTTTCATCTGCCCCTGGCCTCCATCGAGGAGACCATGTACCGGGCCGCGGCCACCTATCTGTTGTGCCGCCATCTGTGCGGCAACGCGGTGGATGGCAAAGACCTGGAGGAGATCTACCGCAACGTCCATTTGGTCAACATGGCGATGGGAAAGCGGCTGCGGGCGGCGGACACCAGCGACGCCTCGATCAACGCCCTCACCCTCCTCGACATGTACGCCTTGGCCGTGCCGCAGCTGTATCCCGAAACCCTGCGGGAGATGCTTCGCCGTAGCTTGGCCTGTGGCTGATCTTTCTCCTGCCCTTCCGATAGCAGCCCGTTGAAAAACGGGCTGGGTGCGGCAGATGGAGGCGCCGCCGAATTCCGCGGCCCTGAAAGAGCCAAGGAAAAGGGCAAGCCGGTTGAGGCTAGAGCGGCAGGATGCGGACCACCTCCCGCACCGGA
Organism: Deltaproteobacteria bacterium; assembly: GCA_015488275.1. Classification (GTDB taxonomy): domain Bacteria; phylum Desulfobacterota; class Desulfobulbia; order Desulfobulbales; family S012-135; genus S012-135. The sequence goes on from WFOD01000114.1 coordinate 9,647, forward strand.
TGGCGGCCTTGCAAGAACAGCCCCGTCCGTCCGTCGATGCTCACGTCGTCCCCAAACCGGATGGTCTCGCCGTTCACCGCGCACCAGTGCTCGGCCTCGTTGACCGTGAGCGCGTTGCACCCCACCACGCAGGTCTTGCCCAGCCGCAGGGCCACCACCGAGGCGTGGGAGGTCTGGCCGCCGCGGGCGGTGAGCAGGCCGTCGGCCTGGCTGATCTCCCGGATGTCTTCCGGCACCGTGTCCTGCCGGATGAGGATAAGGGGGCAGTCAGGGTCCTCGGCCCGCAGCCGGTGGATATCGGCTTCGGAAAAGACTGCCCGGCCGGAGAGGGCAGAGCCTGACACCCCGATGCCCTTGGCCAGGAGATAGCGTTCAATATCTTCGTCGGCAAAGACGTTGAACCGCTCTTTTTTCTTGATCGTGATCATGTCGCGGGTCTGGAGGATGTAGAGGTCCTCGGCCCGCGGCCCTTCAAAGGTGAACTCGATCTCTTGGGGATTCCACCGCTTGCCGTACACCAGCTCGCGGCAGATGTCGAGCAGCCGGCGGTACACCTCGGGAAACCGGCGCTCCAGGGTGTTTTCCTGCGATCTGCCGTCGATCTCGGCCTGCTCCACCGAGATGGGAAAGGTGGCCACGAGACCGCTGACGATGTCCTCGCCTTGATCGGCGGGCGCATAATCGCCCCACAGGGCCACCCGGCTCACCTTGCGGTAGGGATGGGCGGTGAAGACCACGCCAGAACCCGACTCCTCCCCCCGGTTGCCGAATACCATTGTCTGCACGATCACCGCTGTGCCCCAGGCGTCGGAGATATCCATGAGCGCCCGGTACTCGCGGGTCTTTTTTGCCTCCCACGACTCAAAGACCATCTCCACCGCGCCGATGAGCTGGCCCCAGGGGTCGTAGGGAATGTCGATGGAGCACCGCCGCACGGTCTGTTGGTACTGAAGGGCAAGGTCCCGCATCTGGTCAGGGGTGAATTCGCGTTTGACCGTCACGCCGCACCGGCGCTTATGGGCGTCCATCAGATCTTGAAAGACCTCCCGGCCCACCCCCTTGGTCATGGCCCACGACTGCAAAAAACGGCGGTAGGTGTCCCAGGCGAGATAGGGCCGGCCGCTGGTGGCGGCGAACTCTTCGGCCAGGTCCTCGTTCAACCCCACGTTGTGGATGGTGGCCATCATGCCCGGCATGGAGATGGCCGCCCCGCTGCGCACCGACAGGAGGAGCGGCCCGGCAGGGTCGCCGAACCGCCGGCCGGTCTGCTCCTCAACTTCGGAGAGCGCCCGCCGCACCTGGCGCATCAGATCGTCGCGCGCCCGGGTGAAGCCGAAGATCACCGGCCGACAGCGGAAGACCTCGGTGGTGAGGATGAATCCCGGCGGTACGGGCTTGCCGTCTGTGGCCAGTTGGGTGAGGTTGTACCCCTTGTTGCCGAGAAGGATCAGGTTGTGGGTGCGTTTCTTTTCCCCGAGTTGCCGGTGGATCGGCGCCAGGGCCCGGCCCGGATCGTAGGTCATGAGCAGGTCGAGCTTGTCCTGCGCGAGCAGTTCCTTTTGGCTCTCCAAGGTTTGCAGGATGCGGGTGATGAAGTTGTCCAGGTGCTGGAGGCCAAAGGTGGAGGCGATGAGATCGCGCATAAAGGTCTCGGACAGCCGGTGCACCGTGGCGGTCATGTCCCGGTCGTCCCATAAATGGCGGTACTTGGGTAGGAGGTTGTCGCGGCCGATCTGCGGGATGACGATGGAGAGGTTGTTTTCGTGGATATTGGTGTAGTAGGCGTAGATGACGTCCTTCACCCCTTCAGACAGGCCGCGGAAGATATCCAGGTACTGGGTGTAGGAAAAGCGTTTGAGGCCAATGGAGCCGGAGAGCAGCGATACATAGGTCTCGAGCCGCCGGCTGGTGATGCCGTCGATCCGCAGGGCGCGCAGATAGAGGTGCAGGCAGCGCAGGATACGGCTGAAGGTGGCCTTGGTGATGAACGAGAGGTTCACCGTTTCGGGCAGCCGCTCCAGATAGAGGTTGGCCAAGTTCTCCAGGCGGAAGGTGAGGCTGAGGGCGTCGAACTTCCGCTCCCGGTAGCGGCCGTATACCGAGGGGATGTCCACGGCGATGTGGCGTTTGTGGTAGATGTCCTCCCGGGCCTCGAATTTTTCGGCCGACAGGATGATCTCCTTGAGCCCCTCCAGGTGGTGGAGCACGGCGGCGAGGCAGTCGAAGGTGTCGCAGATCTCGAGATCGGCCAGCAGGTGTTCCATTTCTGGGAAGCCGGCGTCGGCCGCCTGCAGCAGGTAGTGGCGGATCTGCTGGAATCCCAGGTTGTACTTCTGGTCGAGCAGGCGGAACATCTCGACCATCAGGTCGAAGCGCCGCCGTTCCGGCTTGGAAACATCGGTCTGCCGGGCGAGAAACTGCTTGCGGCGGTGTTCGTCCCAGGAAAGCAGGTCGTCTATGGTCTGGACTTCGGTCAGCGCCCGGTTGAGCAAAAGGGAGAGCTCGTCGATGAAGGGTCCCTTTTCCCGCACCTGGGCGAGCACCTCGGGGGGGAGATAGGGTTCGATGTGCCGTTTGTCGCGGCTGCGCCAGAAAGCGAAGATGGCGCGCACGAAATCGACGATCACGTTGGTCGATTCCACGTGGCTCTGTTTGCGCAAAAAGTGGATCAGCTTGTCCTGCCGGCGGTGGATCTCGTCCACCTGGGTGGAGACGTCGCGCAGCAAACCCTCGGCGCCGATCTCGTTGAAAAAGACCGGCATCAGCTTGGCGAACTGCTTGACCAGGTTGTAGACCGGCTCGATGGGGTGGTTCAGCAGGTTGGTGATGTCGCGTTGGAAGAGGTCGGTGTCTTTAACGCAGGTGCCGGCCAGCTTGAGGTTGATGATAAGGGCGGAAAACAGGGTGGAGCACCACTTGGGCTCCTGGCCGATGAGGTTGAGCCATGCCCGGATGTTGGCCAAGTGGGCCGGGTTGGTCACCGGCTGCCACTCCTCGGTGATGCCGGCAAAGCCGGGATACTGGAAGCCAAAGCGCACCGTCTCCCACAAAAAGGTCTCCACCAGCCGCGAGCTGCCGCGGCGGAAGACCTCGGTGCCCAGCACCTGGATGCACTGGAGTGAGGTGTGCGGGTACTTTTTGATGTTGATTTTGAGGAGGTTGAGGGTGGTGAGCAAAAAGCGCTCAATCTCTTCAAAGGTCTGGCGCCGGATCAGGTTCACCAGGCTGCGGTTCACCTCCCGCAGGGTTTCCTCGTGGATGAGGAAGAGCCCTGGGGTCTCCATGATGCGGAAAAGGAAAAGGAGCTTGCGGTTCTCGGCGAAGCGGTCGTCGGCGCCCGGCGCGGTTTCCGGGTCCAGGAGCTGATCGGGAATCGACTTGTAGAGCCGCACGATGTCCATGTGGGCAGGCAGTTCCAGCAGGCGTTCGAGGGCCGTGACCGGTTCGCCGAGCGGAATGGCGGCGAGTTCCGCCAGGTGTTGCCGGAACCGCTCGTGGGAGATGGCGGCAAACAGCCGCTGGGCCTCAAACCCCCGGCACATGGTCTCGCACTCGGCCACGAGCCAGGGGTATGGGTCCTCCTCCGCCAACCAGTATTGATAGTTGCGCTCCAGGATCCGGGCCATGAGCCGGGCCGTTGGCCCCAGGTCAAAGCCAGCCGCCTCGTCTTGCCGCGCCTTGGCGAGCAGGACGCGGGCGATGCGTTTCATCGGATGATGGCCCTGGACGAGCATGAGAAACACGTTGTCCGGCAACTGGGAAAGCCGGTCGAGCACCTCGCCTACCGCCCCGCTGTACCGGGGCAGATCAGAGGGCTGGAGCAGGCCGACCAACTTTTCCAGGCTGGCCACCAGCGACTCCACGGCAGGGAACTCCACCTTGGCCTGCGCCTCCAGGGCCATGAAGAACACGTCGCAGAACAGGACGAAGGCCTGCGGCCCCTTGGCGTGCCGGGCGTAATGCCCGGTGTTTTTGAGGACAAAGGCGCGGTAGCGCGGCAGGATCAGGGCCCAGTTACGGAAGGGGTGGTGGATCTCCACCAGCAACTGGCGCAGGCTCTTGGCAATGCCCTGGTAGTCGGCAAAGACCTCGAACAAGGGATCGAAACGCGGATCGATCTCCACCCGTTCGACAGCGGTCTCTTGCAGGTTGGCCCGCAGGGCGTCGGATTCCAGCGGCGCCGGCTCGTGCGCCGGGCCTGGGCCGGCGGTCATGGTCGGGGGCACGGTCATAACGCGATCACAGCGGGTTTTGCTGGTCCATGTGCCGGATGAGATCAAGAACCCGGTTGGAATAGCCCCATTCGTTGTCGTACCAGGCGAGGATTTTCACCATCGTGCCGCCGATCACCTTGGTGGAGAGCGCGTCCACCACCGAGGAGTGGGGGTTGCCCTGGTAATCGATGGAGACCAGCGGCTCCTCCGAGTAACCGAGATAGCGGTTCGCCGCCGCGGCCAGCACTTCGTTGACTTCGGGCGCCGTGGTCTCGCGCTCCACCTCGATCACCGCGTCCACGAGCGAGACGTTGGGAGTGGGAACCCGCACCGCCATGCCGTCGAACTTGCCCTTCAGCTCTGGAATGACCAGGGCCACGGCCGCGGCGGCCCCGGTCTTGGTCGGAATCATGGACATGGCCGCGGCCCGGGCCCGCCGCAGGTCGGAATGGGCGAAGTCGAGGATGCGCTGGTCGTTGGTGTAGGCGTGCACAGTGGTCATGAGGCCGCGCTTGATGCCGAACCGGTCGAGAATCACCTTGGCCACCGGCGCCAGGCAGTTGGTGGTGCACGAGGCGTTGGACACGATATGGTGTTCGGCTGGATCGTACTCGTCTTCGTTCACCCCCATGACAATGGTCTTGACCTGGCCCTTGGCCGGAGCCGAGATCACGACCTTGCGGGCGCCGGCGTCGAGATGGGCCTTGGCCTGCTCGTCGGAGCGGAACAGGCCGGTGGACTCGACAACGTAGTCCACGCCTGCCTCGCCCCACGGGATGTCGGCCGGATTGCGGTGGCTGAAGACCGCCACCTGGCGGCCGTCCACCGTGATGCCCCGCTCGTTGGCCTCCACCTGGGCGTTATAGGTGCCCATGACCGAATCGTACTTCAGGAGATGGGCCAGGGTCTTGGTGTCGGTGAGATCGTTGACCGCCACGATCTCGATGTCGGAAAAGGCCGGGTCCAGGTCCCGGGCGCGAAAGATGTTCCTCCCGATCCTGCCAAAACCGTTGATCCCTATGCGGATGGCCATGATGCAACCTCCTTGCTTGGGTTGGAATGAAACTGGTCACGGGGTGGGTCGGCAGGGGGCCGAAAGCCGCACCGTCATGATGTGGGCACGTTGGAATGATGGACAATCCGGTGAAGAAAATGATATGCCGCGGCCAGGGGCGAAGTCAAAGGAAATATCAGCGCTCCCCTCCCGCGGGAGAGGTCGTCGTGCTCCGGCTAGCAGCCTGTGGGCAACGGGCTGGTGACAGACCTTTGTCGCCGTATTGACTTCCCCGTGGCGCCTGAGATAGGGTAAAGTAAGATTATGTAGGCGTCATGCCACGATTCTTCATGCCGCGCCCTCCGTATGCAAGGAGGAGAGCCATGTCCTGCTTCCCCCCTTTATCCGCCGTTGCCACACCCCTTGGGAACCGCTCCTGCGCGGTTTTCCTCCTTTCGCTCCTCACCGCCGTCTTTCTTCCGGCCCTGCGGCCGGCGATGGCGGATCCCTTCAGCGACGCCCTGGCCAATGCGAACAGGGCGGCGGAGACGGCGGAGGCGGCGATCGCGGCCTGCGACTCCACCGCGGCCTGCGCCGCGGTCAGCGACAAGCTCAAGACCCTCGATACGGCGATCGCCGAGGCCACAGCCGCCTTTGCCTCCCTTGACGCGACGGCTGTGGCCCTTGCCCGGGATGTGGCCGCAGCCCAGGCGGTCATGAACGAAGCGGCCGGAGAACTCGGCCGCCTGCGCGGCAAACTCGTGCAGATCGACCGCCAGCTCGCCCGTATGGCCCAGGCCGGCCCACTGGCCGAGGCATGGGCCGCCTATAAAAACGACAAGACCCTGGAGAACTTCACCGCTCTCTACAGGCTCGCCTATGGCCGGCAGCCGAGCAACGCGGTGAAGTCGGATTATGATCTGCACGCCTTGATCATCTATCGCCAGATCATTCTGCCCAAGGCGGTCACCGGCGTCTCTATGGGGCTGGTAAAGCTGGGCGAGCTGTGCAAGACTCTGGTGGACGTGCTTTCGGGCGAGGCCCTGCGCGATCCGGCCCAGGCGATCAAGGACACCCTGAAGGAGTACCTGGTGGACAACGCCCTTGCGGCCACAGGCCTGGACGAGGTGTTCGGCGCAAGCTCCATTGGCAAGACCCTTGCGGGCATCGGCGGAGTTGACACAGCGGTCGCCGAACTGGAGGACCGCGCCAGGGATATGGCCGAGGAGTCCTACACCAAGGCCGTGGCCGCTCTGCACGGCCTCGCCCCAGGAGCCGACTTGTCGGCCGAGATCGCAAAGCTCACGGCGGCCCGCAAGGAGATCGGCGCCCTCATCGAGGCGCGCACACCGAAGGTGGATGCGGCCAAAACCGCCCTGCGGATGATTCAAGAGCGGGAGCAGGCGGTACAGCGGCGGCGGCAAGAAGCCGCCGCAGAACTCCAGGCCCTGCGACAACGGCGGGAGGGGCTCGGCCGCCGGCACGCCGTCCGCTTGCAGGTCGCTGCCGCCCAGGAGGCCGATGCCGACCTCCAGACACGGCTCTCCGAGGAGCATGCGGCAACACCGTCCACCCCGTTCGTCAACCAGCAACTCCTGGACGACAGTGGGATCACCCTGCCGCACGGTTGTTCTGAGCCCGAGCCCGTTTTTGCCGCCGACGAGGTGACCGCCCGCCTGCTCGCCCTGCCGCGCGAACGCGATCTCTCTTCGTGCCTCAGGCCGGATGCCGACGAGGGGGTGCAACGCCTCGCCACCTTTTCCGTCACCTGGCGGTGCGATAGCAAGGTATCGAGTCTCGGCACAGGGGAGTATTTCCGCATACCCTTCCCCGTGGCCGGCTCCTGGGCCACCTCCTCGCAAGCCTACGGCGGCGTGCTTTATAGCTCGGATACCACGTGCGGCAGCCGGGAGACCTGGGACGGCGGCAACGGCTGGACCGACTACCTTTGCGGCACACCGTTCACCAGAACCTGGAGGGCCACCATTGCGGGCGCGATGGATTTCTCCCATCTTCGGCTGGAGCCTCCTCGCTTCCTCAACCTGCTGGATGTGGGGGACGGGACAGGGGCCGCTGTTTTCAGGGCCACGCTTCCGGGAAAAGGTGAGCTCAAGGCTTCTGCTCCCCTGGCGCGGGCGGTCAATCAAGGGGAGGAGAAAACGTGGTGCGGCGCTGACGTCTCGTGGCCTGCGGATGCGGCGTTCACCGATTTGGGCGAGGTGGAGGTCCTCCGCTTCCCGGTGAGGGCCTACGGCGTGCAGGAGGTGATCTACACGGTGGACGGCACTTCCCTCAAGCCTGGCGACAGGACCGGGCTGATGCTGGTGGACAGCTCCTCCTTCACCGTGGAGGCCACGGTGCGCATGGGTACAGGCGACGGCAGGGGCGACAAGACGAAAAGCGGGACAGTGGTGGTTGTGGCCGCCAAGGACGGCCGCCGCTTCTCCAATGTAGTGAGGATTCCCTTGCCCGCGGCATCGCAACTGGAGGCAAGCGGCTTTGCCTGGCGCGACACCTTCACGATCGGCGTTCAAGGCTGGGATGGCGGCCCGCGCTATCCGGCCACCGTGGACGTGCTGTACGTCCGGCCGGCCACGGTCCTGCGCCGCGATCTCGATGCCTACGGCCGCGCTACCTACCGGTGGTTCGTGGCCACCGAGGATCCTGGGGTGGACCTGAGCGGGCTGACGGTCCGCTGGCAGGTGACGGGCGGAAGGATGTCGGGCATCCGGTGCGCCAACTGCGGCGCCTCCGGGGCCACAAGCCGATTCGTGCGGGTCGAGGGAGGATGGGAGGCGCGTTTTTCTCCCCTGTTCTTTTTCTCCGACGTGGGGCGTTTCGATGACTTGGCAAAGGTGGAGGATGAGCTGTGGGGCGCTCAGGTGGCGGCCGCCATCGTGGACAAGGAGGGCAACGAGCTGGCGAGCTCCCAGGCGCGCTCCCTGGACGCGGATACGGTGGGCACGGTGGAACGGCTTCTTTTTCTGCCCGCCGAGGTACACGTCTTCGCCCCCACGTGGAGCGAGGAGGGGGCGAGCGCGGGCCAGGACCCGGACGACGTGATCAACGTTCCCCAATTTCTCATGCTCGCCGCGGTGAACGGCCGGTGGCTCGCGGGCCGCGCCGGTGCGCTGGCGTACTCCCTGGCCGGCAGCAAGGGCGAGGGGGTGCTGCTCCACGGGGTGCCGCCAGGTTGCAGTATTGGCGCGGCCAGCGATTCCCGGTTGGAAACCTTCCGGTGTACCGAAAATGCGGCTGCCGGCGTCTATCTCACGGTTTTTTCGCTTGATTTGGCAACAGCAGTGCGCGATCGTCTCCGTCTCGGCGGGCTGGAGGTTCAGGACCGCAACGAGTTGCGGGCCGTCATGCGGGTTTTGCTCAACCGGGTGGAGACCGCCACGGACTATGGCACCTCGCCACCGACCACTACCATCCGGGTCTCCGGCCCCACAGACTTGGCCGCCGCCAAGGTGCAGTGGCGCCTGACCGACGGCGGCACGGTCCAGACCACGTTCCATAAGGACGACCAGGGCCGCTGGACGAGTTCGCTCCAGCCGCCGAACGGCGTTTCCGTGGCCCGGCATGGTATCGAGATCCTGCAGGCGAGCGGCACGCCCTTTGGCGTGCCGGATCTGGACGAAGATGGCCAGCCGGATCCTCTCCGGCCGACCGTACTCGTGGATCCGGCCAGGGGAACGCACGAGCTGGTTGCGTCTGCCGGCGGAACGGCTGGCGCGGCACGGCTTGCTATGCGCCAGGTCTCGCCGCCTCGGCCCCCGGCCGGAGTACGGTTCGCAAGCCAGCCGACTCCCCTCCGGATCACAGGCATAGCGGCTGGCGGCCAGGTCTCCATGCGCTGGCGCGCTCCCGCGGCAATGGGGTCGGTGCCCGAGTCCTGCGGCCTGTGGCTCTACGGCCCAGACGCCGAGGGCAACCCAACCTGGCAACGGCCGACGGACGCAGTACCTCTCGAAGACCGTGCCGGGTTCACCTTCACGCTCACGGACAACGGGGCTGGTGATGGCGATGCCGGCACCGGCGAGATCGAGGTGTTCGTGGCCCTGGGGTGCCCGGCGCGCACCCTTGATATCGTGGCGGACGGCGGCAGCCTGGTGGCGGACGGCCGGACCCATCGCGTGATCGTCCGGCTGGCCGATGCTGTCGGCGAGGGGATCGCCGGCGCATCGCTCCAGGCCCTGGGGCTGGAGGGAATCGAGGGCTTGCCAGAGATCCACGACCTGGGCGGCGGCAGATACGCGGTGCGCTTTCGTGTGGCGCCGACCAGCACCACCAGTGACAAGACGGTCCGTATCCGGATAGCGGATCTGGATAGGGGGGCCGAGCCGGCAGTACTCACCCTGCCCCTGCAGCTCCTCGGCGATGCGAACGGCGATGGGGAACTGGATCTGGCCGACGCCATGCGCCTGCTGGGTGCCGCGGCCGGCGGCCCGGCGCTCGATCCAAAGCGGCTCGACCTTACCGGCGACGACGATCTCGGGCCTGATGACGCCGTGGTGCTCCTGCGCTTTCTCGCCGGTGATCTCGATGCGCTGGGCCTGGCCGCGCCCTGAAGCCGCAGGCCCGGCCCTCACTCCACTTACCTTCCGGCCGAGGGGCCAAGAGCAAATTCCTAATGGCCCGGGCCACAGGTCATCTTGCCACGGCGACTTCTTTGTCCGCCGTTGACCCCAAGGAGGTCTGGGAAACGACCACGATCGGGTCTCCAGGCATGATTTCTCCCCCTCGCAGCACCTGGGCGAAAACGCCTTCCCGCGGCATGATGCAGTCGCCGGTGGCCCGTTTGATGGCGCAGCCGCTGTTGTGGCACTGCTTGCCGATCTGGGTTACCGTCAGCTCCACCGTGTCGCCGATGCGCAACCGATCGCCGACATGCAGTTCGTTGAGGTCGATGCCGCGAGTGACAATATTCTCGGCAAAGGCGCCAGCCTTGAGACCAGGCAGCACGCGCCGCACTTGGTCGATGCTCTCGCCTGCCAGGAGAGACACCTGCCGGTGCCAACCGCCAGCATGGGCGTCTCCTTCGATCCCCCATCCGGTCCGTAAGGCTACCCGCTCTTGGGCCCGTTTGACGATTCCCTTCTTGTGACTGGTGCAAACCGCTTCGACATACGCCATGATCATCCCTCGCAACACAACGTTTGATTGAAAACCACCACCTTCATTTGCTCGCCGGCCGCGATCCCCGTCCCTGGTTGCACAAGCGCATACCCCTGGGCCGTGGTGAGCGAGGTGAGCATGTGCGAACCCTGCCGTGTTACAGGAAAGGCGCGCCAAGCGCCTTCCCCTTTGTCGAGGCTGACCCGGAGCAGAGTCGGCCGCCGGCCCCGGCAGGAGATCTCCGTCCCAGCAACGGCCTTGACCACTGGATGGCCAAAGGCGCGGCCCGCCAAGGCGGTGACCGTTGGCCGAACATAGTGGAAAAAGCAGATAAAGGCCGACACCGGATTGCCGGGCAGGCCAAAGAGCAGCCTGTGGTCTTGATAGGCAAAAAAGAGAGGCTTGCCAGGTTTTTGCCGTATCCGCCAAAACCCTTGCCTAAAACCATTGACCAGGGCGGCCTCTTTTACATGATCGTGCCGCCCCACCGAGACACCACCGGAACAGAGGAGGATATCGGCCTGTTCCGCCGCCGCGCCGATGGCGGCCGCCGTGGCCTCTGGATCGTCATCGATGTGACGGGCAAGGACCAGCCGGCCGCCGGCTTCCCGTACCGCCGCGGCCAGCATAATGGTGTTGGAGTCACGGATCTGGTGCGCGGCCACCGGTGTGCCGGCCGCTGGCGCAAGCTCTGTGCCCGTGACGAGGAGGGCGATCCGCGGCCGGGGATAGACGGTCAGGCGCTCTATGCCAACGGCGGCGCAGAGGGCAAGTTGGGCCGGCCCCAAAAAGGTCCCCTTTGCGAGCAACGGATCTCCGGCTGCGAATTCTTCTCCTCTGAAGCGGATATCCTGCCCCTGACGGTGGCAGGCAAGGATCCGCACCACGCCGTCCTTTTCCTCTGCATCCTCGAGGCGCACCACCGTGTCGGCGCCGGACGGCACCATAGCGCCGGTGCTGATCCGCACCGCCTCGCCCACTCCGACGCGGCCGGCAAAGGGGACGCCGGCCCGGCTTTCGCCCACCAGGCGCAGGCTGATCGGCTGTTCTTTGGCGCAGCCTGCCACATCTTCGTAACGGAGGGCATAGCCGTCCATGGCCGAGTTGTCGTAACGGGGCGCTGGCTCTGGCGCTGCGATGGTTTCGGCCAGTATCCGGCCCGCCGCCTCGCTCAGCTCCACGGTTTCGTGCGGCAGGGTGGGAAGATGCGTTTCAATGATCTTGAGCGCTTCTTCGATGCTGATCATGGTTTGTTTCCTCGCGCATGGGGATGACCGGCGCCGGCGAGCATGGGAAAGATGTGCAGCAGGCCGGGAAACAAGGCGTCGAGACCTTCTTTCGCCCCTTTTGAGCTGCCCGGGAGGTTGACGATGAGGCAACCGCGCCGCACGCCGGCGAGTCCCCGCGACAGCATGGCGTATGGCGTGCGGTCTCGGCCGTGGCGGCGCACAGCCTCGGCAATGCCGGGCACCTGGCGGTCGATGACATCGGCTGTGGCCTCTGGGGTCACATCCCGCGGGCCAAGGCCGGTGCCACCAGTGGTGATGATGAGCCGAACGCCTTCTTCGTCGGCCAAGCGGCGCAAACGGCCGGCGATCAACTCGCGGTCGTCGGGCAATACTTCGTAGGTGTGTACCGTCACCCCTTGCTGTTGATCGAGGAACTCTTTGATGATCCGGCCTGAGCGGTCTTTGCGTTTCCCCGCATGGGTGGAGTCCGAGATCACCAGCACCGCGGTGGCGACGGGTTCGGGCAGCTGGTCGGTAAAATCGCCTTTGCCGCCGCGCTTGTCGAGCACCCGGATGCCGTCAAGGGTCAACGAGTTGTCCAACGGCTTCACCATGTCGTAGGCGTTGAGGAGGGCGCCGGTAACGCCTGCCACCGCTTCCACCTCCACGCCGGTCTTCCAAACCGAGCGTGCCTCGCAGATCACCCGCAGGGCGCCTTGCTCAGCGGAAAACGATACTTCCACCCAGTCGAGAGGGATGGGATGGCAAAAGACAATGAGGTCGCTGCACCCTTTGGCCGCCGCAATGCCCGCGGCGCGGGCGACCTCGAGTACGTCGCCCTTGGGGACCTGCTTGGCGAAGATGCGCTCAATGGTCGCCGGCTGGGCGCGGAGAAAGCCTTCCGCCGCCGCCCAACGCAGGGAAAGGAATTTTGCGCTTACATCGATCATGCACGTGGCTCCTTTGGAATGCGGGCCTCCCTGTGCCGTTCACAGCCCGCTTTGGCAACGCAACGGGCGTTATCCTCCAATACTCGCCATCGATGGACGGACAGCGGTCGCTTTGGCCTCGGCCTCGAAGCCGTTGGCGGCTCGCAGGCCAACCGCCTCCTCGATGGCGCGGGCGATCTCTGCATCTCCTGCGCCCCGCCGCATGAGTTCACGCAGGTCCGCCACTCCGTTATCGTAGAGGCAGGTCTTCAGCGTGCCGGCAGGCGTGATGCGCACCTTGTTGCAGGAATGACAGAACCGCCGGGCATACCCCTCGATACAGCCGACCTTGCCCCGCCATCCTGGGAGGCGAAACAAGGTGGCGGTCGAGGGCTCGGCGGTTTGGTCATCAGGCTCCAAGCCTGGCAGCAGGCGGGCGAGGCGCTCCCGGACCCCCTTTTCATCGCCGCTGGTCCGCCAGGCGCGGCCGGCAAAGGGCATCCGCTCGATAAAGCGAACCGTTACGGGATGATGGCGGGCAAGATTGGCCAGAGCGAGGATGTCTTTGTCTGGCGTATCGGCAAGGACAACGGTGTTCACCTTGAATGGCCGGCCAAGCGAAAGCAGCCGCTTGAGCGAGGCCTGCACGGCGGGAAAGAGGTCCCGTCGGCTGATGGCCCAGAAACGCCGGCGGTCAAGGGTGTCCAGGCTGAGATTGATGTGCACGCCGAGGGCGGCCAGTTCATCGCATACCGGCGCCAGGGCGACGCCGTTGGTCGTGAGGTGCAGCGACGCAAGTCCTGGGATGTCGGCAGAGGCGAGCCGGCGCAGAAAACCGAGCCACCCGCGCCTTACCGAGGGCTCGCCGCCGGTAAGGCGCACTTTGCGGAATCCCAGGCCTGCGGCGATGCGCACCAGACGCTCCAACTCAGCAAAGGACAGGAGCTGGCCGTGACTGAGCGCAGCGATGCCTTCTGCCGGCATGCAGTAGCGGCAGCGGAGGTTGCAGCGATCCGTAATGGCGAGGCGGAGATAAAAGACAGACCGGCCGTGATTGTCGGTCAACCCGCGGCCGGAGGGGCGGGAGGGAACATGCGACATGATAAGACTCCTTTCCAAACACGGGAGGCCCGGCCGTTTCCCGCCGAACCCTATCGGCCTCGGACCCTATCGCTGCCGCGACGTAGGCCCTTCGGCTCGGAGTTTTTTTCTAGTGTAGCAGCAACGCGGGGGAATGCCAAGGGGACTGGGAGGAAAAATTTTGGCGGAACCCAGAATCCGGGCACTGGAGATGCCATAAGGGGATGGAGGGTTAACGGCGCGCTCTCTGCCGGCTGCGACAAAATGCCGCTGCGCCAGAAAGGGAAAACAGCCCCTTTCCCCCACTTTGTGGTACAATAAAACCCGCATGTCGGCACTCCGCCGTTTGTATGGCGGTCCGGCTCCTCCGATTTTTGATTTTCGCTTTCCAGGAAAAGCCGATATAATTCTTTTGTTGCCCGTTCGGGGCAGGGGATGAGGGGCTGAGGAAGAACTCTGGAGGGGAGACGTTATGTCTGCAGCGGGTCTCTCTACGGCCATTGACGTTGACCGGCTGCCCACTCTGCCGGCCATTGCGATGGAGGCCATCCGGCTGATGGAGGGAGAGGACTCCCATTTCGCCTCGGTGGCCGATCTTATTGTGAACGACCAGGTGCTGGTCAGCCGCATCCTCCACTACGCCAACAGCGCAGCGGTCGGCGGCCGGCCGGTGACCACCATCGCCCAGGCCATTTCCCGCCTTGGCTTCAATGCGGTGCGCGGCATCGTCCTGTCGGCCACCATTGTCGAATCCTTTGCCCGCCAACTGCCAGAAGAACGGGAAAGGGGCGTCAACTTCTGGCTCCACAGCATTGGGGTCGCCACCCTGGCTGCTTCCCTGGCCGAACGCCTTGGCTTTCCAGATGCCGATGAAGCCTATCTCGCCGGCCTGTTGCACGACATCGGCAAGTTGGTCTTTCTCCTCCAATACCCCAAAGAATTCGCTGCGTTCCACGCCGAGCTTTCCACCCAAGGGCATTATTCGCTGCACGGCACGTTGCCCATCGAGTTGGAAAAGGCCCATTTTGGCATGAGCCACATGGAGGCTGGCAAGCAGGTGGCCGCCCATTGGGGCTTTCCCGCGCATCTGGTGGATGCGATCTGGATGCATCACCAGCCGGTGATGGACACTATTCCACCGGAATCCGCCTGTCTTGGTCAACTTCTGCGCTTTGCCGACGTGGTGTGCGTCACCCATCAGATCGGCAGCAGCTACTTTCTTTCTGGCCCCTCGCCCTGCCACGATCATTATCACTTCGCCCTGGAGAACCTCCTGCGCAACCACACGCTGACCAGCCGGGAAATCGATGAAATGGTCGCCGCCACCCATGCGCGCCTGCGGGAGTTGGGGCAGATTCTCGGCTTTTGGGACGATGAAACCTACCTGCGCCTGGTCAAAGCGGCCAATCTGCAGCTCGGAGGCCTCGGCCTCGCCCTTGACCGAGAAAACCGCCACTTACAGGCATCCAACAGGATGCTGGAGGCTGCGGCCCGTCTTACCAAAAAGCTGCACACCGGCATCGAACTGGCCGAGGCAACCCAGATGATCAACGAGGCCAGCCACCGCGCCTTTGGCTGTAAGAGCTCGGTGTGCCTGTTGCGCCATCCCCGCTCTGGCGAATTCATTGGCACCGTGTTCCATGCCGGCATGGTGCGGCGGTGCGATCTGGCGGCGGTCCGCGACCCAACCACCTCCATCTCAGCCGTGGAACGGCAGGCCAAGGAGAGGCTCTGCCAGACGATGGACGAGCTTGCCTCAGGCATCGAGGTGGACAACGGCGCGGTCAAATTGCTCGACAACCGCCGCTTCTTGGCCACCTGCTTTCTCGCTCATCCCGGCTCCCGCTGGAACGAGGCGCCAGTGCTCGGGGAGCTGATCGTCGAGCTTGATCCAGACCAAGAGACCGATCTGGCCTCCTTGCAGCAGCGCTTCAGCGCCTTTGCCTTGACGGTTTCAAGCCTGGTAGAACGCCTTTTGCTCGAGCACCACTTGACGGTCCAGGCGGAGCAGCTCGCCTTGGCGGCGCGAAAGATCGAAGAAAAGCAACACCAGCTCTTCCACTCCCACCGCTTGGCCACCGTAGGCCAACTTGCGGCCGGTGCGGCCCATGAGATCAACAACCCCCTTACCATCATCTCGCTCAACGTCCAGGTGCTCCGCGCCATGCTGCAAAAGGAGGGGATCGATGATGACGGTATAGAACGGTTGGGGGTTGTCGAAGGGCAGGTGAAAAGGATCTCGAAGATCATTCAAGACCTGCTGGGCTTTGCCCGACCGGCGGAGCCCAAGTTCAGCGTTTGCTCCATCGCCGAGATCGTCGAGCGGGTGCTTTCCGTCATCAGCGATCGGGTTTCCCTGGAAGACATCACGATCCGCACCGATATCCCGGACGATCTGCCAAAGGTCAAGGTCGATCCGCTCCAGATCGAACAGGTGTTGATGAACCTCCTGGTCAACGCCTGCCACGCCATGCCGGACGGCGGCGAGATCACCATTGCCTGCCGCCACCGGGGCGCTGTGGTGGAGACGAGCGTCACCGATACCGGTGTGGGGATCGAGCCCAAGCACCTGAGCCGCATCTTTGATCCCTTTTTCACCACCAAAAAACAGGGAGAGGGTACCGGCTTGGGCCTGGCCATCTGCAACAGCATTGCCGAACACAACGGCGGCAGCCTGCGCGTTCGCTCCAAGGTGGGGCGGGGCACCACCTTTACCCTCGCCCTCCCCGTGGACAAGGGCGAACGGCTCCGCTCCCTCAAAGAATCGGTGATGAAGGCCGAAGCGGTCCGGCCGGCCGAGACCGCCCATGCCCACCGTCTGTTGGTGGTGGACGACGAAAAGCTGCTCAACGACATGTTGCGGGAGACCCTTACGGCCCACGGGTATGAAGTGGACAGCGCCCTGGACGGGGAAGAGGGGATCCGCCGGCTGCAGGCGAAGCAGTACGACTGCGTGCTCCTC
The DNA here is from genome assembly GCA_015488275.1 of Deltaproteobacteria bacterium. Classification (GTDB taxonomy): domain Bacteria; phylum Desulfobacterota; class Desulfobulbia; order Desulfobulbales; family S012-135; genus S012-135. The sequence continues at coordinate 26,173 of WFOD01000114.1, forward strand.
GACATCCGGATGCCGCGGCGGGACGGTCTTGAGGTGCTGCACTACATGCGGGAGCACTTTCCCAAGGTCAAGGTGATCATCATCACCGGTCTGGCGACCAAGAAAGAGATTGCCGACACGGTGAAAATGGGCGCCTTCGCCTGTTTGAAAAAGCCGTTTCAGATCGACAAGATTCTGGAGACCATTGAACGGGCCCTGCGCCGACCGCCACGGCGGTAGCTGGGCACAGTGGTTTGGCTTTCCTGCTACCTTGCACGCTCCGCGTGGAGTGGCGAACGCCATGACCCGCTACCTGTCCATTGAAGAAATAGCCCAGGCGACCGGGCTTGAGGAGAGCGTCTTGCGCTTTTACGAGTCTGAGTTCGCTGCTGAACTGCCGCCAAAATATCTGCAGGGCGATCGGCTGCTTTTTGATCCAGTGGCAGTGGACGCCTTTCGCCGGATCCATCAGCGCTATCTGCGCCAGCAGGACGCCTTTGCGCCCCTGAGCGAACGTTACGCCCGGGTTGTGGCGATCACCAGTGGCAAGGGCGGGGTGGGCAAATCGAGCCTGGCCCTCAACCTGGCGGTGGAGCTGGCCAGGGCGGGCAAGCTCTGCATTCTCTTTGATGCAGACATGGGCATGGCCAACCTGCACCTCATGACCGGCCTTGCGCCGGCCCGCGATCTGCGCGACGTGCTCGCCGGACGCTGCCGGCTGGCCGACTGCATCGCCGAAGGGCCAGAAGGCGTGGGCCTCATCGCGGGCGGCAGCGGCACCGTGCTCCTTGCCGACAGCAGCCGGGAGCAACGCCTGCGGTTGCTCGACGCCTTGGTGGAGGTGGAGGCGCAGGCCGATTTTGTGCTCATCGACACGGGCGCGGGCATGGGGCGAGCCGTGCGCGACGTCCTTTTGGCGGCCGATGAGCTGCTTTTTGTCCTCACCCCGGACCTGACCTCCTTGGCCGACGCCTACGGCCTGCTCAAAGCGGTGCATGCCGAGGATCCTCGTTCAGCGCCGGTGCATACCGTGGTCAACATGGCGGAGCGGGTGCGTCAGGCCGCCGAAGTGACGAGCCGCTTCGCCCGCTGTGTAGAACGGTTTCTCGGCCGGCCGGTCAACCATTTGGGTTATCTGCTCAAAGACAGTACGGCCGGCGCGGCCATCGCCAGGCGCCAGCCCTACTGCTGCTATAAACCCCAGGCGCGCATCAGCCGGAACACGCGGGCCGTGGCCCAACGCTTGCTCCAGCTCGACGATCCAGACCGGCGCCTGTCGTCCGCTTTCCGCCGTTACGCCACCATGATCGAGGAGGTCCCATGACCACGGCAACGATAGAGCCCCTGCACGCTGACGCCTTTCACCCTCTGAGCCGCCGGCTGGCGAGGAATCCTTTTAAGGACACGATCGACAGCGATCTGTTCTTCCGTACCCGGCAGCACGAACAGGCGCTGATCAAGATTCGCTGCGGTATTGAAGACGGCCATGCCCTCATCTTGCTCACCGGTCCTTCCGGCACGGGCAAGACGCTGGTTTCCCAGGTCGCCTGCCGCTCTTTGCCGCCAGAGCGCTATGCGCCCGCGCTCGTGGGCGTCCATCCTGGGCTGGGCAAAGGAGGACTGCTCCACGCCATTGCCCAAGAGCTGGACATCCCCTCACCCGCCCGCTATACTTCCCGCTTGCTGCACCAGATCCAGGAGCGCGCAGCGGCCCTGCACGAAAGCGGCCGCCGGCCGGTGGTGGTCATCGACGAGGCGCACTTTCTCAAAAGCGATGCGCTCCACATCCTGCGCACCCTGTCCAACCTGGAGACCGAGACGGAAAAGCTGGTCACCGTGCTGCTCATCGCCGAAGATTCCTTTCAACGCCGCCTGCGCAGTCCGGCCCACGCCTCCCTCCGCGGCCGTATCACCTTTCACATCACCCTCACGCCGCTTTCGGCCGAGGAGACAGAGCAGTTCGCCAAGTACCGGCTGCTCAAGTGCAAGGCGCCGCTCAACCTGATCGACCGCTCCGCCTACGAGGCTGCATGGCGTCATGGCCACGGCGTGCCCCGGGAGATCATCCGCCTGTTCTACAACGCCTTTCTCGAAACTCTCACCTCCGGCCATCCTGCCATCTCCGCCAAACTCATCGAGCAGGTCGCCGCTTCCTTCCGCTGACATGGGCTTCCGTACCCGTCTCCGGCTCGCATCATCATCTTTTGTCTCTCGGCGACCAGCCACATCCGATGGCCTCAGGGCCACGGAACTCTCTATCCTTCAAGGGAGGGGCCCTGTTATGTCCAAAGCCGCATCTGTCCGTTCGTGCGCTGTCAGCGTGGACGCCTTTCGCTGTAACGCCTGCGGCGCCTGCGTTGAGATGGCGCCGGAACACTTTTTTCTCGACCCCGCCACCGGCAAGGCGCAAGAAGCCGCCTCCCCAGCGCCCTGCACGCTGGAACTCGAGCAGGCCGCCGCGTTTTGCCCCCGCAAGTGTATCAGCGTGGAGGAGGCGGGATGAGCGCCTGGGATCTTCTTTTTACCGGGGGGCTCGTGTTGCCGTCTGTCGGACAAGAGCCCTTTATCGGCTTTGTGGCCGTGACCGGAGACCGGATCGTGGCTGTTGGCGCGGGCGACCCGCCAGCCGAGGCGCCGGAAGCCCGCCGCACCATCGACGCCCGCGGCCTGCTTCTCATGCCGGGATTGGTGAACTGCCACAATCACGCGGCCATGACCCTGTTTCGCGGCATGGCCGATGATCTGCCGTTGGAGGTCTGGCTGCACGAGCATATCTTTCCCGCCGAGGCCCGGGCGGTGCATCCAGAGATGGTCTATTGGTGCTCCCTTTTGGCCGCAGCCGAGATGCTGCTTGGCGGCACGACCACGGTGGCGGATAGCTATTTTTTTGAGGATGAGGCGTGCCGCGCCTTTATCGACAGCGGCATCCGCGCCGTGGCCGCGCAAGGGGTCATCGACTTTCCTGCCCCTGGAGCGCCAGACCCCAGCAAGGCCGTGGCGCAGGCGGCAGCTTTTATCGACCGCTGGCGCAACCGCCATCCGCGCCTCACCCCAGCCGTGTTTTGTCACTCTCCCTACACCTGTAGCGACGGCACTCTGGTTCAGGCCAAAAACATGGCTGCCGAGCGGGGCGCGCTGTTTTTCATCCACTTGGCCGAGACGGTCGGCGAGGTCGAGCAGTGCCAGAGAGAGCACGGCTGTTCCCCCACGGCCTGGCTGCACCGCCTCGGCGTGCTCGACCGCCACACGGTTTGCGTTCACTGCGTGCACGTGGATGCAGGCGATATCGATCTCCTTGCCGCACACGACGCAGCCGTGGTCTCCTGCCCGGAGAGCAACATGAAACTGGCCAGCGGGATTGCCCCCTTGCCCCAACTCGCGGAGCGCTGCCGCGTTGGTCTGGGCACCGACTCAGCCGCGTCGAACAACGATCTGGACCTGTTCGCGGAAATGGGGAGTTGCGCCCGGCTGCACAAGGCCCTTGCCGGCGATCCTACGGTAGTGCCGGCCTCCTTGGCCCTGCGCTTGGCCACCGAGGGAGGCGCCGCGGTCCTGGGCATGGAGGAAAAGGTCGGCCGACTGGCCAAGGGCCACAAGGCGGACATCACGGTGGTGAACCTGGATCAGCCCCGCCTGACGCCTTTTTACTCGCCCGACATCCTGGTCTATGCGGCGGGCGGCGGTGATGTGGCCTTTGTGGTGGTGGATGGCGAGATAGTGGTGGAAGATGGCCGGATCGTCACCATCGACCTAGAAGAGGTCATGGCCCGCGTGCGGGAGCTGGCCCGCCCAAAAAACCGCCGCAATGGCACAAGCTGATCTTCTTCATGTAAAAAGCCAAGGCGTCAGTCAGCCTTGGTTGGTGATGGGAATTCGCTTTCGCCGGCCCAGCCGGTGACCGTATGCAGGAAGGAGGCCAGGCTCTGGTAGGTCCAGCGGTGCCATCAGGGCCGGCCGGCGAGGAGTTGGAGCA
>WFOD01000115.1 GCA_015488275.1 Deltaproteobacteria bacterium
TCATCGGAGAGCCGGATGCGGGAGAACCGCACGTCCGGTTCGACGAGGGGGCGCTGCCAGTGGTGGGACCACATCTGATACGTAGTAGCCGCGTGCGGCGAGGCGTAGTCGTTGTGGGTCATCGCGGGCAGTGCTCTACTCTACACCCGGACTGCGAGGCTGCGACTTCGGCGTTAGAAGGGGCAACCCCGTGCTCAGTTACCATCGCAAAGGTCCGCCCGCCCATTTGTTGGTCGGGACGTTCAGATCGTCAGGTCGTCGCGCACCACCTTGCGCGGTCCGCCGTGACCAGCGGTGCTCCAGTCGCGGATCGGGGCGATCAGATTCATGTCGTCCTTGCGGCCGAGGCGCTCCAAGCGGTCGTGGATCTCTGCCCAGATGCACGGCACGTCGCGGTGGATCTCGCACCGGCCGTCCTGGGAGCCGCCGCACGGGCCGTTCATCAGGCTCTTGGCGCAGCGGGCGATGGGACACAGGCCGCCGGTGAGGTGGAGGATGCAGTTGCCGCAGCCGGCGCACTGTTCCGCCCAGATCCCCTGTTCGGCCGAGCCGCCAAAGAACGAGGTGTTGACCGCTGGGTACACGCGGGTCATGGGCCGCAGATTGGCGATAAAGTTGACCCCCACGCCACAGGCCATTGAAAGGATGGCGTCGTACTCGCCATCCCACCGGTCAATGGCGTCGATGTACTCCCGGTCGCACTGCCGCACCAGGGCGCCTTCGATAATGGTCACCTCGCGGCCCATTTTTTTGCAGCCCAGGCGCAAGAGCGGCGCCAGATTCTCCACTTCCCGCTCGCCGCCCGCCGAGCAAACAGAGACGCAGCCCTTGCAGGCCAAGAGCAGGATGCGGTCGTAGTCCTTGATCATCTCGACCAGTTCGGCCAGGGGTTTGCGTTCAGCAATGATCATGGTCGTGCCTCGATAAGGATAATCTCGTAATGAAAGAAAAGGTGTTGTCTGAGCAGTGGTCTTATTCGTTCCCTGCGGCGGCCTCTTTGAACGGCGAGGGGCCGAGCCGGCGGATGGTTTCGTCCATCTGGCGGGCCGCGTCGATGAACTCTGGGTGAAAGCCGCGCGGTGCGTGGAACATCTCTATCCGCTCGGGCTCCACCTCCAGTTCGGCGAGCGCCTTTTTGATGGCGCCCACCCGCTTGGCCGCCCGTTGGCTGCCCATGAGGTTGTGGCAGCCGTCCAGGGGACAGCCGACCACGTACACACCGTCGGCGCCCTCCTCAAAGGCGGCGAGCAGGGTGCTGACCTTGAGTTTGCCGGTGCACGTCACCCGGTTGATGGTGACCGTGGCGGGAAATCCTTCCTCCAGCATGGCTTCTCGGCCCTCGGCCAGGGTCTGCTGCGAGGTGTAGTGGCAACAAAACGCTTGGATGTTCGGAGTGAACGACATCGGGGTTTCTCCTTTTGCAACGCTATCCGTTCGCTGTGCCGGCCAATGGCCTTGGCGGGGCTCGCCCAGGCTGTTAACCACAGGCGGCGATGCGCCGTTCGTCTTCGGCCTCGGGTAGCTCAATGGCCTTGGCCGGACACTCGGTAACGCAGATGCCGCAGGCCCGGCATTCGCTGGGATCGATAACCGCCACGCCTTTTTCGTCGATCTTGGGTATGCGCCACGGGCAGACCCGCACGCAGGTGAGGCAGGCCACGCACTTATCGCGCTCCACCCAGGCGACCTTGCCCTTCCGGCGCAGGTCTTCCTCGCTCACATAGCCTTGCTCAATGGCCAGCCGGCGCAGGGCGCCGACGATATCGGCAAAGCGAACGTCCTGGGGGCAGACGAACACGCAACCGCGGCAGGAAGAGCAGAACCAGAGCAGGTCAGAGCCTAATAGCCGCTCCTTGAGGCCCATGCGGACCATATGGATGATCTTGCGGGGGTCGAATTCCGGAATCGCCTGGCTCACCGGGCAGGCGCCGCTGCAGGCGCCGCAGGAAAAGCAGTCGTTCAGGAAGCTGCCCCCGGGCAGGGCCGTTACCTCGGCGCTGAAAGAGTTGTTGATTTCCTTGCTGGTAATCGCCATCGTCCTAACCTTGGGTGTTCGCGCAAAAGTTTGCTTGGTTGAGCGGTGTGGGAATACAGATACAGAACAGGGAATCTAGCAGATTTGTTCCGCTTTTGCCAGTGCAAAGGCCGGCCGGCGGCCTTGCTTTAGGTAAGATCACTCACTGCCATTGCTCAGACGAGGAGCCGGAACTCCCCTTTGCCGAGCAGGTCGTGCAGGTGGATGATGCCGACCAGATGGTCGGCGGCGTCCACGACTGGCAGGACGGTGATCTCGTGACGCTGCATGATCGAGAGGGCGTCGGCCGCCAACTGGTCGGGCCGTGCGGTTTTGGGGTTCTTGGTCATCACATCGCTGGCCGCAAGGCCGGTAATGGGCCTGGCGGCGGCCAGGAGGCGGCGCAGATCTCCATCGGTAAGAATACCTATAACTTTTTTGGCCGCATCCACCACGAGCACGGCCCCCAAATTGGCCTGGTTGAGCACGGCCAAGGCGTCGGCCAATGGGGCTTGCGGCGATGTGGTCGGCACCCGGTCGCCGGTGAGCATCACTTCTGCCACCCGCACCTTGAGCCGCTCGCCAAGACTGCCGCCAGGGTGGTTGCGCCGGAAATCTTCGTGATCGAACTGCTTGCGGTCGAGGAGGACCACGGCGAGCGCGTCCCCCATCGCCAGGGTGGCGGTGGTGCTGGCCGTGGGCGCCAGCCCGAGGGGACATGCCTCGCGGGCCACGGCCACGTCGAGCACCACGTCGGCGGCCCTGGCCAGGGAGGATTCCTTTTTGCCGGTCATGGCGATCACCGCCAGACCCCGGTTGCGCACCGATGTCACCAGCCGGTTCAGTTCCAGGGTCTCGCCCGAGTAGGAAATGGCGAGCAGCACGTCGCGGGAATCGACGATGCCGAGATCGCCGTGCATCGCCTCCACAGGGTGGAGGAAGAAGGCGCTGGTGCCGGTGGAGTTGAGGGTGGCGGCGATCTTCTGGCCGATGATGCCCGATTTGCCGATGCCGGCAATGATCACCCGCGTGGGGCAGCGCAGGATCAGGTCAACAGCCTTGCCAAACTCTGGGCCGATCCTCTCGACGAGGGCGAGAATGCCTTGCGCCTCAATGGTGAGTACTTGGCGGGCGAGTTCGAGGGGCTGCATGGCGCGTCATCAGCCGTCCAGGGCGAGTTTGTGGAACTCCCGATCGGGCGTCACAGGATAATCGCCGGTGTAGCAAGCTAGGCAGTAGCGGTCGCCAGCGCCGCCCACCGCTTCCACTAGGCCGTCGAGGCTGAGATAACTCAGGCTGTCGAGTCCCAGGGACTCGCGGATCTCCTCCACCTGTTTGGCCGAGGCGATCAGCTCCGAGCCGCTCGGAAAGTCGATACCGTAGTAGCAGGGATACCGGGTCGGCGGACAGCTCACCACCATGTGGACTTCGCGCACGCCGGCCGCCCGCAGCGAGTTGACCCGGCTGCGTCCCGTGGTGCCGCGGATGATCGAGTCCTCAACGATGATCACCCTCTTGCCCTGTAAAAAGGAACGCACCGGGTTGAGCTTGACCCGCACGCCAAAGTCGCGCATGGACTGGGTGGGCTGGATAAAGGTGCGGCCCACGTAGTGGTTGCGGATCATGCCCATTTCCAGGGGAATGCCAGAGGCCTGCGAGTAGCCCAAGGCCGCGTAGTTGCCCGAGTCGGGAAAGGGCATGACGAGATCGGCGTCGATTCGGTGTTCGCGGGCGAGGATCTCGCCCATCCGTTTGCGGCTTTCGTACACGTTTTGGCCAAAGATGTCGCTGTCCGGCCGGGCGAAGTAGACCTGTTCGAAGATGCAAAAGGCGGTGCGGTCGGCCCGGTGAGGGGTAAAGGAGCGCAGGCCGTCCTGGTTGATGAGCAGCACTTCGCCGGGTTCGATGTCCCGCACGTACTGCGCCTCAACCAGATCGAGGGCACAAGTTTCAGACGCGACGATATAGCCGTTGCCGTTGATCTTGCCCAGGCACAGGGGGCGGAACCCGTGCGGATCGCGGATGGCCGCCAGGGTGTCTTGCGTCATGAGCAGGAGGGAAAAGGCGCCTCGCAGGCGGCCGAGGGTCTGGCCGATCGCTTCCTCGAATCCCAGATGGGCGTGCTGGGCGAGCAGGTGGACCACCACCTCGCTGTCCATCGTGGACTGGAAGATCGAGCCCCGCGCCTCCAGCTCTTGCCGCAGTTGGCGGATGTTGACCAGATTGCCGTTGTGCGCCACCGACAAGGTGCAGCCCTGGTGGGTGGCGGTGAACGGCTGGGCGTTGACCGCTGTGGAGGCGCCGGTGGTGGAGTAGCGCACGTGCCCCATAGCCAAATGGCCGGTCAGCCGGCTGATGTTTTCTTCGGAAAAAACGTCGGGCACAAGACCCATTGCCTTGTGCTCCCGGACGCATTTACCGTCCGAGGCCACGATGCCGGCCGATTCCTGCCCCCGGTGTTGCAGGGCGTAAAGTCCAAAATAGGTCAGCTTGGCGGCGTCGGGATGGCCGAACACGCCGCAGACGCCACATTCTTCCCGTGGTCGAGGCTCGCTACAGGTTCGCATGGTCCCTATCGGCCGCCGCCAACCTTAGGAGTTGCGGCGGCCAGCGTACGAGTGGAGGTGGGTAGCGTGGAGACGCACTCTGAAAAAAGCGCTAAAATACACCCTGCTGCATGGAAAGGGAAGAGTTTTTTCCCTCATTCCCGGTCCGGGCCAGAACCGTGGTGATCGAGCCCCTTGAAGAAGTTGAGCCATGAGGAGGTGTTGTTGAGGGCCCAGTTGCGGGGGGGCACGTAACCGCGCGCCAGATCGGCGAGACGGCCGTCTTTTTTCGCCCGTTCGTACCAGCGGACGTAGAGGCAGCGCCGGCGGCCGGGATACACTTCGCACCAGCCGTCGCGGCTGCCGCCACAGGGGCCGTTGAGCAGGTATTTGGCGCAACCGTACTGGGGGCAAAGGAAGAGGAGATCGGCAAGGGCACAGTCGCCGCAGTTCTGGCAGCCAAAGGCGAGAAATTTCACCACGTGCTCCACGGTGGAGAGAGGGCCGGCGAGGCGGGTGCGCTCCAGGGCGAGGCAGACGCCGCGGGTGAGGTCGTAGAGCGGGCCCTGTTCGGCAAAGGCGAGCTGATGGATCAGCTTGGCCAGTTCGTAACGGGGTTGCCACCTTCGCGGCGGAGATAGCGGCGCGCGGCGGGCCTGGTTGAGGCCAGTGGCCGGATCGCGCGCGTAGAGATAAAAGCCGTCTTCCGGCCAGTGGCGGAATTCTGGGAGAAGCTCCTGCCAGTTGTTGGCGTACCGCTCTGCCCGGCTGAGCACAAAGTCCACGTCTTCGTAGGTCAGTCCCGGGCCCCCGAGATGGGCGCCGTCGTAGCCCATGCCCTGGAGCACGGCGAGCAGCTTTGCGGCCCGCTCCAGGCGCGCCCGCTTGCCACGGTCGGGGGCCTGGGCCTCTTCTTTGATGAGGCGGTACAGGGAGTCGGGCAATACGCAACCAGGGATATCGCCCTCGTGCATGAGCCGCGCCACGGTGAGGCTGGGAACAAAGACGTTGCCCAGCACCGGCTGGCGCAAGCCGTGTTCCCGCAGGTAGAGGAGCAGTTCGTGGAACTTGCGGGCGTCGTAGCCGAGTTGGGTGATGATGTAGTCAGCGCCGGCCGCGATCTTGCGTTGCAGCTTGGCGTACTGGAGGAACTGTTCCGCCTCGGTGAGTTTGAACGGCGATACCGCCACCCCTTTGAGAAAGCCGGTGGGCTGGAAAGGATGATCGGGGCCGGTCTGCTTGATGCCGCCACAGAAGCGGCCGACGTTCATCCGCGAGAGGAGGTGGAGCACCTGCACCGAGTCGAGGTCGAACACCGGCTTGGGATAGCCCTGGAAGCCGCGCTTGGGATAGTCGCCAGTGATGACGAGGAGGTTCTGCAGCCCCTGCCGGTCCCAGGAGAAGAGCAGGCTCTCCATCTGGTTGCGGTTTTTGTCCTTGCAGGAGAAATGGGTGATGACGTCAAGCCCGAGGCGTTTGATCTCCATGCCCAGGACTTCGGGCGACAACGCGGGATGGCCGCCGGCGTTTTCGGTGATGCTCACCGCTTGCAACCGGCCGTCCCGGGCGAGCTTACGGGCCAGGGAGACGATCCGCTCTTGCTCGCGGCTGCGGCCGCCACGGCCAGGGACCAGTTCAAAGGTGAGGGTAAAGTGCTCGCGGTCGAACAGCGACTGCTTGAAACGGAAAACCGTGGTCTTGGGCATGGCCAGGGAATGTACCATATTCCCTGGCCAGCCGCTAGGCGGCCGGGAAGGCTGTTTGCCGCGCGCGCTATTCGCCGCTCAGGATCTGCAAACCGCGGATGATGTCGGGCAGGTCAACCTTGTTGTTGCCGTTGGCGTCCCAGATCGGGGTGGTGGGCGAGGGTGGGGGCGTCGTGCCGCCGCCGTTGCTCCCCGCCGGCCGCCAGCCTTTGATGAGGCCGCCATACGACAGAAGGGGCACCTTGTTGCCGTCCGGCGTACAGGCAATGGCGGTGGCGCAGTCGGAGCGGACGGCCTGGGCGTCAGAAGAGGAGGCGCAGGTAAAGGTAAAACCCATGTCCTGCAGTGGTTGCAAGATAGCCTCTTTCTCCCCCTGGCAGAGGTATAAGGGATACTTTTGCAGGTACAGGGAGTCGCCCGACCGGCGGAGAGCGGTCGAGGCGTGCCGCTGGTTCAGTCTGGAGGAGTGGTCGAGATAGTCGTCGTTCTGCCTGTCCGGTTTGTGGCCTGCCGCCAGGGTCTGGATAAAGGCCGCGCGGTCCATAACGATGAGATTGCCCGGCACGCCGGCGAGATCGGCGATCCAATCGCCGTGGGCAAAGGCGTCGAGGGCAGGAAAGAACGTTGCCCCGTGGCCGCCGTGCGGATCGGGCGGATAGTCCACCTGGCCGGAGAGGGCCGGGATGTTGATCGCTATGGCCAGGGCCTTGAGGAGACGGGCGGCGCGATGGCAGCCCACGGCCCGTTCCCGAAAGATGTTGAAGAAATCGTAGTAGCCCTCGCACACCGGGCAGAACACTCCGGCGTCCAGGAGGCTCTGCGCGTACTTGGTGTACAGGGCGTCGGACCAGTCTTCGCCCGCATCGGCGTCAGTGTAGGTGTGGAACAGGTTGTTCGCCAGCCAGGCGGCCAGTCGTTCCGCAGCCTGGCGCGCGCTGGCCGCGCCGTTGGTGATTTTGTGGGCCAGGGGCATAAGGAGGAACTGATCAAAGGGCGTGAAGCCGTAAGGATTGTTGGGGGGCGCCTCTTCGGCCCGGTACTGAAAGTCGGACGTCTTGATTTCCTGGAGAAGATCGCTCCCCCGGCCTATGGGATAGGCAAAGCTTGGGAGGTAGAGGTCCCGCAGCCTGCCGGGAGACAGATCCTTTAAGCGCCAGGCGGGCTGGAGTACCAGTTCGACCCAGAACATGTTGGCCATCCGGCCGAGAGTGTCTTGGTGGATACGGTTGCTGATATTGTGTTTGGTGTACAGGGTGTTGAGATCGCTGCGGAGTTTTGTGGGAGAGAAAAGGGCTGGATCGTCGGGGATGGCGGCGACAAAGGCGTCGTAGTCGGTGAGCAGGCCAAAGAGCGTGTCTGCCGTGTATCCCAGGGTTTGGAGGTCGTTTCGTAAGGTGGCGAGGGCTGGATCGTTGTACAGGGTGTCGAAGGCGCTCCGGTCGATGATGGCCTGCGCTGGCGCGGCCACGCTCAGCAGGAGGCCCAGGAGGGCGGCGAACAAGGGGATGCGAAGGCGGCGGGCGTGGCAGTGGAACATAATGGCGACCTCCCCGAGCTTGCGTGCTTTTTGTTGGCTGAGGTTATTGTAGCGCTTTGGCCGGCCAGGAGTCAAAAAGAAAGTTGTCGCCACGGTCCCACTGGTGGCCGAAAGGGCCGGGAGAGGGCGTGGGCCAGCAGGCGGCGGAACTCCCCCGCCGGGATGTCGCGCGCCCCGAGCCGATGGAGATGAGCGCTGGATACCTGGCAGTCGATGGCCAGCCAGGCATGGCGTCTTCCTATCTGTACGAGATGGGCCAGGGCCACCTTGGAGGCGTCGCGCACGCGGCTGAACATCGATTCGCCAAAAAACATCGCTCCGAGAGCCACGCCGTAAAGGCCACCCGCCAGTTTATCTTCCAGCCAGCACTCTATGGAATGGGCGTGCCCCAGGCCGTGGAGGCGGCAGTAGGCGTCGATCATCGCCTCGTCGATCCAGGTTCCTTCCCCTCGTTCCAGCCGGATGCGGGCGCACTCACAGATCACCCGCTCAAAGGCGAGATCGCAAGTGATGCGGAACCGGCCGCTGCGCAAGGTGCGCCGCAGGCGGCGGGAACAGTGGAATTCGTTGGGAAAGAGGACACAGCGGGGATCTGGAGCCCACCAGAGGATCGGCTCGCCGGGCGAGTACCAGGGAAAGATTCCCTGCCGGTAGGCGAGGAGCAGGCGTTCGGGAGAGAGATCGCCCCCTACGGCCAGCAGGCCATCGGCGCGGGCCAGTTCTGGTGGCGGAAAGACAAGGCTGTCGGAGAGCTGGAAGACGGGCATAGCGGTTTGCAGATGGCCGAGACCATCATAGCCCTGGGAGGGGTGGTGGGACAAGCGAAATGTGCGCCGCCGATTACGGCAGGGCGGGGAGGAGAAGAACCCCGGTGTGGATGGCGTTTGTCTCCACGGTTAGCGGGCCATTGGCGATGAAGGCGCCGCCCGCCGCCTCCACCTGATATTCGCCCCCTTGATCGGTGAGCACGAGGAAGCGGCCGAGCGGATCGGTTGGCCGGGAGACGAAGCGGCAGCCCCGGCCCGTGTCGCGGGCAAAGACCAGGATGCCGGCCACTGGGGCGCCAGTCTTGTCCTCCACCGTGCCGGCAATACCGGTGTAGTGCGTGTTTACGGCCTTGGTCCCGGCCACTTGGGCAGGGTTTTGGGCTGCGGCGAGGAGGGTGTCGAGGTCAGGAAGGTAGAACGAGGCGCACCGGTGGATGCCAGAAAGCTGGACCGCGCCGGCTGACGGCACGATAATCGTCGCTGGCTCCCCGCTGGGCGTGAGGTGGCGGCAGAGAATATCGCCGTTGCGGGGAGGTGGCGGCTCCCCGGTGGCCGAGCGGTAGAGCCCCACAGCATAACGGCCGGCTGGCAACGTGACGACAAAAGACTCGCCTGGTTGGAGACGGCGGGTGTACTCTGGCACCCGAAAATAGCGGTCAAAGGCAGGCGGCGGCCCCTTGGCCAGATCGAACAGCAAGAGGAGGCCAGCCGTCTCTGGCGCCTCGCCTATGAGTTGGCCCGCCCTTCCGGTCGCGGCCGTCCAGAACAAGAGAAGCGCGGCCAGGAACAGGACGCCGGCTAGCCGCCTTTCCCCTTCTTTTCCCGCCCCCTTTACTGGACGCATGTGCCGTCACCCTCCTGCCAGGCCGGAGTGGTTGCCGAAGCCTCGTTGCTCACGCCGGAAAGATCGTCGCCCCGGTAGGCCCGCACCCGGAAGGTGGAACTCGTTTCCGGATCGATGCCGAAATGGGCCACATAGCCGGTGGCGCCGGCCGGCGCCCGGTCGATGGCCACCCAGTGGCCGGTGGGCGAGAGCTTTTCGATCACGAACCCGTCCTCGGTGCTCGATATCGGGGTCCAGTCGAGCTGGATCAGGCGCGAGTTGAGCGGGGTCGCGGTGAGCGCCTGCGGCGCCGGCGGCCGGGTCGTGTCGCAGACCACGGGCGAGACCACCGGCACGCTGGCCGGATCCCAGGCGCAGCCGTTGCCGGCCTTGGTGGCCACGACCCGGTAGCAGTAGGTGGTCTCGGCCGCAAGACCGCTTGCGTCCACAATCCCGGTATGGGCCGTGGCCAGGCGGACATCGTCCACCTGGCTGTGGACCGTGGTCGCGCCCGAGCGATCGACCTGGACCTGGAAGCGCACCAGTTCCGGCGCCAGGACCGTGGTCTGCGGCCCGGCCGAGCCCACGGTGACAAAGCCCGTGCCCTCGTCCACGGCCACGGCGAGCACGCCGCCGGTCCGGGTCATGCGCACGGTCACCGTGTCGCTGACTGCGGCCAGGGTGGCCGTGGTCTGGGTGCCGTCAACCGTGAACACCGCCTCGTAGCCCTGGCCGGTGCTGTCGATATACCGGTCGAGGTAGAAGGAGTCGGCGGTCCGTGGCCCGTAGCCGTCCGGATCCGGGAAGTTGATCCGCAGCCGCAGGGGCCGCTGCCGGACGCTGGTCGCGGCCGGCGGCCCGTCGGGCAGGTGCAGGGTGAGCCGGAAATCGAAATCGCCGCTCCCCAGGAGCACGGGCTCGACGAGATCGAGCCGGCCGATGTTCCAGCCGCTGTCCGTGCCGTCGCTGGTCACTGTGATATCGACCACGCCGGCGCTGTCGTCGATGGTCACCCCGCCTTCGCTGTCGGTCATGGCGATGGGCGGCGTGGTGTTCGAGGTCTGGTCGAGCCGGCCCTCCTGGACCCAGCGGTTCGGGTCGATTCCGGCCTCGAAGGTGTCGAGGTTCATGGCCGCGGCCGTGGTGGCGACCGGGGCGAAATCGGTGCACGAGGCGCCGGCGCAGCGCTCGATCGAGAAGCCGTCCTCGTCCGGGTTGGTGTCGGTCCAGGCGAGGCTCATGGCCAAGGCGTCCGTGTCGCCGGCCACCTCGCTGAGCGCGAGCTGTGGCGCGGTCGGGGTCGGCAGGGTCACGGCCGCCGGGGGCGACGGCCCGGAATCCCAGCCAGCGGTGGTGTTGGTGGTCCGCACCCGGTAGCGGTAGGTCGTGGCCGCGCACACCGTGTCGTCGGTGTAGGTCGTGGTCCCGGGTGGCAGGGTGACCGTGGTCGCGGTCGAGAAGTCACAGACCGCGCCCTGGCAGCGCTCGAGGACCACCGCCTCCTCGGTGTCGGTCGAGTTGGTCCAGGCGAGCTCGACCGTGGTGCTGTCCTTGGCCGCCGCGGCCAGGCCGCTGGGCGGCAAGAGATCGGTGGTCGCGGTCGCTGTGGCGGATGGTCCGGCCTGCCACTCGTTCGGCTGGCCCAGGTTCTTGTACGCGGTCACCCGGTAGCAGTAGATGGTGTTGCGCGCCAGGCCGGTGTCGGTGTAGCCGGTCGCGCCCGCGGGCACGGTGTCGCTCGCCACGGTGAAGTTGGCGCAGCCCGCGTCCCCGCGCTCGACGATGAACCCGTCCTCGTCGCTGCCGGTCGGATCCCAGCTGAGCTCGATCCGGGATTCCGAGCCCCAGGCGGCGACCAGGTTCTGCGGCGTGACCGGGGTGTCGGTGGTGACCGTTACCGGACCACAGGCCCCGGAATCCCAGCCCGCGGTGTCGTTCACCGCCCGCACCTGGTAGGTGTAGCTGGTGCCCAACTGGGCCGTGGTGTCGGTGTAGCCGGTGGCGTCGGCCGCCGCGAGCCCGACCTGGGTGAAGGTGGTGCAGCCGCTGCCCGTGCAGCGGTCGATGGCGAACCCGGTCTCACTCATCGTGGTATCGGTCCAGGCGAGGTCCACCGTGGTGGTGCCGTTCCCGGTCACCTGGAGGTCGGCCGGGCAGGCGGGCGTGGTGGTGATGGTCACCGTGGCGCCGTAGTCCTCCCACGGGCAGTCGCCGCTGCCCATGACCGGCGATACCCGGTAGGTGTAGTCGGTGCCGCCCGTGAGCCCGGTGTCGCTGTAGGCCGAAGAGCCGCCGCCGCCCGGATCGGCGATGGTGGCGATGGCCGTGAACGTGGCGCAGCCGTTGCCCGCGCACCGCTCGATCCGGTGGTCCGCGGGCGTGGTGTCGGTCCAACCGAGATCGACGGCGGTCTCGTCGGCCAGGGTCGCGGCGAGTCCGGTGGGCGGCGTGGGCGCCGGTGGTGTGAGATCCGCGGGCGCGGCCGTGCCCGGATCACCGGCCCACACCCGGCTGCCAGCCGTGGCCGTGCCCACGGTCGCGGTCGGGATCACGGCCACGTCCGGCATGACCCAGATCTTTTCGATCACGCCCTGGTGGGTGTTCTGGGTGATGGCCACGCGCAGCGGGGTATCCGAGTAGGTGGTGGTGTGGTGTATTTCCTGCCAGCCGTTGATCCCGTCCCCGCTCACGAAATAGCGGGCCCCGGCGGCCTGGAGCACGATCTTCATCTCGTACCGCTTGCCCGTCTGGTAGGCGATGGACTGGGAATAGCCGATGTTGGCGTTCTTTTCGTATACGCGCAGCGGCCCGAAGTTGTTCCAGTAGAGGCCGTGGACGAGCTGGGTGTACGAGGCGTTGGTGGTCTGGTCGGCCTCCCATCCCATCATCACGTAGTCGTTGGCCGGACCGTCCGTGGGCTGGAAGACGACATACAGAGCCTTGCCCGCCGCCCGGTCGATGGTCGTATTGGAGATCAGGGCCGAGTTCCAGCCGTAGTTCTTGTAGGCGAGATGCAGCCCGTCGTTCTGGCTGAACTTGCCGGCGCTGTCGAGCACGGTCCACGTGCCGGTGTCGATCGTGGCGCCGCGGAAGTCGTCGTAGAACTCGAAGACCGCGTGCTCGTCCGCCGTCGAAACGGCGTCCGGGTTGCCGTAGACGAGGAGCACGGTGTCGTTGGCCCCGGGTTTGAACCAGACCTCGGCGCTCACGCCGTCGGTCTTGTCAGCGATGAAGTAGGGCAGCTCGACCCCGGCCGTGGTGTCGTAGAAGCGCAGGTCGTCGAAATCGGCCTGCATGTTCGGCTCCCAGGCCACGGTGAGCTGGATCGGCGCGTTGGCGGCGAAATCGCTGATCGTGATCGGCGCCTGGCGCGACCAGGTGTTGCCGCCGCCGTTCGAGAGCGCCAGCCCCACGTCCTCGTTCACGGCCCGCACCTGGTAGGAATAGCTCTGGCCCGGACAGACCGTGTCGTCGGTGAAGGTGCCCACGTCGCCGACGGCGCCGATCTCGGCGAAGGCCGTGCAGCCCGCGCCCTGGCAACGCTCGATCACGAACCCGGTGTTCGATCCCGTGGTGTCGGTCCAGTCGAGGCGGATATGGCCGCCGTCCACCACCGTAGCGCTCACGTTGGCCGGCGCCGGCGGCGCTGGGGTGGTGGCCTCCACCGGCTGGGTGGCGAGCAGCGGCCAGGCGCAGACGCTGCTTTTCACCGTCCGTACCCGGTAGGTGTAGGTGGTGGTCATGGCCAGGCCGGTGTCGGTGTAGGTGTGCGTGTGCGGCCCGAGGGTGGCGATCTCGACGAAATCGGTGCAGCCGCTGCCCAGGCAGCGGTCGATGGCCGCGCCGTCCTCGTCGGTGTTGTCGTCCTGCCAGGTGAGTTGGATCTCGGATTCGGAGAGCGGGGTGGCATGGAGGTTGTACGGCGCGGTGGGCGTGGCCGTGGTCACCTCCAGCGTGGCGGCCGTGGTGGCGGTCCAGGTGTTGGGGAAGGCGTGGCAGGTCCCGCCCTGCTCTGCGGCGCCGAGCGTTACCTGGGTGTCCATGGTGTCGGCCGAGAGCACGGCCAGCATGAGGATCCGCGCCTTGTGGGTGTTCTGGGTGATCGCCGGCCGGAGCGGCGAATCGGTCAGGCCGTCCGTTTCCTGGATCAGGGTCCAGGAGGCCGCGCCCTTCTTGCGCGCGTAGTAGCGGGCCCCGCTCGCCTTGAGCACCACCTTCATCTCATAGGTCGGGCCAGTCTTCTGATAGGCGAAGGTGTTTTGATAATTCCTGTTGGCGTTGAGCTCGTAGACCCGAAGATAGGAATCCGGCCAGTAGAGCCCGTGGACGAGCTGGGTGTAGGACGGGTTCGTGCTCTGGTCCTTGTCCCAGCCGAGCATGAAGTAATCGGTGCCTGGGCTATCCTGGGGGACGATCTCGGCGTAGAGGGTGAGGCCGGCCGCGCGGTCGAAGGCCTGCTGGCTGATGAGCGCCCGGGTCCAGCCGGCGTTGATGTAGTGCAGCTCGAGGCCGTCGTTCTGGCGGATGGCGTCGTCCGGATCGATCTCGACCCAGCGGTTGGTGTCGATCGTGGTGCCGGGGAAGGTGTCCACAAACAGGAAGACCGCGTCCGGGTTGGAGGCGTCCGTGGCCTCGGGGTTGCCGTAGTAGAGCCAGACCGTGCCGTCGGCCTCGGGCCGGAACCAGACCGTGGCCGAGACGCCGTCGGCCTTGGACTCGATCGTGTACGGCAGCTCGCGGTCGGTGGTCTCGTCATAGAAACGGATATCGGCGAAATCGGTCTGCATACCGGTCTGGTAGGCGATCTCGATCCGGACCGGGCCTGGGGCCGCGAGCCCGCTGACCGTGAGCGGCAGCCGTTGGCTCCAGCAACCGAGCCCGCCGTTGGCGAGCCCCTGGTTCACCGCGCTGATCCGGTAGGTGTAGGTGGTGCCGTAACAGGCCGTGGGATCGATCCCGCTGGTGGCGTCGCGCTCGGCCGCGGCCACGGGCGCGAAATCAGTGCAGCCACTGCCCGTGCAGCGTTCGATGAGGAAGTCGGTCTCGTTGCCCGTGGTGTCCTGCCAGGTGAGCGCCGCCGAGGTGGTGCTCGCCGGATCGGCGCTGAGCAGGACCGGCGGGGTCAGGGTCGTGGTCGCCTCGGCGATCGCCGACCAGGCCGTGGTCCAGCCGCAGGCCGGCGCGTTCTTCTCGGCCCGCATCCGGTAGCGGTAGGTGGTGTCCGGCGTGAGGCTCTGGTCGAGGTAGGAGGTGGTGCCGGGCGGCAGGACGACGGCGGTCGCGGCGCTGAAGTCGCAGGCCGCGCCGCTGCACCGCTCCAGGATGAGCGACTCTTCGTCCGTGGTCCCGTTGCTCCAGGAGAGCTGGATCTCCTCCTCCGACACCCGGGTGGCGGTGAGGTTGGCCGGCGGCGCGACGGCCGGTGTGCTCACCGTGGCCACGTTCGAGTACGGGCTCGGCCAGCCCTGGCTGCCGGGCCGGTCCGCCTGGACCCGGTAGCTCACAGTCTGGCCGTTGCACAGGCTGTTGTCGGTGAGCGTGGTCGTGTCCATGCCCAGGGTGAAGGTGGCCGACGTGGTCCAGGTCGTGTCGCAGGCCCCGGTGTCGCAGCGTTCGACCACGAACGCGGACTCGGTGCCGAAGTTGTCGGCCCAGGCGAGATCCACGCTGGTCGTGCTCGCCGCCACGGCGACGAGCGGCGAGGGATCGAGCATGGTCGCCGTGGCCTCCACCGGGCCGCCGTAGGGCGAGGGCCAGCCGCAGGCGCCCGGCTTGTCGGCCACGATCCGGTAGGCGTAGGTCTGGCCTGGGACCACCGTGGTGTCGCGGTACTGGTGGCGGCGGGCGGAGAGGTGGTAGAGCTGGTCCACCTCGGCGTCGGAAAGTGCCCGGTCGTAGATCGTCACCTCGTCGATCTGGCCGTTGAACGCGCCGTAGGGACCGGCGCCGATCCGGGTCGGGGCGTAGACCAGGTTCTTGTACGAGGTGCGGCCGGTGTGGACCAGGACGCCGTTGAGGTAGATGCGCGGTGTCTTGTTGGTGTAGGTGACCACCACGTGGTTCCAGCCCGTGCCCAGGCTGCCCGAGTACACGGCGAGCGCGGGCATGTAGCTCGATCCGTGCTCGTAAACCGAGATCCCGTTGGTGCCCACCGAGACCCCGGCGCCGCTGTCCGAGCCGCGGTGGTCGGCGCCGAACAGGTAGTGCTGGCCCGAGGTGCCGCCGGTGCCCGAGGATGCCTCGGGATCGATCTGGTGGGTGACCGTGGTCTTGACCCAGGCGGCGAGGGTGAAGGTATTGGTCGGCGTGCCGGCGTGGTAGGTGATGTCCACTTCGTCGTCCGTGCCGTCGAAGGCGCCGGCCCGGCCGCGGTGGGCGTCCGTCGTGGTGGTGGCGCCGTTCTTGGCCGTGCCGTGGTTGCCGTTGCCCGAGCTGTCGGCGACTTCGCCGGCGGTCCCGTTCCACGCCGTCTCGTCCATCTCGAGCCGGACCAGCGGGAAGTCAGGCGGCGCGCCGAGATCGGTCAGCGTGGCCAGGGGCGCGAAGTCGGTGCAGCCCGTCCCTTGGCAGCGTTCGATCGTGATCGCCTGGGTGTCGGCGGCCAGGTTGGGATCGGTCCAGTCGAGCAGGATCTCTCCCTCCGAGATCCGGGTGGCGGTGACGTTCGCCGGTGGCTGGGCCGCGGGTGGGGTCGCCGCGGTCGGCGTGCCGTAGGCGGACGACCAGTCGCCGGAATGGAGGGCCCGCACCGTGTAGGTGTAAGTGGTCCCGGCGCAGAGTCCGGTGTCGGTGAAGGTGGTGGTGCCGGTGGGCACGGTCCCGATCTCGGTGAAGTCGGTGCAGCCGCTGCCCTGGCAGCGGGCCACGGCGAAGAGGTCCTCGCCCGTGGAGGTGTCGTTCCAGGTCACGGTCACCGTGTTGGCGTCGTCGGCCGTGGCCGCGATGGTGTCGGGCGCGGGCGGTACCGTGGTCATGGCCTCGGCGTCCAGCGGCAGGGAGCGGAGCCCGGCGTTGGTGAAGGCCTGGATCCGGTAGCAGTAGGTATCACCCTCGACCAGGCCGGTGTCGGTATAGGTAGTCGTGTCCGCGGCCAGGGTGGCCACGACCACGAAGTCGGCGTCGGTCGCCGCGGCGCAGGTGCCGACGGCCCGCCGGATCTCGAACCCGTCCTCGTCGTCGGCCCGGTCGGTCCAGGCGAGGTCCACCGAGGTGTAGTGCGGCGTGGCCGTGAACGGCGTTGGCGCGAGCAGCATGTCCGGATCGAACCGGAGCACGAGATAGTCGGTGTCGTCGTTCGCCGTGGTGGTGGCGCCGCTGATGAAGGCCGCGCCCTTGGCGTTGACCGCGATCGCGGCCGCGGTGTCGTCACGGCCGGCGGCACCGTCGTAGAGCAGCGATCCGGTGAGGTTGCCCTCGGGATCGTAGGCCACGGCCAGGATGTCGGCGATGTTGGACGGATCGGTCGCGTCGCCGGCCAGGTACACGCCCCCGGCCGGGTCCATGGCCATGTCGGTCAGGAAGTCGTCGCTCACGTCACGGTCCAGGACCCGGTTCCAGACCAGGGTCCCGTCCGCGGCCCGCCGCTGGACCAGAAAGTCAACCGAGCCGCTGGCGCCCGTGGTGTCGCCCGCGACCACGATCTCGCCCCGCAGCGGGTCGTAGCGCACGGCCTTGGCCTCGTCGTAGCCGTGGCCCGTGCCGTCCACCGTGATCCCGCCGGCCAGCAGCGATACGCCGCCAGCGTCGTAGCGGTCGATGTACCAGTCCGCGTCGCCGGCCGCGCTGGTCACCGAGCCGACTGCGTAAACCGTGTCGTCCGGCGCCACCACCAGGTCGTTGCACCCGTCGTTGCCGTTGCCCGAGTCGTGGATCACGGTCCACAGCACCGTGCCGTCCCCGGCGGCGAGCCGCTGGACGAAGAAATCGTTGTCCCCGCCGCTGCCCGTGACCGTGCCGCAGACCACCACGTCGCCGTTGGGCGCCAGCCGCACCCGGGCCGGATAGTCGTTGTCCCCGCCAGGGCCGTCGTACGGGACCGCGGCCCAGAGTTGGGTCCCGTCCGCGGCGTACTTGATCACGTAGATGTCGTCGTTGAACGCCGCGTTCTTGCCGTAGCCCGTGACCACGACCGTGGCGTCGGCCCCGGTCTCGAGGTCGATGGCCACCGACCGGTCGTCGCCGTTCGCCGGGCCGTCGTACTGCGCGGCCCACAGCTCCGGTGCCCCGTACTGCGGCGGGCCGCCGGCCGGGTACTTGATCGTGTAGATGTCGTTCGTGTTGCCCGTGCCGCTGTTGTACAGCGAGGCGTAGCCCGAGACCACCACGTCGTTGTTCGTGTCCACGCCCACGCAGGTGGCCACGTCGAGCTCGTCGTCCGGGTCGTTGTACAGCACGTGCCAGAGCTCGGCGCCCGTGGCCGGGTCGAGCTTGACCGTGTAGTAGTCGAAACCACCCGAGCCCAGGTTGGGCGAGAGCTGGGACCCGGTGGCCACCGGCCGTCCGTCCGGTCCCACGGCGATGTCCTCGGCCCGGTCGTCCGCGTTCTCCGGCCCGTCGTGCTGGAAGACCCAGGTCGGCGGCGAGGGGGTGAACACCGTGGTCAGCGCCCGGGCCGTGTTCGAGTAGTGGGAGTCGCCGGAGGCGGCGCTCAACGCCTTGACCCGGTAGATGTACCAGAGGTGGGGGGTCAGGCCGGTGTCGTGGTAGATGGTTTGGGTGACCGGGACCGTGGCGGCCACGGTGAAGTTGGCCGGATCGGCGTCGCATCCGATCCCCACGCAACGCTCGATCTGGAAGCCGTCGGCCGTGCCGTTGCTGTTGTCGGTCCAGGCGAGGTCGATCCCGGTCTCCGAGACCGTGGTCGCGGAAAGGGCTGTGGGCGGGTTCATGAGCCCGGCGTCGTAGGCGATGAGGGCGAGGTCCGGGTTGTCGAGCCCGTCCGCGGTCTGATCGGCCCAGCCGGCCACCACGAGGGTGCCGTTCGGGGTCAGGCCCACGGCCACGGCCACGGCCTGGTCGTTGCCCTGGGCCGGGCCGTCGTAGAGCTGCGCCCAGAGCATGGCCCCGGTGTCGCGTTTATATTTGATGGTGAAGAAGTCGTCGTCGCCGCTGGTGGTCTTGTGGCTGTAACCGGTGACGTACACGTCGCCCGCCTCGTCCACCGCGATGTCGGCCGTGGTGTCGGCGTTGTCGCCCCCTGAGTTGGCCACCTGTTCCCAGACCACCGTGCCGTCCGCGGCCCGGTAGCGGGCGGTGTAGAAGTCGTTCTTGCCCGTGGCCGTGAAGGTGACGCCGGTGAGATAGACGTCGCCGGCCAGGTCCACGGCCACGGCCCGCGGCTCGTTGAGGTTGCCGGCGCCGTAGCTCCGGCTCCAGACGAGCGCGCCGTCGGCAGCGGCCAGCCGGCGGGTGACCATGGTCTTGTGGCTGCCGTCGTAGGAGACGCCGGTGACCACCACATCGCCGGTCGGGTCCATGGCCACGGCCACGGCCCGGTCGTCGCCTGCGCCGCCGTCGAAACGGGATTCCCAGAGAGTGGCGCCGTCGAGACCGTACTTCACGGTGAGGTAGTCGAAGTCCGGATTCGCGTTCTGCGAGTGGCCGGTGACCACCACGCCGGTATCGTTGACCGCGAGCGCGGCGAGCCGGTCCTCACCGCCGGCCGCACCGTCGTAGGTCCGCTGCCAGAGTGGCGAGCCGTCGGGCGCCGGGCCGCTCTTCTTGTACTTGATCAGCAGAAAGTCGTCACTGCCGCCCACCCCCTGGGTGTAGCCGCCGACGTAGACGTCGCCCAGCGCGTCCACCCCCACGGCGGTGGCGTAGTCGTCGCCGTGGTTCGGGCTGTCCCAGGTCTGCTGCCAGAGGATCTGCCCCGCGGTGCAGACCCCGCTGCGGGTCACGCCGCAGTACTTGATGACCTGGAAGTCGATGGACACGCCGTTGTCCACATAGCCGGCCACGATCACGTCGTCGTTGTGGTCCACGGCCACGGCCGTGGCCCGGTCGTTGCCGCCGGCCCGGTCGAAGATATGGGACCAGAGGGCGCCGGAGCTGTCCGCGGCCAGCTTGACCACGTACATGTCTTCCGAGGCCTCGACCGAATAGCCTGCCAGGATCACGTTGCCGGCCGAGTCCTGAACCGCGGCCAGGGACTCCTGCTTGCCGGCCCGGTTTTCGGCCGACTGCCAGAGCAGGTCGCCGCCCGCGGCCAGGGCGCGGGACGCGCCGGCCGGGCCGAGGAGCAACGACAAGATCAGGGCGGTGGCGATGCCAGCGCCGGAAAGGTGCCGATACCAACGGGACGCGTGGGTCATGGTCTTCATCCTCGCCAGCGGATCTGTCTTCGGGCCTCTCGGGTTCATGCTCTGCCTCACCATGGCGACACCGAGTTCCATTCTTGCTCGTTCCATGCCCCGCCGCCCGCGGCCGAGGACTCGTGGCAGGCGGGCCGCCAGTTGACCCCATCCTTGCCGCCGGTGGGGAAAGTCCGGGTGGAACTGGTGCTGTAACGGGCCGCCGCGCCGCCGCTTTCCACCCCGCCGCGGTGCTTGGCGTCCAGACAGTTGGTCCTGAGCAGGCGCGGCAGGCCGGAGGCGTGCGGCTGGTGGCACTTGGAGCACGGGTAGTTGTGCTCGGCGTTGTTGCCCCACCCCTTGACCGACTCATGGATCCGGTCCACGGTCTTCCATGCGCTGTTCTTGGCCACGCCGTCGGTGAGCGTGTCCTTCGGGTGGCACGAGAGGCAGAGGCCAGCGAACCGGTTCTCGTCCTCGTTGATCGCGCCGTTGTCGAAGACCTTCTTGCCCGGCGACGACCAGGTCGGCTTGGCCCGGTCGGTGTTCCAGGTCGGCATCATGGCGTTCGTTCGGTGATAGTTGGAGGTGTCGGTCGGCGCGGTGTCCTCCTTGTACGGCGAGGTCAGCCAGGTGCCCTTGAGCAGGGGCACGGCGTAGGCCATGTCGTCACCGAGCGAGGGCGACACGCCGTGTGGGTCGTGGCAGGCGGTGCACAGGCCGTTGATCGGCCTGACGGCCTGCACCTGGTAGGCGGGATCGTAGTTGGGCGACTCGGGGTTCTTGTTCGACGCCTGCATGTGGCCGCCCAGGGTGTGGCGGGTCGCCCGCCACGGGAAGCGGCCCGAGGGGTAGGAACCGTAGAAGCGTGGGTTGTCGTTGTAGCCGATGATCGGGGCCGAGGCGCCGAAGGTCGAGTTGTAGCCCCACGGCGTCGCGCCCGCGGTCTCGGTCTCGTGGCAGTCGAAGCAGAGCCCGGCGCCGGTGTTGTAGTGGTTGATCGCGTTCGGATCCGGGTTCGAGGTCGGCACGTAGGTCATGGCGTAGCCGCCCTTGCCGGCCTGGGTCTCCTTGAGGTTGCCGCCGTTGTGCGTGCCGTTGAAGGTCACGTAGCTCGTGGTCACGCCCACGGCCTTGGAGCCGTGCGATTGGTGGCAGTCGAAGCACTGGACGTTGTCCGTGCCGGCCCGGGTGTTCGGGATCGCCGCATCGACGCCGGTGTTCGGGTCCCAGCCGCCGCCGTTGGCCACCGCGTTGCCGTGGGCCGAGAAGGCCTTGGTGATGTCCTTGGGCGCGAGATAGCCGTTGTCCACGTACTTGCCCCACGTCGTGGTCCCGGTATTGGTGTAGCGGGCCGCGATCGAGGTGCCGTCCCACGAGTACTGGCGCGGGGTCTTGCAATCGCCGAACGGCTGGGAGTCGTTGTTCTGGTCCGAATGGCAGCCGAGGCAGGCCGGCGTGATCTTGGCGATCTCGGCCCGCTCCGCGGCGTGGCCCAGGGCCAGGTTCGCGGCGGTGAACTGGGTCACCGTGGGCTTGCCGCTGGTATTGTCCGGGTCGGTGCCGTCGGGGTCGTAGACCGTCGGCCGGCTGCCGCGGGACGGATCGTCGTCCACGCCCGGCGCCTCCTCGGCCGACCAGATGACCAGGTCCACCGGCCCGCCGGAGACCGACTCGTAGGTCTTGTAGTTGAAGCCCTGGTGGTACTTGAGGTTGATCAGCCCGAGTTCGGTCGCCTCCCAGTGGCAGGCGTAGCACTTCTTGCCCGTGACCTCAACGCCTTGCACGTGGTGCGAGTTGGCGCTGAACTGGCCCATGATGGACATCCGGCCGTTGATCGTGCCTGCGTGGCACTTGGTGCAGTCGCGCGGCAGGGAGAAGCCGGTGTGCCGCGGCACCGGTCGCGCCCGGTGGCAGGTGGTGCAGGTGTTGCCTGAGGCGTGGCTGTCGGTGAACCGGTGCTCGTGACACTGGGTGCAGCGCCGGCTCTGGTTGTGGCCGTCGCCCCATCCGTTGCCGTAGTGCTGGTCCGGATCGTCGTGGCAGACGTTGCAGATGCCGTCGTACGGCGCTTCGGTCCGGGCGTAGTCACTGCCGCTCTGGCGGCGGGTGAAGACCACGGCCTTGCGCTCCACCGGCTTGCCGTTGCGGCCGCCGGTACGGATCGACACCTCGTCCTGGATCATGAAGATGTTGGCGTCGCCGTGGGGATCGTGGCAGTCCCAGCAGAACTTGCCGCCCTTCCAGACCACGTCGCGGATCACGTAGGTGTCGCTGGCCGCGACCGGACCGTTGGGAAAGGGAGGATCGACAAACAGCCGGTCGCCGGTGTTTTTGGTGATGAGCCGGGAGAGACCGGCGTTGGCGCCTGAAGTGACGAAAACGTACTTGTCGATCCATTGGTCGTCGGTCCACGCCTGGGTGGTGTCCACGATCTCACGCGCGGTGAGACCGGCCTCCGTGGCCGTACCGCTTGCGAGGTCGTTGGCCAGCGAGTCGAGATAGGCCTGGTAGTGCTTGTAGCCGAAGTGCATGGAGCTGGCCTTGGCCTGGGTCGCGGTGATGAATCCGGTGCCGGGCAGGCCGGGGTCGAAGCCGAGCGTGTACTGCGGCCCCTGGTGGCACTGGGTGCACTCGCCGGTGGAGTCGTCGTCGTGGCAGATGAGGCAGACGCCCATGCGCACGTAGTTGTTCTCGATGTCCTCCTTCTGGTCCTCGGTCCACGACTGGGCGTAGCCGGTCTTGTGACGGTGGTCGTCGTCGGGATGGCAGCCCTGGCACGAGTCGAGGATCGTGCCGTCCGCGGCCACGAACCCCGAGTGATCGGGCCGCGGCTGGGTGTAGGGCGGGTTGACCGCGGTGTCGGCGGCGATGTCGGCGAGCTGCGGCGCGAGCGTCGGCTCGGTGGTGTTGTGGCAGGTGACGCACTCGTCGTCCTCGCCGCGCATGTGGCAGAAGACGCATTCCTTCTTGAAGCGCTCCTTGAACATCCGGTGTTCGCGCAGCCGAAAGGGATTGCCGGTGTCCTGGTGCAGCACCTGGTTGTCGTGGCAGTACCAGCAGCCCTTTTCCGGGAAATCGGCCGGCGGGTTACCGGTCTGCGGATAGGGACCGGCCGAGGCCGGCCGGCCGTGGCCCGTGGTCTCCCACTGGGTGAGGTTGATCTTGGCCTGGGTGCCGTTGAACTTGCCGAAATCGTCCACGTCCGGGCCGGTGGTGCCGTGGCAGTCACGGCAGGGGATGTTGTCCACCGTGTCGCCCCACTGCGGCGTGGCACCGGTGTGGCAGGCGGTGGCGGAACAGCTTTTGTTCACCGGATCGTAGGTGCCGCCGTTTTTGAACACGATGTCCTTGTTGCGGTTGACGTGATAGGCGGCGTTGACGTGCGCGGTCTCGTTCATCTTGCCGGTGGGCACCGTGGTGCCGTGGCAGTCGGTGCAGGAGCCGCCGGCCACGGTGGCGGCGTGGCAATCGTCACAGGAGTAGCCGGTGAACAGGTGGCGGAAGTGCGAGTTGGCGCGCGAGGTGCCCGGGCCGGTGTTCTGGTACATGGGCATGGCGGTGAGCCAGCGTTTCGCGGGCATCTGGTCCCAGTAGGTGCCGTCGCGGCCGTCGTTGTGACAGCCGGCGGCGTTGCAGTTGGTGACCGCCGGGTCGTGGCCGTGGCAGGCGTTGCACTGCTTGTGGCCCTGGTCGGCCCACGAGATCTGCCGGGTCTCCGGGTTTACCGTGGTGCCGTCCGAGTGGCAGTAGAGCATGCCGCAGGTCTTGGTGGTCGGGTCGTAGGTGGGGGCGCCGGAGCCGGCGATGTACCATTGCGGGTCGATGACGATGTCCACCTGGCCGTTGGCGTGCGCCGCCTGCAGGTGCCAGCCCGAGTCCACGGTGTCGTAGTGGCAGAACCAGCACGGGTACTGGCGGATCCACGCTTCGCCCACCAGCCGGTCGTGGGCGTTGGTGTTCATGACCAGGGCGTCGAGGCTGGGCCGGCCGTTGTGGCAGCCGTCACAGCCGAGCGTGTAGTTGGCGTCGCTCCAGCCGGTCCGGTAGCCGGTGTCGTTGGGCGGGCCGCCGGTGGAGGGGTTCTTGTGGCAGGAGTCGCAGACCGTGGTGGCGTCGAGATAGGCGCCGTCCTTGAACAGGACCTGGCCGGAGCCGTCGTGCACCGGCGAGCAGGTGTCGTGGCAGGTCATGCACTCGATGCCGATGTCGAGGTGGTTGGCGTGGTGGCCGGAGTTGTGGCATTGGCTGCAGCCCTGGCTGCCGGTGGCGCACTGGCCTGGTCCGTGGCCCGGTCCCATGCCCGTGGGCTTGAATCCTTCGGGATGCTTGTGACAGGTCGTGCAGTCCGGGGTCACGACGTCAGTGGGATGGCCGGTGACGGGCTCGCTGCCATCGGTGCGCCAGTAATTGGTCTGGGTGTGGCAGACCTGGCAGATGCCCTGGGGCGCGCTACTCCCCGACTTATCGACAAAACCGCCCGGCGTGGGCGCGCCGGCCGTGTCTGTAAAGTCCGTGGTGGGATCGAAGAATTTGATCGGTCGGTTCACGGCCACCCCGTTGAAGTCGAGCCGGTAGCGGATGAGCTGGCCGTAGATGAGGCCAAAGGTGTTGCCAACGAGGGAGAGGTCGGCCACGCCGTTGATGGTGATCGAATTGTTGTCTGCGGCCACCACTTCGAAGGTCGCTTGTGGTTGCAGGGCGTTGGCCACAAAGACGAGCCCCCGATCCGGCCCGGTCTTGGCGGCCCATTTGGCTGGATCGCTCCAGTTGGGATCCGTGTTCAGGTTGGCGTAGCTGATGATCGTGGTGTTGTTCTGCACGATGAGGCCGGTGATCTGGCCGGTGACCAGATAGAGGTCGTCGAAGTTGGTGGCCACCCATTGGAGCTGTTCCTGGAAGTGCGGATCGTGACAGGTGACGCACTGGGTGGTGAAGGTGTAGGAGCCCTGGACCACCAGACTGGAATGCAGGGCCTCTGTGGGTGCTGCCGCGTTGGAGCCGTCGTGGCAGCGGAGACAGAGGAAGTTGCGGAAGGTGTCGTCCGCGGTGGGGTTGGCAGGGGGGTAGTCGGGCGGCCACATCTCATCAGCCAGGGGATATTCGTGGCAAGTGACGCAGGTGATGCCGTTGGTCTCGTTGTGCGGCGCGTGGAGAAAGGAGCTATGGGCCGCAGGTTGCCAGAGGAGCAAGAGAAGACAGGCGAGGGCGACAGATATGGTCCGCAT
>WFOD01000116.1 GCA_015488275.1 Deltaproteobacteria bacterium
CTCCCCCCTGCGCCGCCCACCGCCTTCGTCCTGAGCCTCCTTCCCTCCTTCCCCTGCGCCAGGGGCAGGCAAGGGGGATATGCCCCACCTCCTGTGCGATTTGCCAACGCCCGGCCATCCGCTTGCGAAAACCGCGCTCTGTCTCCTTTCTTTCCTTTTCCTTGCGAGTTCTTGTGAGATCGGGTACTTCCTCAAAGGAGCGTCCTGACCGGTGTCCGCCGTTTTCCAGGGCACACATCTTGCACCTGCGCGAAGTACTTAAAAAAAACTGCGGAACAACGCCAAACCGAAAACGGGGAACGACCATGAAGAAGTTGCTTACGACCGTGGCCTTCTGCGGTATCGCCACCCTGGGCCTGGCAGGGGCGGCCCAGGCCCTGGTATTCACGCCGACCCAGGTGACCAATACGCCGGCGGCGGCGGAATTTACGCCATCGATCAATGAAAACGGCGACATGGCCTGGGAGCAGGACGGGCAGATCTACCTCCAGCTCAACGGCCAGGCGCCGGTCAACATCTCCAACAACGCGGATTTCAACCTGGAGCCGCACATCAACCAGGCCGGCAACGTCATCTGGCACGCCATCGACCAGGCCACTGGCAAGAACAAGATCTATATCTACGACCAGAGCCTCGGCCGCCGCCTCGTGTCCAACACCACGTTCAACGCCACCATGCCGGACATGAACGACAACGGCGAAGCGGTATGGGTGGAGAACGACGGCACGGACAACGAAATCGTTTACTACAACGGATCAACCGCCACCAGGATCACCAGCAACACGCTGGACGACACCGCGCCGCGGATCAGCGCCAACGGCACCGTGGTCTGGCAAGGAATGGAGGCGGAAGGCGACTACGAGATCTTCCAGTACACCCCGGCTGGCGGGATCTCCAAGGTCAACCCCAACAACACGGTCGATGACCTCTCCCCGCAGATCAACAGTCTCGACGAAATCGTGTGGGTGAACATGGTGTTTGGCAGCCAGGGCGACATCAACCTGCGGGCCGCGGACGGCACCATCACCCAGATCGGCACCCTGCCGGTAAACGAGCACTCGCCGGTGATGAACGACGCCGGTATGGTGGCTTGGCTGGCGGACACCGCCTCCGGCAATACGGACGTGTATCTCTATACTCCGGCGGGCGGCACCGTCCAGGTGACCAACACCTCCACTTCAGAGGCGGCCCTGGCCATCAACTCCATCGGCGACCTCGCCTTTGAACGGAGAAACGGCACAGCGGTGGAGGTGTACTTCTACGACCGCTCCGCCAATCAGGAGCAGTTCATCGGCGCCGACCACAGCTCCCTGCCAGCCATCAACGGCGCCGACACCATTGTTTACGAGTACAACAGCGGCGCGGGCAACGACATCATGATGGCCAGCGTGGACCGCGACGCGGACGCGGACGGCGATGGCCAGAGCATCAACGCCGGCGACTGTGACGACGCCCTCCCCACGGTGTACACCGGGGCCGCGGAGATCTGCGGCGACGGCCTGGACAACGACTGCGACGGCGTGCTGGACAACGGTTGCGCCGCTGTGTGCGGCAACGGCATTGTCGAGGCCGGCGAGCAGTGCGACGACGGCAACACGATCACTGGCGACCATTGCACCGCCTCCTGCCAACTGCCACCGCAAATCGCCTATCAGGCCGCGCCCATCACCAGCTCCACCGCCACCAAGCTCTCCATCTCGATCAACGAAAAGGGCGACATGGTATGGGCCGAGCTGGTGGACAAACCAGGGGTGACGCCTGATCCCACTTGGCCGTGGGACTGGAACGCGGAGATCTTTTTCTACGACCACGCCAACGGCCAGATCTACCAGCTCACCAACGACAACTTCTACGACCGGGCGCCGCGCATCAACGCCTTGGGCGATGTCGTTTGGATGGGCAGCGACGGGATGGACGACGAGATCTTTCTCTTCAAGTACAGCAACCGCGACGCGAACGGCAACCCGATCATCACCCAGATCACCTATGGCAACAACTACTGGCCCGACGCCTTGCCCATGATCAACGATAATGGCGAAATCGTTTGGGAGGCGATGCTGAGTGGCAAGTACCAGGTGATGTACTACAACTACAACACCAACGACCTGCGCCAGATCACCGTCAACCTCGCCTACAACAACCTGTCTCCCAAGATCAACAACAACGGCGTGATCGTGTGGACGCGCGACTACAGTGGGGAAGACGCTGAAATCTACCTCTACGACTTCAACGACAACCCTCCCACGGTCAAGCCGCTGACCGCCAACGCTTACGACGACACCGACCCGGACATCAACGACAACGGCGATGTCGTGTGGACCGCGCGCATCGGCGCCGACCAGAGCACCTATGAAATCTTCCTCTACGACGCATCGGCCGGTCACACGCTGCCCTACAACGGCGAGCGGATCACCAACGATTCCTACCGCGACCGCTACCCCCAGCTCCTGGCCAGCGGCGATATCGTGTTTGAAAAAGTGGTGGGCACAGATCCAGACATCTACGCCTATCTGCGCACGCCGGGATACACCTTTGCCATCACCGACAACGCGGCCAACGAGTACGACACCGTGGTCGCCGATTCGGGCGATATTCTCTGGCTGCGGGAGATTCCCGACCCCAACAACAGCAGCAACATGTTCTACGAGGTGTTCACCTACAACATTTTCTCTGGCGCCAACGGCCAGGTGACGAACAGCGGCTACCAGTCGTTCACGCCCTCCATCGCCGCCTCGTACGACACGGCGACGAGCAGTTGGACCGTGCTGGGCGCATGGGGCACCTGGGACGCTGGCACGGCGGCGGAACAGGTCTTCCAGGGATCGCCGATCATCAACACGGATAACGACGGCGACGGTTATACCACGGCCCAGGGCGACTGCGACGACAACGATCCGGCCATCAACCCCGGCGCCACAGAGATTTGCGACGGGATCGACAACAACTGCAACCAGTTGATCGACGAAGGGCTGATGGTCACCTACTGGCAGGATTCCGATCAGGACGGCTACGGCGATCCCAACGTGGCCACCGATTCCTGCAGTGGCGCACCCACAGGTTTTGTGGACTCGGCCAACGGGGCTGACTGCGACGACACCGACGCGGCCATCAATCCAGGCGCGGCCGAGGTCTGCGAGCCCTACGGCACCACGCATGTGGACAACAACTGCGACGGCGTGATCTACGATCCGGCCGTTGGCTACACTGATTGGTACTACGACACCGATGGCGACGGCTACGGCGATCCCAACGACGCCACCAACCCGCCGATCACCAACGAGTGCTCCGGCCTGCCCGCCGGCTATGTGGACGGTTCCCTCGGCGCGGACTGCGACGAGAGCGACCCGAACATCAATCCGGGCGCCGTGGACGACACGGTGGACGGCATCGACCAGAACTGTGACGGCACCGATGGGCCGGTGTCCACGACCTACAAGCTCTATTTCCCAGACGCTACCGCTATTGGTGATCTCAAGTGTTCCATCGGCATGAAGAACAATCAGACCGTGCCCTCGGACCTCCTTTTCCGGGGCTACGATCCTGCTGGTCTTGACGAAACCGAGCCGGAATTCGCCAATCCCATCACCGTCAATCCTGGAGAACGGTACAACAAATCGTCATCCAACATCTGTGGAACTGGCGTCGACTGCACCGTGCATATCGAAGCCACCGAACCGGTCTCCGGCAAGGTGAGCACTTATGTCAAATATAGCGACGGTACTTACGGATCCTTCGAGATCTACGACGGCGTTCCCGCAAAAACCACCAACTACTTTCCCTTTGTCGATGAGCAGGCGCCGTGGACCTCTACCCTGCGGATCACCAACCCAAGTGACACCGCCACGGCCAACATCTCCGTGACCCTGTACGACGACGCTGGCGCCCAAGCGGGTTCCACCTACACCAACACCATCCCGCCCCACGGCCGCCTCGACGTCCAGCCTGCGTCCATCGTTGGCACCGGCTTTACCGGTTCGCTCATCCTGAACAGCGATATCCCCGTCGCCGCGACGATGGTCGTTGCCAATGGTCAGGACGCCAAGGCGGAGTACGGCGACATCCAGCCGGGCACCGCTCTTTACTTCCCCAAGACCTATGACATCAACGGTTGGGAAAACACCCTGGTGGTTCAGAACACCGCCGCGGCCGCCGCAACCATCACGGTCCGTTACTTCCAAAACGACGGTACCGAAATCTTCCGCGCCTCCGATGGCCAGCCCGACACGCACGTCCTCAGCCAGTATCAGCGCTACACCGTCCGGCCGACCGCCCAAACCGGCACCCAGTTCCGCGGCTGGATGCTGGTGGAGTCCGACCAGCCGGTGAGTGCCCTCATCAGCTACCGCAACTCCACCGTGGCCGGCACCATCTATGCCGCCGCCACACCGCGCACCGTCCTCGCCTTCGACAAGGTGTACAACGGACTACAAGGCTGGACCAACTCGATCACCATCCATAACATCAGCAACACCACCGATGCCCACGTCAACGTCGAGGTTTACGACAACGCGGGCACCCTGGTGGCGACCGCGAGCCAGACCATCGTACCCCAGGCCAAGTGGAACCCCAACCCCTCCCGTGACTTTTTGGGCGGGGCCCCCATTGTCGGCACCATCCGCATGACCTCAGACCTGCCGGTCAACGGCCTCATGACCTACTTCTGGAAGGATAGCACCAGCACCATCCAGGCATTCTCCATCTACGAGGCTGGATCACCGCAATAAACTTCCTGTTGCCCGTAAGGCTGAAAAAGGCAACCCCGTAGCGCGGTTGCCTTTTTTCGTTCATTCTGTCACAATCTTCCACGGGAATTCCTGCCATCCCGAAGTATCGACCATCCCTATCCCCTATGCCCAATCCCATCGAATCCAGAGAAGTCGTCTATGAGGCCAACATGCTCCTTCATGGAGGTGTCCGCCTCTGGGGGGCGATGATCCGAGAACTTGCCGAACACAGGGAACTCGTTTGGCGGTTGGCGGTGCGCGATATCCTGGTACGCTACAAGCAATCCTTCCTGGGCATCTTCTGGGCCTTCCTGACCCCGCTTGTTCTCCTGGCGATATTTCTCTGGATCAAAAACAACCATATCGTCCCCATCCGCGATACCGCCATCCCTTACCCGGCCTTCCTTTTTCTCGGGCAGATGACCTGGCTCCTCTTCGCCCAGGGGATCACCGCCGCCACCAACAGCCTCGCCAACGCTGGCTCGCTCCTGACCAAGATCAACTTCCCGCGTGAAACCCTGGTCTTCGCCTCCCTGGGCCAGAGCATTCTGGACTTCCTCATCCGAATCCCCCTTCTGCTGGTGATCTTTTGGTGGCAGGATTTCGCGCCCCATCCCATGATCCTCGCCATCCCGCTTCTTCTCCTGCCCCTCGTCCTCCTCATGCTCGGGATCGGGTTCTTCCTGGCCTTACTCAACGCCCTCTTCCGCGACGTCGGCAACCTCATCGGCGTCGCCCTCAACCTGGGAATGTTCGCCACCACCGTCATCTATCCGCCGCCACGCCGTGGTTTGGCCGCTTTTGCCATCAACCACCTTAATCCTGTCTCCGCCTATATCAACGCTCTGCGTGACTGGGTCTCCTCCGGCACCGTTTCCGACCGGCCCGCCCTGGTCTCCGCCATCCTCCTCAGCCTCGTTCTCTTCCTCGCCGGCTGGCGGCTCTTCCATCTTCTGGAGCCAAAAATCGCGGAACGCGCCTGATCATGGACCGCCCCCTGATCATCGTTGACGGCATCTCGAAAAAATTCTGCCGGGACATGCGTTCCTCCATGCGCTACGGCATCCGTGACCTCGCCGGCGCCATCCTGGGCCGCCCGCCGGCCCCCGCACTCCGTCCCAAGGAATTCTGGGCCATTGATAACGTCTCCTTCACCTTAAAACGGGGGCAATGCCTCGGTCTCATCGGGCCAAACGGCTCCGGCAAGTCCACCCTCCTCAAAATGCTCAACGGCATTATTACCCCGGACCTCGGCACCATCCGCATCCGCGGCAAGGTCGGCGCCCTCATCGAGGTAGGCTCCGGCTTCCACCCGCTTCTCACCGGCAGGGAGAACATCTACGTCAACGGCGCCATCCTCGGCTTCAGCAAAAAGGAGATCGACCGCAAATTCGACGCCATCGTCGAATTCGCCGGCATCGGCGACTTCATCGATACCCCGGTCAAGCATTACAGCTCCGGCATGTACGTTCGTCTCGGCTTCGCCATTGCCGCACAGATGGAGCCGGACGTGTTGCTCATCGACGAAGTCCTCGCCGTTGGTGACATCGGTTTCAAGACAAAGTGCTACAACGCCATCAACGCTCTCAGCAAAAAAACCGCGGTGATATTCGTCTCCCACTCCATGCCGCATATCGCCAGGCTCTGTACACAACTCATCGTCCTCGACCACGGCAAGGTCATCTACCAGGGCGACGACGTGCTCCGTGGCATCGATCGCTATCACGACTGCTTCGATCTCGCGACCGGAGAGGTGACCGTCAGCGGCCCAGCACATATCAAGCGCGTGTGGTTCTCCTCCCCGGCCGGCGAGGACGTGGACCGAGTGGCGCACGGCAGCCCCTTGACCATTCACCTTGATCTCTCCGTCATCCCCGAACACCGACACCCGATCATCGGAATCTCGTTCCTCAACCGGGAACTCAAAGGAGTCGCGCAATGCGTCTCTTCCTTCAATCACTTCATCCCGGAAAACCGCGACGGTTCACTGCGCCTTGCAGCGCACATCCCCAACTTGCCGTTGAATCCCGACATTTACTACGTCTCGTTTTTCGTCTATGACGAACACTATGGCGAACTCCTCGCCCATCACTTCGCCACCGCCCGGCTGCGAGTCACCGGCGACTTCGTCGGCCTGACCCCGATCCAGTTCCAGGCGCAATGGCGACAAACCTGACAAACAAGAGGCCCTTCCGTGCCCTTTGCCATCCAACGACTCCTCCCCTGCCCCTGCCTCGCCGAAAGGCCGGACCCGACGCCAGCCAGTCTTGCGGCGCTCCAAAAGGCCGCCGCCACCTTAGCGCCCGGTCCCTTCGATCGCGCAGACATGAAATCGTGGGCTGTGGCCTACATCACCGATCCTGGCAAACAACGGCGTATCGCCTACGACCTGGATTACGTCCGCCGTTACGCCCCCAGCCATGCCGTAATCGTGGAGTACGGCGCCATACCCCTCATGCTCACCCTCGCCCTGCAGGAAAGTGGCTTCAGGGTCACCGGCGTCGATCTCGCTCCGGAACGGTTCCAGACCCTCATCGATCGCTTGCAGTTACGCGTGATCTCATGCGATATCGAACGCCAAGCGCCGCCTTTTGCGCCCAACTCCTGTGACCTGGTGACCTTCAACGAACTCTTCGAACACCTGCGCATCAACCCCATCTTTACCATGGAAGGAGTGTTCCGCATCCTGCGGCCCGGTGGCCGCCTTCTCTTGTCCACCCCAAACCTCCGTTCCCTGAACGGCATCATCAATTTCCTCTGGCATGGCCGCAGCTACTCCTGTTGCAGCAAGATATACGAAGAATATCGCAAACTCGACGAAATCGGCCACATGGGCCACGTACGGGAGTTCACCCCGGTGGAGGTCTGCGCCTTCCTCGGCCAGATCGGCTTTGAGGTGGAGACCGTCATCTTCCGCGGCCATTTCCCCGAACCGTGGAAGCAACGTCTCTGCCGCCTCCAACCCGCTCTGCGGCCGTTCATGACCATCGTGGCCCGCAAGCCAGCAGCAACCAGCGTCTGACCGATCAAGCCCATGCCGCACCACATCACCAAACAGGTCGCCTTTATCCTCTCCCTCGGGCACTCGGGCTCCACCCTGCTGGGCCACTGCCTCGGCGCTCATCCGCGCATGCTCCATATCGGGGAGATCCCGGCGGTCTTTGCCAAAGGACTCCCTTTCCGTTGCCACTTCTGCATGGAGTCCCCCTGCCCGATCTGGGGCTCTGTCTTGGACGAAGCCACTGTCCGCCACGCCTACGAGGTATACCGCCGGAGCAGCCAGTCCGCCGGTCCCCTCTGGTCGCGGTTTCGGCGGCTTCTGCTGCGCAGCCAGGCTGGCCGTCTCTACCTGCACATCTTTGACGCCTTCCCTGAGACCAGGGTTATCATCGACGGCTCGAAAAACCTCTCCTGGTTTCAGTGGCAATCACAACACCGCGGCTTCCAGTCCTTTTTTCTCCTCCTCGTCCGCGATCTGCGCGCCGTTTGCGCCTCCAACCTGCGCCGGGAACCAATGCAAGCGGACCGTATGGCGCAACGGCTGGTGAACAACCTGCGTCCCATCCTCGCCGCCTACCAGCGCCACCCGGAAACACAGCGCGCTATGATCCGATACGAGGATCTCGCCACCGATCCCGCCGCAACTCTGACCCCCCTCGCCGCCCGCTTCTCGCTTGCCTTCGATCCCGCCATGCTGGAATTCTGGAAGACCCCGCAACACACCCTGGGCGGCAACCGGGGGCCCAACATCCTCGTCCGTGCCTTTCACGGCAAGGACACCGAGACCTATATGCAGCCGCTCCATCCAGCGGACAGGCAGCATTACAGCAACAAGCCCCCCGGCTTCCACCTGGACGAACGCTGGAAGAACGAACTCACGACCGAACAACTCGAAAAAATCGAGGCCGTAGCCGGGCAACTGAACCGCGACCTTGGTTACCGATAACCGCCATGCTGTCAGCCCCCTCCAAAGACACCGCCAGCAAGCGCCTCATCTTCACCGTCACCACCGGCAGAAGCGGCACCGGGTACTTGGCCAGTTTTCTGCGCCCGGCCAGACGATGTGCGGTGTTCCATGAACCAGCTCCTGGTTTCGAATTGGTGATGCGGGAAGTTCAAACCACTCCCAACGCAGCGCTCGACTTCTGGCGCAATGAAAAACTCCCAGCCATCAGCAAGGTCCCAGAACCTGTTTACTGCGAAACCAGCCACCTTTTCGGGCTCGGTTTTGTAGAACCGCTGTTGGAGTTGGGCATCGTTCCAGACATCATCCTGTTGACCCGCGAGAAACGGGCGGTGGCCACTAGCCTTTACCAGCTGGACACCATTCCCGGCCGCACCCCAAAGGGCCTCACCTACTACCTGAGTCCGGACGATCCCGGCGTCCTTGCGCCGGACGAATGGCAAGGATTGCACGATTACCAGCTCTGTTTCTGGTACTGTCTCGAAATCGAACGGCGCCAACGCCTGTACGCGGAACGGTGGCGCGCTTTGGGCCGCACCGCCGTCTGGACATCGGTTGCCGAACTGCGCACCTTCCGCGGCGCACGTCGTCTCCTCGCCGGTCTCGGGTTACGCCTGAGTCCCAGCGGCTGGTTGCAGTATTTTCGTTATCGACATGTTCCGGTGAATACCAAGACGGCCATCAAAACGGACCGGCCTCTGCCAACCGACATTGAAAGGCTAGAGGAAGAAGTTCTCGAACGGATCAATGAGGCTAACTGCACTATCTTCAAAAATACAACATCAGAGCATGCCTCTTCTCCAATGAGCCACCAAACAAACAGACAACCATGAAACACCTCTTCAACGCCATCCTCCAGCGGTTCGGCTACCAGATCGCGCCCTATGATCCAACCGCCGAAAAGTATGCGGCCGAGCACCGATTCCGTAAAGAAATCATTGCCTCGTACATCCAATGGTATAATGGGGAAATCGAAGCGCTTTACGGCGAACCGCCTCCCAAGGAAACGGAAAAGGTGCGAATCGGCTCCCTGCAGGACAACGCCATCCTCACCTGGATCAAAATCCACCAGGAACGCAAATACTTGGAAGATCTGCTTCTGGAACCGAGCGCGTTCGCCGGCATGCGGCTGTTGGACATCGGCGCGGCGGCGGCGCCCAGTGCCCTGGTCTTCGAAAACTGCGACGTGTACTGCCTCGATCCCCTGTTGCCAGAATTCATGAAGCTGGGCTTTCCGTTCTGGGCCTACGACAAACGCGCCAGATTCGTGTACGGATACGCCGAACATATGCCTTTTCCAGACAGCTTTTTCGATGCTGTCATCTCGGTCAACGCCCTGGATCATGTGGACGATTTCGCCAAGACAGCGGCTGAAATCAAGCGGGTGCTCAAACCGGGCGGCCGGCTCCGGTTCCATCTCCATTACCATCCGCCCACGGAATGCGAGCCCCTGTCTCTGAACGATACTGTGGTGCGGCGCGCCTTTGCCTGGTGCCAGGGCTTTCGCAAGATCCACGAAAGCAATCGCAAGCGGGGCGAGGAAGTGGATCTGGCCACGGAACGCTTCACCGTGTGGACGAATTTCGACTAGCGGTGCGGCCATAGCAGCCCGTTGAAAAACGGGCTGGGTGCGGCACAGGGACGTGCCGCCGAATTCCGCCGGCTCTGAAAGAGCCAAGGAATTCGCGAGGTTGGCCGAAACTTTGTTTTGGCCAACCGTGGTCGAAAAAGTCAGGGATGACTTTTTCGACGGACTGATAGCGGGATGCGTCATGCGGCTCCTGGTAGGAACGCTTTACACCATTGAAAACGAGATCGACCGCTGCGTCGCCTCCATCGAAATGCAACGGGGCGTCTCCTTCGAGCATTTCATCCTGAAGGACCTTCCCAACAAGGAGGCTCACGACACCCTGTACAGGCGGTTCATGGACAACGCCGATGCCTTCGACCTCTTCGTCAAGGTGGACGCCGACATGGTGCTCACCCGCGATACTCTTTTTTGGGAGATGACCAAGAAATTCGAGGCCATCCCCTGCCTTGAGGATCTCAACATCGCGGTGCACGATTTCTACACCGACCAGTTGATCTTTGGCCTGCACGCTTACCGCAATACCGTGCGGTGGCCAGAAAGCGACGAAAACTTGTTTGTTGACGCCTGTCCCCTCGTCCATCCCGATGCGCGCTTGGACGATATGGAAGATCTGGCGCCAGCGGCATGGCATTGCCCCAGCCCATCCCCGTTTCAGGCGTTTCATTACGGTGTGCAAAAGGCCGTCAAACTCGTGCAGCCGGACCGGGAAAACAAACTCACCGGCTATCTCCATTTTTATTGGGGGGTTATCAATCGATTGCACACCGTGTTTTATCGCACCCAAGACATCCGCATCGGCTTCGCCGCTCTTGGCGCAGAAATTGGCTTACGAGGGGGGATCAGCCCGGCCAGACTGAGCTATAACGATCCCGCCTTGAAACAATTCTTTACACAACGCTTCGCCCACCTTCCTCTGCCAGCGGTGCGTCGGCTTTGCCAACGCTATCGCCTCACCCGTCTCGGTTTCCTTCCGGACCGCTACAGCCGGGCGGCCCTCAATCTGCTGCCACTCCGTCCCGTCACTGTCTAAGAGCCATGCCCTCCCCTCCCTCCTCCGCGCATACTCCGGCAATCAGCGTGCTCATGGCGGTATACAATGGCGGCCGCTATCTCCGGGCCGCGATAGAGAGCATCCTCTGCCAAAGCTGGCAGGACTTTGAATTTATCATCATCAACGACGGCTCCACCGATGACACGGCGGCCATCCTTGCAGGCTATGAGGACAAACGCATCGTAACGGTTGCCAACCCAACAAACATCGGCCTTACAAAATCGCTCAACAAAGGGCTCCACCTTGCCCGCGGCAAGTACGTCGCCCGTCAGGACGCCGACGACATTTCGCTCCCACACCGGCTCTCCCTGCAAAAAAAGCTGCTCGACCAACACCCCGAAACAGTCCTTGTGTCCGGCGAGATGGATTTCATCGACGAAAATGACCATGTATTCCATCGTCCACGACTTGCCGCCGAGCCCCTGCTCGTCAAATGGTTCCTGTTGTTTTACAATCGCATCGGCGGGCACAGCCAGGTAATGTTCCGCAAGTCTCCCGTGCTCGCCCTTGGGGGCTACGACGAATCCTACCGTTACAGCCAGGACTACGCCCTCTGGCTCAAGTTGGCCGAACGCTGGAACTTAGAGATTCTTCACGAAGTTGTGATCCAATACCGGTGCGCCCATCCTCGCAGCATCTCGCATATCCACAGAAGCGAACAGCTCCGTTACGCCATCCAGGCGTCGCAACGCCAACTCTTACATCTTTTCGGACTCCGGCTGTCGTGTAACGTCATGCGGATGCTGCGTGATTTCTGGGAAAACGGCAATCTCACGCCCCACGCCAACATCCAAGCGTGCAGGCGGCTCAAACCCATCTACCAGGCCTTTAGCCAACGGTTTCAGCTCTGCCCAAAAGACCGGCAACGCATTACCCAGGCCATCGCCACGCAGGCTCTAGGCAATCTCCGGCGTCACCGTCAAGGCGTCCGGCTTCTGTGGTATCCTCTTCTTCTTTTGGGGCTGTTGCAAACGAGTCCTTGGGCAGGCGTCCACGCATTACAAAGGCTTTTTTCCGCCCGCAGGCCATCGCCTACCCATCAACCGTAAGGTATCTGATCGCCTCATGGATCTCAGCGTTATCATCTGCACCCACAACCCACGGAGACAATATCTTGAACGGGTCCTCAAGGGGCTCGCCGGGCAGACCCTCTCCTCCGACTGCTGGGAGCTCCTTCTCGTTGACAACGCCAGCGAAACGGTACTCGCCCAATCCGTTGCGCTCAACTGGCATCCCCACAGCCGCCACGTGAGAGAGGAACGGCTAGGGCTCGCCAATGCGCGAATCCGCGGCATCAAAGAGGCAAAAGGAGACCTTCTCGTATTCGTGGACGACGACAACGTGCTTACACCAGACTACTTAACGACCGCCTTAGAGATCGGCAGGCAATGGCCGATGATGGGCGCGTGGGGAGGGCAAACGATTCCTGAATTCGAAATATCCCCGCCAGCCTGGACCAAACCCCATTGGCACTTCCTGGCTATCGATCAATTCGAGCGCGACTGCTGGTCCAACCAGACGACATGCGGCACCCATCCTTGCGGGGCCGGGATGTGCATCCGCAAAACCGTCGCCCTCCGCTGGACGGCGTTAGTCGAATCCGATCCACGACGAAGCCGCTTGGGACGGCAAGGCGATCGTCTTCTTTGCTGTGAAGACACTGACATGGCCTATACGGCGTGCGACATGGGCCTTGGCATGGGGAAGTTTACCAAGCTCCGCCTCACCCATCTCATTCCGGCCGAACGACTCACCGAAAACTATCTTCTTGGCGTTGCCGCGGGCGTGGCCTATTCTTGTGTGATCTTGGAATCGTTCCGCCACCCCCTGCCGCCACCCCCAAGAATTCCGCTGCTCCGCCGGATACGCCGCCGGATGGCAGCCTGGAGGAAACCGCCAGATTTTGAGGAAAAACTTCGCCGGATCAAAGAAAAGATGACCATCGCCGCCCTGAACGATCTCCAGGGCTTTTCTGCGCAAAAATAACCCGAGCCGCCTCCATGCTCCACCGTCTCCTGCCGTACTGCCGCATACGCGCCGCCAACGCCCGCCGTCGCTTGAAATACGAGGGATGGCGGGGCGTGGTTGCAGCGTGCCGACGGGAAGGAAGATGGCTGGCCAGGCGGACCATCTTCAACATATACCGCCGCTGCATCAATCAGGACACCTCCTCCTTGTGCTGTCTCAGGACTTTCTCCCGTCCTTCCTCTCCGCTCCCATTTCCACATCGCCGCAACTACCGCTTCGAGTTGCCGCCCTTTGTTCACCACGGGATTTACGCGCGCAAACAAGAACTTCTGGAATGCCAAGCATTCAAATCGCTGACTGCCAGAATCCGCCAAAACCTCAAAGGCGAGCGGGTAGAGCGCAACAAACCTCCCATCCCTCCGGCCCCTCTTTTGGCTCCCTCTTCCGCCATTTCAGATCAGAAAACAACGAAGACAGATCTGCGACACGCCTACTTGTCCACTGCCCGCCGCCTGGACGCCGCTCTGGGCCGCAGCGCAGAAGAAGCGGCGGCTACGATTACAAATTCCCCTCTGATGTTGTTAGCCGCGCCAGACCTCTTGTTCCGATGCCTGGTGACCGCCGGGGTCCATCTCTTCCTGCGCCATCCTCCGGAAAAAGCGCTTCAGTTTTTCGGCACGCTCTGCCGCGCCGTGCGGCAAGCCTGCGGCGTGGTCACCGCCATCCAGCTCGTCTCCCGGCTGGAGCTGGAGCTGGGCCTGCGCAGGCCGCGCCTTGCCATCTACGACCACGCCTTTCACTTTGCCGGCGGCGCGCAGAGATACGTGGCCGAGATCGCCCATGCGGTGCAGGACCGCTACGAGGTCACCTATCTCGTCAATCAGGAGATGCATATCGACCAATGCCGCGAGTGGTACGGCCTCGACTTGAGCAGATGCGCGCTCAAGGTGGTCAAAATCCCGCCCGCCGAACAGCCGGAAACCGGCCTGATCGACGAAGGCCGGGTGGCGTTCCGGCGTTACAACGCCTTTGACGTGATCGGCCTGGAATCACTCAACTATGATATCTTCATCAACGCCAACATGCTCAGCAAGGTGAACCCGCTCGCTTTGTGCTCGGTGTTCATCTGCCACTTCCCCCACACGGAAAAAGACCACTTCTTCCAGGTGGACAAGTACGACTACCTGGTGGCCAACAGCGAGTACACCATCTCCTGGACCAAGAAACGCTGGGGCCTCACCCCAACCCATCTCCTTTACCCGCCGGTGGAGATGTACCATCCCGACGCCTCAGCGGACGCAAAGGAAAAAATCATTCTTTCCGTCTCCCGGTTCGAGCCTGCCGGATCAAAAAAACAGCTCGAGCTCGTGCGGGCCTTTGCCGATCTCGCGCGCCAGGCCCCGGCCGAAACGGCGGGCTGGCGCCTGGTGCTGGCCGGCGGCAGCATCCCGGACAACGGTTATCTCGCGGCTGTCCTCGACGCGGCCAAGGAGGCGCCCCGCCCCATCGAGGTCCATGTCAACAAGAGCTGGGAAGAGATTCGCGACCTCTACCGCCGGGCGGCCATCTTCTGGCACGCCTGCGGCCTGGACGAAACCCGGCCCGAACGGGTGGAGCACTTTGGCATGACCACGGTGGAGGCCATGCAGAACTTTTGCGTGCCCGTGGTGATCAACGGCGGCGGCCAGCGGGAGATCGTGGAGGAAGGTGTCCACGGCTTTCTCTTTTCGTCCCTGGAGGAATTGCGGGACAAGACGTTACGCCTGATCCATGACGAAAAGCTGCGCCAGCGCATGGCGGGCCAGGCCTACGAACGCAGCCACCGGTTCAACCGCCAGGCCTTTCTCGCCCAGGTGAAGCAACTCTTCGACGCCATTGAGACCGAACTCTGCGGAGTCGATTGCCTGCCTCCCGCCCCGCAAACGACCAGCGAGCAGGCCCTGGCCCTGGACGAGGAGCACAGCCCGTGATCCAGGTGCTCTTCGACATCTCGGTCCTGGGCTTCGGCATGATCTCTCCCCAGGTCCGGACCGGTGTGTACCAGGTGGTCGAGAACCTGGCCCGCAGTCTCCTGACCGCGCCCGATATGACGGTCTCCTTCTGCGCGCCAGCCACCCTGCTCCACCATCTCCTGGCCCGGCGGTGGCTGAGCGAAAACGGCCACGAACGCCTCGCCGCCACGACCGGGGCACGCGACCTGCTCGCCCCCCTTCCACCCGTCATCCGCCTCCTGGATATCCTCTACAGCCGAATCATTGGCTGCGGCCAGGCCCGCACGCCGGACGGCTCGCTCCCCAGGAGATGGCAAGATCTGCTCACCGGTGTCAACCGGCTGTCCACGGCCGTTGCGAACCGCTTCTTTCCCGACCTCCTGCTTGCCAGCGAACGCATAGCCACGGCCGACATCTACCACTCGCCCTTTCACCCTTTTCCCGATCATGCCCGGCAGGTGGGGGGGGGCTGCCGGTTCGTGCTCACCGTCCAC
The DNA here is from genome assembly GCA_015488275.1 of Deltaproteobacteria bacterium. Taxonomy (GTDB): domain Bacteria; phylum Desulfobacterota; class Desulfobulbia; order Desulfobulbales; family S012-135; genus S012-135. Next base: position 15,784 of record WFOD01000116.1, read on the forward strand.
GACCTCATTCCCATCAAGTTTCCAGAATATTTCTCCGGCAAGAACACCAGGGCACTGACAACGACCCTGGCCGCGCTCACCCCGAAAGACTGGGTGCTCTGCGTCTCGGAATCCACCCGCCGGGATCTCCTGGAGTACCGGCCAGACCTTGCGCCGGAGCGAATACTGGTCGCGCATCTGGCGGCCGCTCCCCGTTTCGCTCCCTGCCAGGACGACACCAGGCTGCGGGCGGTCCGCCAGCGTTACGGCATTCCCGGTGACGTTCCCTACGTTCTCGGCCTGGGCACCCTGGAGCCACGCAAAAACGTCACAGCGACCATCCGGGCCTTCCTCGCCCTGGTGGAGCAGGAAAAAATCGACGATATGCACCTCGTCCTGGCCGGCCCCCTGGGCTGGGGCTACGAGGAGATCCATGCGGCTGCCAGGCAATCAGAGGCGGTGCGGCAGAGAACCATCTTCACCGGCTACGTGGACGACACCGATCTGCCGGCCCTCTACAGCGGGGCACTGGCATTCGTCTACCCGTCCCGATACGAAGGGTTCGGCCTGCCGGTCCTTGAGGCTATGGCCTGTGGCGTGCCGGTGATCACCACCTCCTCCTCATCGCTGCCAGAAGTGGTGGGTGACGCCGGGATTCTGGTGGACCCAGACGATATCGACGGGCTGGCGGAGGCCATGCGCCGTCTCTCCCAAGACGAAGACTTCCGGCACCGGCTTGGAAAGCTATCGCTCCGTCGCGCGGCCCAGTTCAGTTGGGACAAAACGGTACGGCAAACCATCGAATGCTACCGCAGGGCGCAGAGCGAGAAGTCCGGGTAGCTGAAGTCATGGCGGATCCTCTTTCCCTCCTGAGCGCAACACCGATTCGTACACCGCCAGGGTCTCCCGGGCCGCCCGTCTCCAGGAAAAGGACCGCGCCCGTTCGCGTCCCCGGCGACGCAGCAGGGCGGCCAGCTCCGGCTGCCGCAGCAACCGGCCAACGGCATCGGTCAGGGCCCCGGTATCAGCAGGGTCCACGAGAAGGGCCGCATCGCCAGCCACCTCCGGCAGGCTGGTGGTATTGGAACAGACCACGGGCGTAGCGCACGACATCGCTTCCAGCACCGGCAGGCCGAACCCCTCGGCAAAGCTGGGGTACACGAACACCTGGGCGCCGCTGTAAAGGGGAGGCAGGTCTTCGTCCGCCACGCGGCCGGGGAAAAGCACGGCCTGCCGGGCCGGCGATCGTTCAAGGGCACGGAAAAAGGAGTCACTCATCCAGCCGCGCCGGCCGACGATCACAAGCCCGTCGGTCAGGCCTTGCCCATGGCATCTCTCGAAGGCCTGGAGTAAACTGGGCAGGTTCTTACGCGGCTCGATGGTACCGACGAAAAGAATATAGCGGCTCGGCAGGCCGTAGCGCCGCCGCACCTCCTGGATGCGATCGTCATCCTGGGGAAGGAAATGCGGGGCAGCGGCCTCGTGGACCACGGTGATCCGCTGGCGCGGGATGCGATAGCTCTCCATGAGGGCGTCCCCCGTATACTGGGAAACGGCAATACAGTGGGAAACCCGCCGGCAAAAGAGCCGCATCGCCATCTTCAGGTAGAATCGGTTGGTCCATTTATGGTAGGCTGCCTCCTGAAAAAAGAGGTCGTGCACGGTCATGACCGTGGGGATACGGCGCAACGGCAAGAGCAGGTGTTCGGTGGCGTGATAGAGACGGCCGCCGGGAAGAAGCCGATCCAGGCTCACACCGGTCAGATGAGCCAGCAAAACGAAGACCACCCAGCGCCGGAACCCCACCGGTACGTGACGGAGGGGTACACCGTCCAGGCCGGCGGGCAGGGTGATGGGCGGGCTATCGTGGCAGAAGAAGGCAAGCCGGTCCCCGGCCATGGAGACCAGTTCCCTGGCCACACTTTCCGCGTATCGTCCGAGGCCGGCACGTTTCTGCACGGCTGCCGAAATATCAAAATAGATCATTGATCACTTCCCGCTTCCTCCACATCCTCCGCTGGATACGCCGCGCACACATGGCGCACCCCATCCGTATCCGCGGTAACCCTGGCGCCGGAACTGCACAACCAGCAGCAACAGTTCTCCGGCGGGTTCGACACCACGGACTTCGCCTTCGGGGTATCGTCGAGGAATTCGAAAAAAGCATGGAATGCTCCCAGAAGCTCTTCTCCCTAGAATCGCTGCCACCGGTCCCGCCGCGCAACGTCAATCCCCAGCGTACCAAAAACCGCTACGAAATTCCTGCGGATCTTCGCAAACGGCCCGAAGAATGCAACCAGGAGGATGGCGCCTGCCAGCGATGACCCGTAACGACGACGCCCCCCGCATATTGAGACCGAACTCTGCGGAGTCGATTGCCTGCCGCAGGCGCCGAACTTCTTGACATCGGGTTCTTGCCCCTATATAACCTTGCAAACAAGGTAATGACCCTCCATGATTGCAAGGATGATAACACGGCGTATAACCGATCACCTCACGGAACGGTTGCAGGAGGCTCCCGCGGTCGTCCTCCTGGGACCGCGGCAGGTGGGAAAGACCACCTTGGCCCTCGAAATCGGCCGGAGGCGGCCGGCCCTCTATCTCGACCTGGAGTCCGAGGCGGACCGGGCCCGGCTGAGCGAACCCGAGCTCTATCTCGCCGATCGCCTCGACCGCTTGGTCATCCTCGATGAAATCCATCGTACCCCCCGCCTGTTCCTCTCGCTGCGCGGCCTGATAGACCGGGCCCGACGCGCCGGCAGGCGCGCAGGCCTGTACCTGCTGTTGGGTTCGGCCGCCGTATCCCCGCCGAAACCCTCCGTCGCTTCTGGGTCATGCGGGCCCATCTCCAGGGCGGCCTGCTCAACATCGCACAACTTGCCCGCAACATCGGGGTAGACGCCAAGACCGCCGCTTCCTATCTCGACCTTCTTATGGATCTGCTGCTGGTGCGGCGACTGCCAGCCTGGCATCTCAACGTCCGCAAACGCCTAGTGAAATCACCGAAGATCTTCGTGCGCGACAGCGGCATCGTCCATGCGTTGCTCTCCATTGGTGACATGGACGCGCTCCTGTCGCATCCCGTGGTCGGTGCAAGCTGGGAGGGGTTTGTCATCGAAAACCTGCTTACCGTGGCGCCGGAAACCGTACAGGCCTCTTTCTACCGGAGCAGCGGCGGGGCCGAGATCGATCTGGTCCTGCACTTTCCCGACGGGCGGCTCTGGGCCATAGAAGTGAAACGCAGCCTGACGCCCAAGCCCGAACGTGGCTTTTATGCCGGGTGCGCCGATCTCAACCCGGTCCGCCGCTTCGTGGTCTATCCCGGGACAGAGACATACCCGTTGGGCAAAGAAGTCCAGGCCATCCCCCTGCGGCAACTCGCCGGCTTGCTGGCAGAGGAGGCCCACAAAGAGTATGTGGTCACAGGGCACCCCATCTGCGGCGTCATCAGCCCGCTTACGTAGCTCCCAGTACGCTGCGCGGGCTTCTTCCTTGCATCTGGGGCACCCTGTAACCACATACCCGGCCTGCAAAGCCGCGACTCAGGCATACGTGAGGGGTGCCCGTGATCAGTTACCACAAAGAAGCTGGTCTCTGTTCCTTGCGAGGGAGTGACTGCCCATCCTCCTGAGGGAGGCACGAGAGGAGATCACACAAGGCAACTAGCGTCATCATCCCCTTGCCTCTCCCCGCAAATCGCGGCAACGCCCCCTTTTCCTTCTTGCAATCCACCGCTGACTATGGCAAGGAGCCTGGGAAATAATGTAACGCCCCTCCACACCCGAAAAAGCAATGTTTACAAAAGACCTACATACCGACAGAGAGTGGGAAAAGTGGGGACAGCAGGACCCGTATTTCGGGGTCATCACCCACGAGAAATTTCGCGCCAAGAATCTCACCGAGGAGAGCAAAAAAGAGTTTTTCCAGTCAGGAAGAAGACACGTACAACAAGTGCTCACAACATGCCGCGCCAAAGTGTCGCCAGGCTTTCAGCCGCAGCGCGTCCTGGACTTCGGCTGCGGCGTGGGCCGGCTGGTCATTCCCTTTGCCGAGCTGGCCGGGCACGTGACAGGGACAGACGTTTCCGAGTCCATGCTTGAGGAGGCGCGTAAGAACTGTGCGGCGCACGCGCTGGACAACGTAACCCTGCTCAGATCAGACGACTCCCTGGCCTGCCTTACAGGCACATTCGACCTGATCCACTCCTTCATCGTTTTCCAGCACATCCCGCCCCGGCGGGGAATCGCCATCTTCAAACGCCTGCTGGCGCATCTTGCGCCAGGTGGGATATGCGCGGTGCAGCTCACCTACTCCAAACAGGCCTATCACGCCACCAACGGCCTGCCGCCAGAACGACGCCCCGCGCTACGGGCTCGGATCAAGAAGCTTCTCTACAAGCTGTGGCGGTCAGCCGGCAGCCAAGGCAACGATCCGGAAATGCAGATGAATCCCTATAATCTCAACGAAATCTTTTTTCTTATTCAAGCGCTGCCAGCCCAAAAACTCCATGTTGAATTCACCGATCACGGCGGCGAACTTGGCGTGTTCTTATACTTCCAAGCGGCCTGAGCGTATTTTTTCTATCATGCAGCCGGATGCCCGCACAAGCAAAGCCCACAGCGCGCCAGCGGCCCGGCCGGGCTTTCTCTCCATCAGCCACCGCGCCGATCTGCGGTTTTCCTATGGCGGGCCGGTGTACCGCAAGGGAATCCAATCCCTGCTGCACGCACTCTATCCTGAGCTGCAGCACGAAGAGCTCTATTTTGAACACCAGTCTCCCTGGCGGCGCAGCGCACCGGCCAAGGCCATTTCCCTACTCCGCTCTCTCATCTCTCCCCTGCCGGCCAAGGCGTGCCACTTCTCTTCCCGCCGGTTCGCCCGCCGCCTGGCCCGTCGGCTGGCCGCAAGAAGGTTCAGCGCTGTGCTGATCACTGGCATCGATATGCTGTGGTGCGCCGACCTCCTCCCCACGGCAGGCTGCTGTCGTATTTACATCGCCCACAACGTGGAGCATGAACTCTACGCCGCCCAAACCGAAAAGCTCAAACGGTTGCCCGTTATAGGCTCCTGGACCCAACGGGATCTCGACAAGCTGCGGCGGTACGAATTGGCCGGCATGGCAAAGATGGACCGGATCATCACCATCTCCACAGAGGACGAAACCCGCTTCCGCCGCCTTTTGCCACACTCCGCCCTGTGCACCATCCCGCCAGTCTTTGACTGCCAACCGGCGCGGACATGCCCGCGACCGCTTTCCTCCGCCGCCGACCCCATCCGCATCGCCTTTCTCGCCAACCTGGAATGGTGGCCCAACCAAGAGGCCATCACCTGGTTTCTCGCCAATGTATGGCGGCGGCTGGACACGGCCGCGCGGCAGCGGCTCGAGCTGCACCTCTACGGCGCGGGATCAAAACGTTTGCACGAGCCGGCAAACGGGGTGCACGGCCACGGTTTTATCCCCGATCTCACGCCAGTCTGGCGGCAAAACCATATCATGGTCCAACCGATTGTTTGTGGTGGCGGAGTGAACATCAAGGTGGCCGAGGCGTTGCATCATCGGATGCCGACCCTGGCCACGCCGCTGGCGCTACGGGGCCTGCCGGTTAGCGATGATCCAGCCTTGGTGGTGCTAGAGGATGCGGTTGCTTGGCGGGAATTCCTGGCAGGAGAAGATGTAGCGCGGCTGGCGGGCCGTATCGTTCGGTCGGAAAACGCCCGCCTGTTCGATCCAATCCGCAACCAGGAACGCCTTGGCCAGTTCCTAGCCGGCTGTCTGGAACCCGATCCCCCGTCCCAAGCGTCCAGCAGGGATGCGTGAGCCCGCACCGGCAATATTGCCTTGCGTCTCAAGAAACCAGCGCCACCTTGCAGAAGCGGCGCTTGCCCACCTTGAGCAGCAACTCACCCCGGCCGGCCGGCACCTCGTGCTCCACGTCGGTGATCCGTTCGCCGTCTATGCTCACCGCTCCCTGTTGGATCATGCGGCGGCCCTCGCCCGTGCCCTTGACCAGGCCGGCGGCCGCCAGGAGCTTGGGCAGCCAAATGGCCTGCCCCTCAACGGAGATACGCTTTTCTGGGATGTCGTCTGGGAGTTGATGGTCGCGGAAGACCCGTTCGAAGTTGGCCTCGGCCTGCACGGCCGCCTCTTCGCCGTGAAAACGGGCCACAAGCTCCCGCGCCAGGCGCTGCTTGATCTTTTTGGGATGCAGGCGGCCGGCGGCCATGTCCTCGCGCAGGCGCGCGATCTCTTCAGAAGAAAGATCGCTCAGCAACTCGTAATAGCGGAACATCAGCTCGTCGGAAATCGAGAGCGTCTTGCCGTAGATCTCGTCCGGCGGCTCGGTAATGCCGATGTAGTTGCCCAGCGACTTGCTCATCTTGTTCACCCCGTCCAGCCCCTCAAGCAGAGGCAAGGTGAGCACCACCTGGGGCTCCTGGCCCCAGGCCCGCTGGAGATCCCGGCCCATGAGCAGGTTGAAGAGTTGGTCCGTGCCGCCGATCTCCACATCCGCCTGCATGGCCACCGAGTCGTAACCCTGGATGAGCGGGTACAAGAATTCATGGATGCTGATCGGCCGGCCGCTCTTGAACCGGGAGCTGAAATCCTCGCGCTCGAGCATCCGGGCCACGGTAAGCTGGGAAGCGAGGCGGATGAAGTCCTGGGAGGAGAGCTTGTCGAGCCAGGCGGAGTTGAACATGATGCGGGTCTTGGCCGGATCGAGAATCTTGAAGACCTGCTCTTTGTAGGTCTCGGCGTTGCGGGCCACATCCTCGCGGGTGAGGGGCTTGCGGGTCTCCGA
>WFOD01000117.1 GCA_015488275.1 Deltaproteobacteria bacterium
GTCGCGGATGGGTGGGGGGGCGGGATCCATAGCTGTGTTGGCCCTGGCTAGGCGGCGGCCAGGAGTTCTGTAGCTGCGGCCGCCACTTCCGCCGGTTCGATATCGAGCATACAGGCAAATCCTGTCTTGCAGGTCGGTTGCAGGCAGGGGGCGCAGGCAAGGGCGTGCCGCACGATTTTCGCCCGTGGTGAAGCGGGGCCAGTGGCCACCGGGTCGGTGGAGCCGAATACGGCGACGAGGGGGATGCCGGCGGCAGCGGCCACGTGCATGAGTCCTGAATCGTTGGTCAAAAAGCAGTCGCAGCGGGCAATGGCCGCTGCGGCCTGGGCGAGGGTGGTGCGGCCGGTGAGATCCAGGGTGGCCGGTACCGCCTCGCCGATGACTGCGGCCGCCTGCTGATCCGCCTTGGTGCCAAAGACCACCGGTGTGCCGCCGAACCGTTTCCATAGCTCGCGGGCCACGGCGGCGTACCGCTCGGCCGGCCACCGTTTAGCCGGACCGTAGGCCGCACCGGGGTTGATGCCGATGATCGGCCGCGGTTGACCGGCCAAGGCGGCTCGGGCCCATTGCTGCGCGGTCTCGGAAAGGGGCAGGTACAGATCGTCCGGGCCAGGAGCAAGACCGAGCTGGCGGAGGAGGTCTTGGTAGTAGAGCACCTGGTGGCGGCGGCGGATCTCCGGCCGGATGGCCACAGGATGGGTGAGCAGGGGCCGGCGGCCGTCGCGGCTGTAGCCAGCGATCACTGGAATACCGGCCAGACGGGCGATCATCGCAGCCTCAAAGGCGTTTTGCAACAGGATCGCTAGGTCGAACCTGTGTGCCCGCAATTCGCGGGCCAGCCGGAAGAGGCCCCGCAGACCGCCATGTTGCCCGTTTTTGTCGTAAAGGATGACTTCGTCCACCTGTGGATCAGCGCCGTGGAGCTCGGCCACCCACGGCCGGGAGAGGACCACGAGCCGGCTGGCGGGAAAGTTGCGCCGGATGGTGCGGATCGCTGGCAGGGTCATGATCGCGTCCCCGATCCAGTTGGTCGCCCGAATGAGAATGCGCGCTGGCTGCAATCCGCTTATGTTTCTGGTATGACGTGACATGGCGGAACTCTGAAGCTAACCCGATTTCAGCGCGATCGTCAACCAGCGGCGTTCACCGTCTCGCCTGGGCGTGATCTTTTTTGTTTACGGCCTTTCGGTTCCCGTTTAGAGTGGGCTGTTTGGGTGAGACCTCACTGCTGGGGGCATCAAAAGTCCGTCCCTGGGCTTGTTGCGGTCCAAAGCCAAAGAGGGCTCTGGCTTTCCCCGCGAAATCACGGTATTTTTCAAACGGCGCAGTTTCGGCGCCCCGTCCCTGGGGCGCGGATGATGGCTTTTTCAACTATACGGTTGGCCAAAACGAGTTTCGCCAACCTCTCGAATTCCTTGGCTCCTTTTCGGGTTTTCCCTGGGCACGGCCCGGTTCGCTCCGCACCCCTTGAGCCTTCGGCACGGCTGCCGGCAGGGGAAACACAAAGAGGGCCGGCGGAATTCGGCCCCACGTCCATGTGGTGCGCACAGCCCGTTTTTCAACGGGGTGTTATAGGGAATATCAGGGAGCGAATACATGCAGTTTATTGATCTTGGGACACAGCAGCAACGGATACGCGCCGTTGTGGAGGCGCGCATCCGCCGGGTCCTCGATCATGGTCAGTATGTTCTGGGGCCAGAGAACGAGGAGTTGGAAGAGCGGCTGGCCGCTTATGTGGGCGTGCGGCACGCCCTGGGATGCGCCAGTGGCACCGACGCTCTGGTGCTTGGCCTCATGGCCCTGGGCGTGGGGCCGGGTGATGCGGTGTTCACCTCGCCCTTCACCTTTGTCGCCACTGCTGAGGCCATTGCCTTGACCGGTGCGGTGCCGGTGTTCGTGGACATCGAGCCAGTTACCTTCAACCTTGCTCCGGAGCGGCTGGCGCAGGCAGTGGAAGCGGTGCGGCGCAAAGATGCCAGGCTTCATCCCCTGCCCGCGCAGGCGGTGGCAGGCAAGGGTCTTCATCCCCGTGGTGTAATCGCTGTGGATCTTTTTGGCGTGCCTGCTGACTATGCGGCGATCGCCGAGGTGGCGGCTGCCGAGGAGCTGTTCGTGATCGAGGATGCGGCCCAGAGTTTTGGCGGCATGCGCCAGGGCCGTTTGGCGGGAAGCTTTGGCGATCTTGCCGCAACCAGCTTTTTCCCTGCCAAGCCCCTGGGCGGATATGGTGACGGCGGGATGGTGTTTACCGATAACGATCGTCTTGCAGCCCTTGTCCGCTCGATTCGGGTGCATGGCCAGGGCGAGGACCGGTACGAAAACGTGCGGCTGGGCCTGAACGCCAGGCTCGATACCTTGCAGGCCGCCGTGCTGCTGGCCAAGTGTGAGATCTTTGCCGACGAGGTGGAACGGCGGCAACAGGTGGCGGCCGCCTATTCCACCCGTATCGAGGGCGCTGGGCTTGGACTCGTCATCCCGCAGGTGCCAGAGGGGTGCCGTTCGGCATGGGCCCAGTACTCGGTGCTGGCTGATAACCGTCAGCTCTATCTCGACCGGCTGGCCGCCGCTGGCATCCCCTACGCCATCTACTATCCGCGCCCTTTGCACCTCCAGGCCGCCTTTGCCTATCTCGGCTACCCTGCCGGCGCCCTGCCGGTGGCCGAAGATGTGGCCGGGCGGATTTTCAGTCTGCCCATGCATCCCTATCTCGCTGAGCAGGATATCGATCGGGTGGTGGCGGCCCTCGCCGGCTGAAAGCGGGTTGCCGCCGGTTGCCTCCCTGCTGCTAGCAGGCCGTTTTGCAACGGGCTGCTAGAAAGGGCCGTCGGCCAGGGTGTCGTTGGCCACGAGCAGAAGCTCGGCGCTTCGCTGCCACAGGCTTTCCCAAGGCAAAAAAGAGGAAGAGGCCAGTAGCTCCTCCAGCTGGGAGGCAAGGTGGGGCGCTTCGTGGAGAAGAGAGGCGCGACGCTGGCGGAGAAAAGCGACAAGCGCCGCCGGAGTGGTACAACGGCGCAGGTGGTGAACAGTGCGCACGCCACGCACGAACCTGGTCCGTTCGGGCGCCGTCGCAAGCCCCACTTCGTCGATGACCGGCAAGAAGGGAAAGCGCGCCATAAGACCGCGGGCGAACAGCCCAACGCCAACACGTTGCACTGAGCCGTCGCTCAACAGCACCTTGACATTGCGCATGCCAGAAGAAGGCGATTTGCTTTTGCAAACAAAGCCGGACAACGGCACTGCCGCCAGTTCTGTGAGGCGTCTGTCCACCCACCTTTGCATGTGCCTGGTGTGGTCAACTCCTGATTCCCGCCCTATGAGTCGGGGCGCAGCAGGGTCTCCCACCAGGTGGATCGGCTCCCGTGGCACCCCCATGCCGCATTCCACCTCTGGACAGATAGGCAGCAGGTCCCATTCCTTGGCCAGCACCTCAACGAGATAGGGATCGTACCGGTGGTCGCCGTCGTAGCGCACCCGCTGGCCAAGGAGGCAAGCGCTGGCGCCGATCACCGGCCTGTTCGTTGGTGCTGGCCAACCGGGGTGGGGCAGTTGAGCGGAGGAATGGGAAAGGGCTGTCATCGTGCGGGGCGGTTTGCTCTCTGCCGGCAAGAAAGGGAGGGGCGGAAACGGATTGCGGACGCAGGCGGCCCGCAATCCGGTCATAACAGCCCGTTGCAAAACGGGCTGTGTGCGGCACAGGGATGTGCCGCACAC
>WFOD01000118.1 GCA_015488275.1 Deltaproteobacteria bacterium
GCCCGGCCGTCCTTGCCCGCATAATAGGCCGCCTTGTTGGCCCGATCGATGATCTCATCCACTGGGGGCGCGGCGGCCGCCGCGCCCCCAGTGGATGAGATCATCGATCGGGCCAACAAGGCGGCCTATTATGCGGGCAAGGACGGCCGGGCTGAAGTGAAGATGACCATCACCGACAGCCAGGGCCGCAAACGGCTGCGCCAGTTTGTCATCCTGCGGCGCGACAGCGAAGACGGCGGCGAACAGCAGTTCTACGTGTACTTCAAGCGGCCGAGTGACGTGCGCAAGATGGTGTTCATGGTCCACAAGTACGTGGACCGGGACGACGACCGCTGGCTTTACCTGCCCGCCCTTTCCCTGGTCAAGCGGATCGCGGCCACGGACAAGCGCACGAGTTTTGTCGGCTCCCACTTTTTTTACGAGGACGTCTCCGGCCGCTCGCCCACAGAAGACACGCACGAGTTGGTCGAGGAGACCGACACGTACTACGTGATCAAAAACGTGCCCAAGGATCCTGCCTCGGTGGAGTTTTCCGAATACACGGTATGGATCGACAAAAAGACCTTCATGCCGGTGAAAGCCGAGTACAAGGACAAACAAGGCCGCCTCTACCGGCGGGTCGAGGCCCTGGAGATCAAAACGATCCAGGGCTATCCCACGGTGACCAAGTCGCGGGTCAGCGACCTGTTGAACGGCGGAGAGACCACTTCAGAGTTTTTCAACATCAAGTACGATATTGGCCTGTCGAAAAAGATCTTCACCGAGCGTTATCTGCGCCGGCCGCCGCGGGAAGTGCGCCGGTAGCCGCCTGACACAGTACAACTAATATGCCTCCGCGCGCCGGACCAGGCAGCGGCAACCCCTTACAGAAGAAACCATGAACATGTCCCTGCAAACCGCACGAACCGCCTGCGGCGGCCTCCTGCTGGCCGCCGCCGTTGTCCTCTCCCCGTCGCTGGCCGGAGCCGCGCCCTGGCAAGACGCCCTTTACGACCGGTACAACATCGACGCCACCGCCTTTATCGAGGCCCGGGCCGGTTGGCGGCTCCACGAGGACGCCAACGAAAAGGACATGAGTATCGGCGAGGTCCGCCTCCAGGCCGACCTGTCACGTGACTTCGGCTGGGGCATCTTCAAGTTCAAAGGCGAGGCGGTGGGAGACCAGGTGCTGGAAGAGGGGCGGGCCGAACTGCGCGAGCTTAACCTGCTTTTTTCGCCCAGCGACAACGTGGACGTCAAGATCGGCCGCCAGATCCTCACCTGGGGCACCGGCGATCTCTTGTTCATCAACGACAACTTTCCCAAGGATTGGAAGTCGTTCTTCATTGGCCGGGACGACGAGTATCTGAAAGCGCCGTCAGACGCGGTGATGGTGAGCGTCTTCCTGCCCGCGGTGAACGTGGATCTCGTTTACGCGCCGGTTTTCGCCAATTCCCGTTACATCGAGGGCGAACGGCTTTCGTACTGGAACCCCCTGCTCGGCCGCACCGCTGGCCGGGACTTCATCTTTGCCGATGACGAGCGCAACCGGATGGGCGAGGATGCGGACTACGCCCTGCGGGCCTACCGCACCTTTGGTGACACCGAGGCGGCCCTCTACGTCTATCACGGCTTCTGGAGCACGCCAGAAGGCCTCGACGCCGCCACCGGCCGCCTCGTCTATCCCCGCCTCACCGTGGTGGGGGCATCCCTCCGGCGGCCGGTCGCCGGCGGCATCGGCAACATCGAGGCCGGCTACTACGACTCGCGCCAGGACCAAGCCGGGGACGACCCGTTGATCCGCAACTCTGAAGCGCGCTTCCTCATCGGTTTCGAACACGAACTCGGGCCAGACTTCACCGGCGGCGTGCAGTACTACCTGGAGTGGATGCAGGACTATGCGGACTACGAGCGCACCCTGCCCCCAGGCAGCGCGAAGAAGGACGAGTACCGCAGCCTCTTCACCCTGCGGCTCACCAAGCTGCTGTGGAACCAGAACCTCACTTTGTCGCTTTTTGTCTACTATTCGCCCACAGACCAGGACTCCTACTGGCGTCCCAAGGCCACGTACAAGCTCACCGACCAGTGGACCGTGGAGGCTGGGGCCAACCTGTTTTTTGGCAGCCACGACTTCACCTTTTGGGGCCAGTTCGAGGATAACAGCAACGCCTATGCCGCGGTCCGTTACGCCTTCTGACCCGTTTGCGCCCGGGCCAGATACACAGCAGAAACCAGCGAAACCCGAACGGAGAACAGAACAATGGTTGTCAACGACTGGGTTCACGTCTTTGCCGGCGCCTTCATCCTGATCAGCCTGGCGCTTGGCACCTGGGTGCATCCGTACTGGTACTTTTTCACCGCCTTTGTAGGCGCCAACCTCTTCCAGTACGGATTTTCCAAGTTCTGCCCCCTGGCCATCATCCTGAAGAAGCTCGGCGTGCCCGAAGGATGAGCCACCGCCCTCCCCAACGGCCATGACCGCCCGCGCCCTCATGATCCAGGGCACCACCTCGGACGCCGGCAAGTCGGTGCTGGTGACCGCCCTTTGCCGTATCTTGTTGCAGGACGGATTGCGGGTAGCGCCGTTCAAGGCGCAGAACATGTCGCTCAACTCCTTTGTCACCCGCAATGGCCTGGAGATGGGACGGGCGCAGGTGGTGCAGGCTCAGGCGGCGCGCCTCGATCCAGATGTGCGCATGAACCCGGTGCTGCTCAAACCCTCCAGCGAGGTGGGCAGCCAAGTGGTCGTCATGGGCCGACCGCAGGGCAACATGACCGTGGGGCAGTACGTGCGCTACAAAGCAGAGGTGTGGCGCACGGTCTGTGAGGCCTACGACGCCCTGGCCGCTGAGTTCGACGTGGTGGTCCTCGAGGGGGCCGGCAGCCCGGGCGAGGTGAACCTCAAGGCGCACGACATCGTCAACATGCGCATGGCCCGCTACGCCGGCGCGCCGGTCCTTTTGGCTGGCGATATCGAACGGGGCGGGGTCTTTGCCTCGCTTGTGGGCCACTACGAGGTCATGGAGCCCTGGGAACGGGAACTGCTGGCCGGCTATGTGGTCAACCGCTTCCGGGGCGACGCCTCCCTTCTCCGCCCAGCCCTTGATTTCATGGAAGAGCGCACCGGCCGGCCGGTCTTGGGCGTCATCCCCTATCTTCACGATCTCGGCCTGCCGCAAGAAGATTCGGTGGGGTTCAAGAACGGCCTTTTTCAGCGGCCGCGACCGGATGGCGAACACGTCGAGATCGCGGTGATCGATCTGCCGCACATCTCCAACTTCACCGACTTCGAACCGCTGCTCGCCGAGCCGGACGTCTTCCTCCGCATCGTCTCCCAGCCGGCCGATCTGCAACAGCCAGACGCGGTGATCCTCCCTGGCTCAAAAAACGTGATCGCCGATATCGCCTTTCTCCACAGCTCCGGCCTGGCCGACGCCATCCGCCATGTGGCCGGCACGGGCAGCGAAATCGTGGGGATCTGCGGCGGGTTCCAGATGCTCGGCCAACAGATCGCCGACCCGCACCGGATCGAGGGAGGCGGCGTCCGGCCGGGGCTCGCCCTCCTTCCCTTGACCACGGTGCTCGATCCAGACAAGACCCTGGTGCAAAAGCGGTTCATCCACGTGGAATCCGGGCTGCCGGTGCACGGCTACGAGATCCACCACGGTCGCAGCGCATCCCAGGCCCTGCCGGTCTTGCAAGGCGACGGCGATACCGGTGCGCGCCAGGCCAACGTCTGGGGCTCCTATCTGCACGGCATCTTTGACAGCGATCCCTTCCGCCGCTGGTTCATCGACCGGCTGCGGCAGAGGCGGGGGCTTGCGGCCCTGGGCAAGGTGGCAGCGCCTTACGACCTTGAGCCGGCCTTTGACCGGTTGGCCGACACCGTGCGCCAGCATCTCGATATGGAGGCGGTATACCGCCTGCTGGAACGGTGATGCCCCCTCCTGCCTGGCAGCTCGCGGCCGCCCTGCTGCTCGACGCCGTGATCGGCGACCCTCCTTCCTGGCCCCATCCGGTAAAGGCCATTGGCCGGTTGGCCTCGTGGAGCGAATCCCTCTGCCGCCGGTTCGGCAACGGCAGGCTGGCCGGCGCCGCCGCCGTGCTCCTCGTCCTGCTTTGCACCGGTGGCGCAACCGTCGCGCTCCTGGCCGCCGCCCGCGCCCTGCATCCTCTTGCCAACTCTCTCGTGGCCCTCTATCTGCTCTATACCGCCGTGGCCTTGCACGACCTCTGCCGCCACGCCATGCAGGTGCAGGCGGCCCTTATGGCCCGCGACCTGCCAGAAGCCAGGCGGCGGGTGGGGATGATCGTGGGCCGGGACACCGAAGCGCTCGACGAGGCCGGAGTGATCCGCGCCGCGGTAGAGTCGGTGGCGGAAAACATTGTGGACGGCATCTCCGCGCCGCTTTTCTACGCCGCCCTCGCCGGCCCGCTGGGGGCCATGCTCTACAAGGCGGTCAATACCCTGGACTCGCTTTTTGGCTACAAGAACGACCGCTACCGCCACTTCGGCGCGCCGGCGGCCCGGCTGGACGACGCGGTCAACTTTCTCCCCGCCCGCCTCACCGGTCTGTGCATGGTGGCCGCCGCCTTCCTCATCGGCCTTGACGGCCGCAACGCCTGGCGCATCTTCCGGCGTGACCGGCTGGCGCACGCAAGCCCCAACGCCGCCCATACCGAGGCGGCGGCGGCCGGCGCCCTTGGCATCCGCTTGGCCGGCCCCACTCCCTACTTCGGCCGGCTCATCCAAAAACCCTTTTTGGGCGACAATGGCCGGCGGCCAGCGGTGACGGACATCCGAACCGCCTGCCGGCTGGCCCGCGCCACCACCCTCCTGTTCTGCGGCCTGCTGCTCGCCAGCATCCTCGCCCTGGCTTGAAAGGCGGGGCGGCGGCAAGCGTTCGCAAGGCTGCCGTACAATTTTCTTTGAGAATAGTTATTCTTCTAGTAAAATGCTGGCAGGAGCGTGCTTGACCAGCGCTCGGCAAGATCTGTGCGCAAGGAGGAGAACATGCAGGTAGGTGACGACCTTTTCCGTGCCGTAGGCATCGACGATCCCGGCGCGGTCATCGATTGGGAGCTGCGGCCGGAGGACACCTTTGGCACCTTTGAAAGCTGGGGCGGCCGGGAACGGCTGCGGCACAACGGTGAACGGTTCTATTATTTTTTCATCGACGGCTGGGCCGAGCCGCCGTGCGTCTGTCTCATGGAGCGCGCCGTCAAGCACGCCCGGGTGCTGGCCCGCATCACCGCGCCCCAAGAGCTCGTGCAGGCAGCCATTCACAACCAGGGGCGCAAGATCACCCTTGACCGGAGCTACGCCATTGACGCCGCTCTCGCCACATGGCTGCGCGCCCACCTGATCGAGCGGTTCGATCCGACCCTCGTGACCGTGCGCCGCGAGCCGCAGACCCAAGACATGACCGACCGGGATCTGGCGCCCGTCGCCCCACCGGCCGAACCGGCGCGCCTGCCTTGCGCGCCGCAGGAGTTGGACGATGCGGCGGCGCACGACCTGATCCGCTCGTGGAACTTTTACGACCGCCTTCTCAATCCAGAAGGGAATTTCGCCAACGCCTTTGTGCTCCAGGCCGACGGCCTGACCGTTCTCGACTTGGCCACTGGCGTCGAGTGGCAACGCCGGGGCCTTGCCGCAATCACTTCGGTCATCGGCGCGCAACGCTACGCGAAAAAGATGAACCAGCAGGCGTTCGCCGGCCACTCCGACTGGCGCTTACCCTCTTTGGCCGAGGCCCTGTCCCTTCTCGCGCCACGGGCCAACCGCTTCGGCTATCAGACCCATAGCTGCCTCTCCACCCGCCAGCCGTACATCTTCACCAGCCAGGCCCGGCGGCCCGGCGGCCGCTGGTTCGTGGACCTGCAAAACGGCAACGCCTTTTGGGCCTCGGCCTTCAATCCCGGCGGCTACGCGCGCCTCTGCCGCTCCTCCAGCGGCAAGGCAGTCGCCTCGCGGTAATCTCAGCTCTCGCTCTCCGCCCGGCCGTAGTTGTCGGAAAAGCGAACGATGTCGTCCTCGCCCAAGTAGGATCCGGACTGGACTTCGATCAGCTCAAGGGGAATGACGCCCGGATTCTCCAACCGGTGCGCCATGCCAAGGGGGATGTAGGTGGACTCGTTTTCTGACAAGAGAAAGGTCTCATCGCCACGGGTGATACGGGCCGTTCCCTTGACCACGATCCAGTGTTCGGCCCGGTGGTGGTGCATCTGGAGGGAGAGCACGGCCCCGGGTTTGACCGTTATCCGCTTCACCTGGTAGCGGCCGGCCAGCTCCATTGTCTCGTAGTGGCCCCACGGCCGAAAGACGCGGCGGTGCAGGTTGGCCTCGGAACGGCCGCCCGTCTCCAGCCGGTTGACGATGGTCTTCACCTCCTGCACCTGCTCCCGGTGGGCGACGAGCACCGCGTCGGCGGTCTCGATCACCGCCAGGTCCTCTACGCCCACCAGGGCCACGAGGCGGTGATCGGCCAGCACAAAGCAGCGCTTGGCGTTTTGGGTGATCACATCGCCCTGCAAGGCGTTGCCGTGCGCGTCTTTGTCCGCCACCTCCCACAAGGCGGACCAGGAGCCGATATCGCTCCAGCCCGGCGACATGGGGACGACCACCGCCCGATCGGTCTTTTCGAACACCGCATAGTCGATGGAGTCGCTGGGCGAGGCACAAAACGCCTCCTGATCGAGCCGGGTGAAATCGAGATCCCGGTGGGCCCCCTCCACCGCCCGGCGGCAGGCGGCGAGCATCTTGGGCGCCAACCGTTCAAGCTCGGCGAGAAACGCGCCAGCCTGAAAGAGGAACATGCCGGAATTCCATGAATAGTCGCCACTTTCCACATACCCCTGGGCCGTGGCCCGGTCCGGCTTCTCCACAAACCGCTCAACCTCAAAGGCGGCCCCATCCCCCAACGCCTTGCCCCGCTTAATGTAGCCGTAGCCGGTCTCTGGCCGGTCCGGTTCAATGCCAAAGGTCACCAGCCTGCCCGCCTGCGCGTGGCGCAGGCCCACGCGCACCGCCTCTTGAAAGAGGGCCACGTCCCGCACCAGGTGGTCGGCGGGCAACACGAGCAGGACACGGTCTGCCGGTAGGCTGAGGGCGGCCACCGCGGTGGCCGGCGCGGTGTTGCGCCCCTCGGGCTCGAGCACGATGGCCTGGGGCGTTGCGGCAATGGCCCGTAGTTGTTCGGCAACCAGAAAACGGTGCTCTTCGTTGCAGACCACAAGCGGCGCCTCTACGCCGGTCATGCCCTGCAAGCGGGCAACCGTCTGCTGGAGCAAGGTCTGCTCGCCGGTCAGGGCCAAGAGTTGTTTGGGATACAGCCTGCGGGAGAGCGGCCACAACCGGGTGCCAGAGCCGCCGGACAGGATGACGGGCACGATCATTTACGGCGTCCTCCTTTCGTTGTGGATCGAGACAGTGGCCTCGGGCGGGTGCATGGTCGGATGGGCGTTGATCTGGATCTCCACCCCGTAACGCGCCTCGAGTTCTGCCAACTCGGCCCGTTTACGGTTCAACATGTAGGTGGCGATGTCAAGCGGCAGATCGCAGACAATCCGCTTGACGTTGCGCCGGATGGCCGCGCCCTGGATCTTGCGCAGGTGCACGAGCACCTGGGTCTCCACGGTCTGCACCATACCCCGGCCCTGGCAGTGGGGGCAGGCGGCATAGCTCTCGGCCGCCACTGGCGGCCCCATGCGCTGGCGGGAGATCTGCATGAGCCCGAACTTGGAGATCCGGCCGAGATCGATCTTGGCCTTGTCCCGCTTCATCGATTCCCGCAGCTTTTTTTCCACCTCCCGCACGTGTTTCTTCACCCGCATATCGATGAAGTCCACCACGATCAGTCCCCCCAGGTCGCGCAGCCGCAATTGACGGGCCAGCTCATCGGCCGCCTCCATGTTGGCCACAAAGATCGACTCTTCGAAGTCCTTGTCCTTGGTGGAGCCGGAATTGACATCAATGGCCACCAGGGCCTCGGTGGGGTTGATGACAATCGATCCTCCTGAGGGCAGGGGCACCTTGGGCTGAAAGATCTGTTCGATCTGGGTCTCTACCCGAAAATGGTCGAAGATCGGTTTCGAGCCTTTGTGGAGGCGTACCTTGGCCTTGCGCTGACTGGCCGGCAGAAGCGCCAGGAAGTCCTGCACCTGTTTATGGGCCTCAGGCGTATCCACGATGATCTCGTCGATATCGGCGGAAAAGTGATCCCGCAAGTAACGGGCGACGATATCCTGCTCCCGGTGGAGAAGCACTGGTGCTTTCTCCTTCTGCCCCCGCGTCTTGATCGTTTTCCACAGGTTGAGCAGATAACGCAGGTCGCGCTGCAGGGCGGTCTTGGTCACGTCCTTGGAGGCGGTGCGCACGATGTAGCCGACCCCTTCGGGCAGCTTGAAATCCTCTACCATTTTGCGTAGCGCGGCCCGCTCTTCGTCCGAAAGCTTGCGCGAGATACCGTGCGAATCGCTGCCCGGCATGAGCACGAGATAGCGGCCGGGCAAGGAAAGATAGGTGGTGAGCGCCGCGCCCTTGCCGCCGGCCGCCTCCTTGACCACCTCGACCAGCACCTCCTGGCCCTTGTCGATCACCTCCTGGATATGCAGCTCAGACCAATGGGTGTCTTCGTCCACCTCCTGGTTGTAGTACTCGGGATGGATATCGCCAAAGGGCAGGAACCCGTTCTTCTCCGTGCCAAAATCGACGAACGCCGCCTGGAGACTCGGCTCCACGGCCACGATGACGCCCTTGTAGATGTTGCCCTTGGTCTTCTCCCGGCCCACGGTCTCGATATGGAACGCCTCCACCTTGGAGTCCTCGAGCAGAACGATACGGCACTCCTCTGGCTCTTCGGCGTTGATCAACAGCTTGAGCACAGGGCCGCTCTTGTTCTGCCGGGCCGCACTCTTGCCCGGCTTCTTTCCCTCTTGGGGCGGGGCAGCGGTCTTGGCCTCCTCCCCTGCATCTCCTCCGGCCGCCGGTGGAGGCGCCGTTTCGGACACGGCCGTCTCGCCGGCATCTCTCCCCCCGTCCTCCACCTCTTTGTTCTCTGGCCCAGAAAAGGCGCTGGCTTCTGGCTGCTGTTCTTCGGCCGCCGCCTGTCCTGCCTGGGAGGATTTCTGGCCCTTGGCGCGGCGGCGGGGCCGGCGGCGGCGACGGCTGGCCTTTTTGGGCTGGCCCTCGCCAGCAGCGGCATCCGGCGCAGTATCCGCAGCCCGCTCTTCTGGCGGCGACTCCGCCTCTGGGGAAGAGTCATGCGCGCGCGCCGTTTCAGCGCCTTTGGCGTCAGACGCGGCGGCGGGACCGGCCAGGGTGGCGACCAAGCGGTCCACCGCCTCCCGGGCGGAGCGGCGCGACCGGCTGCGGGATGAGCGCTTTTTTGGCCGGCCGGCCGACGCGCCGTTCTCGGCAACAGGCGCTCCAGCGGCAGGAGACTGATCCTCGGTACGTTGTTCGTCGCTCACGGCAGTTCCTTGGGGTTCCTCGGGAGTTATCGATGAGCCCTGACACCCTGCAGGCGATCGGGCGAACGGGCGGCCAGTTGAAAAAACTCTCCGCCCTCATGGTGACGCGCCACCACAAGGCCGCGCGCCAGCAGACCAGCCAACAGGGGACGCAAGGATGCGATCTCCACGTTGAGGGCGCGGCCGATCTCTTCGGCGGCGCACGGCCGACGGGCAAGGATGGCCAACACCTGCTCTTCGTTCACCGTTTGGCGCGCGCCATTACGGTCGGCAGCGGTCCGGGCGATGATCTCCACCCGCGGCCCGAGACGGGCAGCGACCGCCTCTAAGGCCGCGGCCGACAGCGGCCGGGCGAACCGCTCCAAGGGCGGCCGCACCACGGTGTTGAGCTGCACGCGGTCTGGGGCGATACGCTCGATCCACGGCTTCAGGGCGGCAATGTCTTCTTCGCTGTCGTTGACGCCGGCGACCAGAAGGATCTCAAGCCAGATCTCACCGGCAAACCCCTGCCGGAAGGCGACCAGGCCTTCGAGCATGGCGGCGAAATCGATGCATGCCGCCGGCCGGTTGACCCGGAGGAACGACTCTGGCCGGGCCGCATCCAACGAGGGCACAACGATATCTGCGGCCGCCAAGTCGGCGCGCACCTCCGGCAGATGGAGAAGGGAGCCGTTGGTCAACACGCACACCGGCAGGTCGGCGGCCTCTTTGAGGCCGGCGATGCACTCTCCCAGCCCGGCGTGCAGAGTGGGCTCTCCACTGGCAGTGATGGTAAGAACGTCCGCGCCGTCCGGCACGCGGGCGAGAAAATCGCGCGTCTCGGCCAGCACCGCGGCGACCGGGGCATATGCCTGCCGCCGGCAGGTACGGACCTTGCGCACGCCGATCTCGCAGTAGATACAGTCGTAGGTGCAGAGCCTGCCCGGCACCAGATCGATGCCGAGCGACCGTCCGAGACGGCGGGAACGGACGGGACCGAAAAGGTATCGCATCCCGACACTATACAGCTTCCCTGGCCGTCGGGCAAGGCCAGGTGTAGCCGGCTGTAACCGACAAAAACTGTCCAGGATTGATGAACTCGCAAAAAGTCCTCCCTCCGGCTTAAACCGGGATTCCCGGAGCGGTTTGCGGCGCGGCGCTAAAACTCGCAAACTCGGGCTATACCCTCAAACAAGCGAGTTTTTTAACGCGCCCCGCCGC
>WFOD01000119.1 GCA_015488275.1 Deltaproteobacteria bacterium
CTGTCCCCTTTTCTCCCCCACCCCAACAGGCGGCCTCTCGCACCGTGGCGATACAAGCCGCGCATCGCTCGCGGGAACGCGCCTGGTTACAACCCTGACCAAAGCCAGCGATCCAGTCGGCGCCCGCCCGGGGACAGCTTTCGACAAAGCGCACAAACTCAAGAAAACGCTCCATGATCTCCTGGGGCACGCCATGCTCCATCCGGCAGGCCGCCTTGTCCGCCACCGCATACTCCACGGCAAAGACCTTGACGAAAAAGTCGCGCAGGGCCTCGTGCCGCTGCACCACGTCTTGGGCCAGTCGCTGGCCGGCCTCGGTCAAGGTGATCACATCGTAGGGCGCATAGTGGATCATGCCCTTGTCTGCCAGCGCCCGCAAGGCACCGGTAACCGAAGCGTTGCTCACCGCAAGGCGCTTGGCGATATCCTTGGGCCGCACGGCCTGCTTTTCGGCAATGATATGGAAAATCGCCTCCAAGTAGTCCTCAAGACTGGCGGTCAGGGTTCCCTCCACGATCGCTCCCTCCCTCCATTTGGCCGGTACAGGCAAAAAGCCGCGCTGGCACTCTGCGGCGCGGCGGATCGTAACAAGCAAGTTTGATGAACTCGCAAAAAGTCCTCCCTCCGGCTTAAACCGGGATTCCCGGATGCGCCTCCACGAGGACTTTTTGCGATACCATCAAGTTTAGGCATGGCTAAAAATTATACCAAACCAAACCTCCTGTCAAGCGGGCCCGTTGCCGGCGCAAGGGGCGGCCGGCAGGGGCAGAGGAAAATACGCCGGGCGTGTTCTGTTTGCGCCGGGGTCAGGAAGGCGGGAGAACGCCGGGCCGGGTGAGCACTGTCCAGACGCGCTCCACTATGGCGTCCACATCGGCAGCGGTCACGGTCAGGGGCAACCACAGGTAGATCACGTTGCCCAGAGGACGGAGAATGAGCCCATGCTCCAGCCCGGCGAGATAGATGGGCCACCCGACCCGCTCCTCAAAGGTGAACGGCTCCTTGGTGCGCCGGTCACGCACCAACTCCAGGGCGACGATGGCGCCAAGACAGCGGACGTCGCCCACCTGCTCGAGCGCATGAAAACGGCGCACGGCCTGGTGCAGATGGCGGATGACCGGCTGCAGACGGTTGAGGGTGTCCTCCTGCTCAAAGAGCTCGAGATTCGCCAGGGCGGCGGCGGCGGCCAGGGGATTGCCGGTAAAGGTGTGGCCGTGATAAAAGGTGCGGTTCTCCGCGTACGGGCCGTAGAAGGCGGCAAAGATCTCTTCGGTGGTCATGGTGGCGGCGAGCGGCAGGGTGCCGCCGGTGATGCCCTTTGAAAGGCACAAGAAATCGGGGACCGTCCCTGCGTGCTCAAAGGCGAACATCTTGCCCGTGCGGCCAAAGCCCGTGGCCACCTCGTCGAAGATGACCAACACGCCGTGCCGGCGGCAGAGTTCGGTGATGACGCGCAGGTAGGCGGCAGGATAGACGATCATGCCGCCGGCCGCCAGGATCAAGGGCTCCACGATACAGGCGGCGATCTCGTGCCCGCGCCGTTCAAGCAGCTCTGCCAGGGGCGCGCTGCATTCACAGGCGCAGCCCTCCGGCGCCGCCCCCACCGGACAGCGGTAGCAGTACGGCGCGGGGATCCGGAACGACGCAAAACAAAGCGGGGCAAAGGCCTGGTGGAAGCCAGGGGTGCCGCCAACGCTCATCGTGCCAATGGTATCGCCGTGGTAGCCCCGCTCCACGCCGACAAACCGTTTTCTTTGCGGCTCTCCCGCCTGCTGCCAGTACTGCAGGGCCATTTTCATGGCCACCTCACAGGCGGTGGAGCCGTTGTCCGAAAAAAAGACCCTGGTGAGCGAGGGTGGGGTGATGTCCACCAGCCGCTTGGCGAGAAGAATAGCGTTTTCATGGGTGATGCCGGCCAAGAGCACCTGATCGAGCCGCTCGGTCTGCCGGCGCAGAGCGGCCATGATATGCGGATGGTTATGGCCGTGGACAATGCACCACCACGAGGAAATCGTGTCGTAATAGGCGCGGCCTGCCGCGTCGTAGAGAAAAAGCCCTGCCGCCCGGTCGATCAGCAGCAGATCCCGGTCAGCGTAATCGTGCATCTGGGTGAAGGGATGCCACAGGTGACGCTTATCAAGACGTTGCAAGAAAGAGGGATCGTAACTCGTCACCGGGGGTGCTCCTGCGTAATCCAGTCCGTCGAAAAAGCCATCCCTGGCCGACAGGGCCGTCGGCGATCAGGCCGTCACCGCATCTTCGCCGGGCTCCAGGGCATAGATGGCCGGCAGGTGCCGATAACGCTCCGCATAGTCCAGACCATACCCCACCAAAAAGCCTGCCGGAACGGTAAAGCCGGTGTAGGCCAGATCGAGAGCGCGTTCCCGCCGCTCGGTCTTGTCGATGAGCACACAGGCGGCCACCGAGCGGGCGCCACGCGCCCGCAGCCGTTCGACGAGGAAGGCCAGCGTGCGGCCGCTGTCAGCGATATCCTCCACCAGCAAGACATCCCGGCCTGCGGGATCGGCCTCCAAATCCTTGGTCACCGTACAGGTCCCGGACGAGGTGGTGGCGGAGCCGTAGCTCGCCACCCGGACGAAGTCCACCTCCACCGGCAGGGAAAGGGCGCGCACGAGATCGGCGAGAAAGACGAACGCCCCTTTCAAGATACCGACAAGCAACAGATCGCGACCATGATAGTCGCGGGAGATTTCACGGCCCATCGCCGCCACCCGGGCGGCAATGGTTTGTTGATCGAAAACGCAGCGCATACCCCGGCAGGATACAAAAAATCTTGCCCTTTGCCCACTCTTTCCTGCTAGAATTCGGAAAGGTGCGGGCCCGGTCGCGAGGCCGCGGCTTCGGCAAAGGACGCCCTTTTTACCAGGCCCAGCGGCGCGCTTTTTTCTGAAATTCAGTTCGGAGGCAATGGAATCATGCAGAAGTACGTTTGTGAAGTGTGCGGTTACGTCTACGACCCCGCCCAAGGCGATCCTGAGGCCGGCGTTGCCCCTGGCACCGCCTTTGACGATCTGCCGGACAACTGGACCTGCCCGGTGTGCGGCGCATCCAAAGACGAATTTTCGCCGGCCGACTGACAACCCGCCAAAAAGCCTGGCTGAGGGTTGGGAGAAAAGAAGAAGCCCGCGCAGCGTGCTGGAAGCGCGGCATGGCCGCCTTATTCCGGCAACTCGCTTATCTTGCCCCAGTCCTCGGCCAGGCGGGCGTTGAACTCTTCGACAAAATCCAAGAGGTTGACATCAAGAAACGGCTTGTGCTCGTCCTGGATCATCACCCAGGCAAAGGATTCCAGGGGCGAGCAGGTGGCTGGCTCTGGCCTGCCAAAGCCAGCGCCGTGCTGCGCCGCAAAGAGATCGGCCAGATGGACGAGGGCCACGGCGAGTTGGTGCTCCCTGGCCCGTTGCGGTTGGTGATGATGCTGGATCACCCGAAGGTAGGGCTCTGGAATACCCAGCTTGTCCGCCAGCCAGAAACCAGCGGTGGCGTGATCCGTGCCGATGTAGCGGGGTTCGGCGTCGAGGAGCCGGGTCTGGATCTCTGAGCCGTCGCGCAGAATCTGCGCATAAAAGGTAGGGGCCAGGGGATCGAGGGCAAACACGCCCACGTCGTGCACCAGGCCGGCAAGGCTCATATCAATGGCAAGTTGCAGGCGCAACATCTCCTGCAACCGTTCGGCGATACGCCCTACGACGATGCTGTGCCGCCAGAGCTGCCGGTGCACCTCGCCGATACCAGAAAAAGGCGGCGTTTCGACCGGTTGGTTGAGGTATTCGGCGAGCACCTCGCGCACCAGCTCCATGCCGAGGGCCACCATTGCGTGGGTCACGGACAGCACGTCGGTCGCGCGGCGGAAAAAGGGAGAGTTCGCCACTTGCAGCACGCGAAGGCTCAAAGCTGGATCAAGCTGGATCGCCCTGGACACCGCCTTGATGTTGCCGCTGGCCGGCCCGTGCAGGATCCGGTCGAGTTGCGCCGCCACCGGCGGCCAGACGGGCAGCGGCCGGTCGGCGGTTACCAGCCGCTGGATACGGGTCTTGCCGATCCTATCCTCTTCGCTCGGCATGGGAGGGAGATTGACAGGGCCAGCGGCTGGTGTGGGCCGCGCCGCTCCCAAGGTCCCCGGCCGGCGGGCAGGCCTGTGGGCCGGAGGAGATTTTTGCACGCCGGCCGGTAACGGTGTGGCGCCAGCCAGAGCAGAATCAGGCGCCTTTGCCGCCTTTTTCGCCGCCTTTTTCGCCGCCTTGTTGACCGCCGCCGTGGCCGGCCGGGTTGTGGGCCGCCGTTCTTCCGCGCCCTTGGCCGTCGGCTCACTGGCCGGCTCTTCCTCGCCTGTCAGTCGGCGGTTGGCGCTGATCAACCGGTTGACCAGGATCTCGCAAAACCGGCGGTAAAACTTGAGCTGGAGCGAGATGTCTGAAGTGTTGATGATGTCTGGCTCCACCATCAAAAGATAACAGTCGGTCACCGTCTTGACGCCCGCAGTGCGCCGCACGTCGGAAACGAGCGCCATCTCGCCAAAGCAATCACCGGTGGCCAGGCGGGTGAGTTCCTTTGTCTTGCCACCACTCTGCTTGAACACCGACACCTCTCCCCGCACCAGGATGTAAAAGATCCGCTCCCGGCTCTTTTCCCGGATGACCAAGGTGTTGGCCGGCACCTTCAGCCAGCGGCTGACGGCAAGAAACCGTTCGATCTCTTCGTCGGAAAAATCGTGGAAGAAATCGATCTTGCGCAGGAAGGCGATCTGCTGCTCGCGGGAGATCTCCCGCGACTTGCCGTGGCCCATGTCTTCCTCCTGACCTGGGGATTCTCGCCTGATTATAGGAGAGGGGGCAAAAGGGGGTCAATCTATTTCCCGATACAGAACGCGGAGAAGATCTGGTCGAGGATGTCGTCTGGCGTGGTCTGCCCCACAATGGCGG
Source organism: Deltaproteobacteria bacterium (assembly GCA_015488275.1). Classification (GTDB taxonomy): domain Bacteria; phylum Desulfobacterota; class Desulfobulbia; order Desulfobulbales; family S012-135; genus S012-135. Next base: position 4,944 of record WFOD01000119.1, read on the forward strand.
CCAAATGGTCGAGACATTCCTGAAGATCCACGCTCACCAGGTCGTAGGAAAGGCCGGCGGTCAGGTTGGCGGCCAGGCGCTCAGCCGCCGCAAGGGCGCGGGCCAAGGCCGCCGTCTGCCGGGCGTTGAGGCTTACGGCCCCGTCAGTCGGCGCGCCGCGGGTGGCCAGCTCGTAAATCGTTTTCTCCAGGTCGCCCACACCGTCACCGGTGCGGGCGGACAGAGGAACAACCGGCAGGGAAGGATAGCGTGCGCGCAAAAGATCGCGCGTCGCGTTCCGGCCGAGATCCATCTTGTTGCACACGAGAATGCACGGTCGGCCGCCCAACTCGTCGAGCAAGGCCTGATCTTCATCGGTCAGCGGTTCGCCGCCATCGAGCACGAGGAGCACGATATCCGCTTCGGCCAGGTGCCGCCGGGCGCGGTCGATGCCGATCGCCTCCACCGTTTCGGCTCCCTGGCGCAGGCCGGCCGTGTCCACCAGTCGTACGGGCACGCCGTGAATATCCAGATACTCTTCGATACTGTCCCGCGTGGTGCCGGGCACTGCGGTGACAATGGCCCGCTCTTCGCGCAACAGGGCGTTGAGCAAACTTGACTTGCCCACGTTGGGCCGTCCGGCGATCACCGCCCGCACGCCGTCGCGGTAGATAGCGGTGCGGCGGCCTGCGGCCAGCAAATCGGCGAGCGGGACGCAGACCCGCTCCTGAATGCGGCGACCAAGGGAAAGCGGATCAGCGATCTCGGCCTCCTCCTCGGGAAAATCGATGGCCACCTCAAGCACTGCGCCGACTTCAACGAGCACGTCGCGCACCTGCTCCACCGCTGTGTGCAGGGAGCCGGCAAGAGATGCCACCGCCAAGTCCAGGCTCCGCGCCGTTTTGGCGGTGAGCATGTCCAGGACCGCCTCGGCGCGGGTAAGATCGATGCGGCCGTTGAGAAAGGCCCGCTTGGTGAACTCGCCCGGCTCAGCCGGACGCGCGCCGGCAGCGAACACAAGGTCGAGCACCTGCCGGAGGATGACAAAGGAGCTGTGGCAGTGGATCTCCACCACGTCTTCACGGGTATAGGTGGCCGGCGCCCGCATATACACGGCCAGCACCTCGTCAAGCCGGGCGCCGGAGACCGGATCGCAGATCCACCCATGACGCAGCTTGTGGCTTTCAAAATCAGCGCCGGGCCGGCGCGTGGGATGGAAGAGGCGGGCGAGAATGGCCCGCGCCTCCGGGCCGCTAATACGGATCACGCCAATGCCTCCTGTGCCCGGCGGCGTGGCGATAGCGGCAATGGTGTCGTCAGCGGCAACAGAGAAGAGGGGCATCACGCATGGGCCTTGGCCTTGTCATCCTGGGCAGGGACATGGGGGTGGGGACGGCGGCGCCGGCCAGGCCCTTTGCGCCTGCCTGGCGGCGAAATGACGACCTTCTTGTACAGCCCTTCTCCCACTGAACGGCTGCGCACACCGGGATCGCCCTGGATCGCCATGTGCACGATACGCCGCTCCGCCGGGTTGAGGGGCGGTGTGGCGCGGCTGCGGCCCAACGCCTTGACTTCTTCTGCCAGTTGCCTGGCCTGGGCCTCCAACGCCTCCCGCCGTTGTTCCCGATACGCGCCCGCATCCACGGTGACGGTGATCTTGCGCCGGAACTGCTTGCTGAGCATCTTACGCACAAGATACTGCAAGGCGTCGATCCCTTCGCCACCCGCGCCGATAACCGTTTCAATATCGTCGCCCTTGATCCGGGCCACAAGCATGGCCTCTCCCTCCTCCACCACCTCGACGGAGAGCGGCAGCCGCACAGCGGCCAGCATCCCGCTGAGCAACCGCTGGCAGGCGGCAGCCGGCGACTCTTGCGCCGCTTCTCCCGCCGCCTCTGCTTTCTCGCGCGGAGGGGAAGGCGCTGCGCTATCCGCCGCCGTCTCACGGAGCGGCGCAGAGGAAGAAGACGCAGGAGAAGCGTTTTTCCGCCGGACGCGAATCTTCGCCTTTTTGAAGCAGATGCCGAACAGGCCGATCATGCCCGGCGAAAGGACTTCGATCTCCAACTGCTCCTGATCGCAGCCCAGATCAGCGCAGGCGGCCTTGATCGCCTCGGCCACCGAGCGGGCGGCATAGGTTTGGGGCATCATGGCGCGGTCCTCCTGGAGAGTCAGGCCTCGTCCTCGGCCTGTATCTGGCGGTTGATCATATACTGCTGGACAATGGAAAGGAGGTTGTTGACGAGCCAGTACAGGACCAAACCTGAGGCAAAGTTAAGAAACATGAAGGTAAAAACGAGAGGCAAAAATTTCATCACCTTCTGCTGCGTCGGATCGCCGGTGGCTGGCGTCATCATCTGCTGCACGTACATCGACGCCCCCATGAGAATGGTGAGGACCGGCAGGCCGCCCAGGTAGGGGATATCGACACCAATGGGCAGGCGGTCCGGCGCCGAAAGGTCGTTGATCCACAACATAAAAGGGGCATGGCGCAGCTCGATGGTCTGCAGCAGCACCTTGTACAGGGCGAAAAAGACCGGAATCTGCAAAAGCATAGGCAGGCAGCCGCTCAAGGGGTTCACCTTATAGGTCTTGTACAGCTGCATCATCTCCTGGTTAAGCCGCTCGCGGTCGTCGGCGTACTTCTCCCGCAGCTTGGCCATCTTCGGCTGCAGCTTTTGCATTGTCTTCATCGACCGCATCCCTTTTTGCGCGATCGGCCAGAAAAGGAGTTTGATCAGCACGGTGACGAGGATGATTGCCACGCCGTAATTATGCACGTAGCGGTAAAGGAAGTTGAGGAGATGCAGCGTCGGCTTGGCGAGAAAATCCCAGAAGCCGAAGTTCACCGCCTGGGCCAGCGACGGATCGGCGGCCTTGAGGGTGCGGATCTCCTTGGGCCCGCCGTAGGCGGCGAACCTGTAGCGCTTGCCCGCGCCAGGGGCGATGGTCGCGGCCGGCATGGCGACGCGGGTGCGGACGGTCTTTGGCCCGACGAGGCGGAATTCCACCGTTGGCGGCTCATCGGTGCGGGGCAAGACGCCGCACAAGAAATAAGGGCCTTCGTAGGCCGCCCATTGCAGGGGGCCGCTGAAGGTCTTCACCCCTTCCTCCAGGTCGTCCACCTTGATCTCAACAAGCTTGCCCCCCTGGAGCACGGCGGGGCCAGAGAAGAGAAAACCGTTGGCCTCAGCGGAAAACGGCCGGTTGGTCAACAGAATCTCAGGCGCGCCCGTCTGAGGAACGGAGCCGCGGTTCACCACCTCCACTGTCATGTCGATGAGATAGAGGTCGTCGCGAAAGGAGAGGGTACGGATGATCTCGATTCCCGAAGGCAGGCTGCCCCGCATGGTCAACTGGGCGCGGCCGTTCTCGGTGGTGATGGTGGTCTTCTCCGTGGCCGCCGCAAGCAGGGGGCGGCGCACCGCTTTGCCGTCGTTCCACACCACGGCCAACGGCAGATCCGAGGGATCTGTAGTGGTGACCAATTCCTTGGGAGGCGAATCGCTGGCCACGGTCTCCCGGTACTGGTGGAGGCGCAGGCTGGTCAACCCGCCCCCGTCCTCGGAAAAGACCGCGGTGTAAAGGGCGGTCTTGACAGTGATCGTGCGCGCAGGCCGGGACAGCGTATCCTGCGTTGGCGCAGGGGGAGGCGCTGGCACGGGAACTTCTGCCGACGGTGAAGAGATCTCGCCAGGGGGCGTTGCCGGCGTGGCCGCAGGCTTGGGCTGTTGCACCGGCGGCGGCGGGGGCATGAAAAGCTTTTGATAGCCTACCAGAATGAGGAAGGACAGGACGATGGCAATGATAACGCGCTGGGTTTCCATGAAAGATATAGTCCACTCGTCAAGAGGTGCTGGGAGAAAAGTCCCTTGGGGACCCGGACTCTCTTCTGGCCTCCGGGATGCTTCCGCCAAGCCGCCTTGCGCCCCATCGCGACGGGAAAGGCGAAGACGCGCCCGTGCGGTTGGCGCAGACCACGACGGGCCGCTGGGATGGAGGCGGATTGGAGGGATACGGGCGTGCCGCAGCCAGAAAGACGCCTGTTCCGCAGGATGTGGTCACGGCGCAAGGCTTTCCCGGCAATTACCGCCAGATGCCCTGTGGCCACATACCCCGGCTCTGTCTTCAGCGCACAGGATCGTGCCCGCCGGGATGGAACGGATGGCACTTGAGCAGGCGCCGGCCTGCAAGCAAGAGCCCCCGCCCGGCCCCGTAGCGCGCCACCGCCTCACGGGCGTACTGCGAGCAGGTGGGGGTAAACCGGCAGTGAGGCGGGAACAAGGGAGAGATCACCACCTGATAGACACGGATGAGGACAAGCAGGAATCGGCGCATGGCTCCAGGGTTTCCCAACTCTGCGAACCCTCTGCGGCCACAGACAAAAAAAACAGCCTAGCGCGCCGCCTGGCCACCGCGCCGTCCGCGCCGCTTGGCGAGGGCCTGCTCGACGGCCCCCCGGAACTCGGCCAGCGACAGGGCAGCGAACTCCCGCCGGACGGCAAACACGATATCCAGGCCTGCAGAGGTGTCGTTACCGGTGAGGGCGCGCTGCAAGGCGTCCCGTTCAAGACGGAAATACTCGCGGATGATCCGCTTAATCCGGTTACGCCTCACCGCCTTTTTTACCCCGTGGACGCTGACGCCAAGCCGGCAGTATCCGCGGCCGTTCGCCGCAAAGATGATGGTGAAGTGCGCCCCCCGCACCCTCTTGCCTTGGCGATAGACAACGGCGTACTCAGCCGTCTTGCGGAGCAGGGCCCGCTTCGGCAAACGGTGGCGACGACACGTCCCGGCCGGGGCGGCATCCACCGTCAGACGGCCAGGCGCTTGCGTCCTTTGGCCCGCCGGCGGTTGATCACCGCCCGGCCGCTCTTGGTCCGCATCCGAACGCGGAAGCCGTGGGTGCGACTGCGCTTGATATTGCTCGGTTGAAAGGTCCTTTTCATGGTCGTGACTCTGCTCTGTTTTTGTGGTCGGTTGAGGGCCCCCGCCCGCCAACAATCCTTTAATTCAGAGAGGGCAGCGTTCAGGTTGGCTGGAGGGGAAGGCGAGCCGGCAACGGCCGCCGCCCTAGATTACCATCAGCTCACATCGTTTTGGAAGGCCCCGCGTGCCCGCAGGAAAGGGGCGACCCAGGCTACTCAATACGTGAAACAAAGTAATGTACCGGCAGGACGGCACCTTGTCAACCGCCAGGAAACGATTGACGAACGGCTGATGATTTTTTATTTTGGCTTTTCTTTGATCTGTCCGCCGAAAAGGCCGCCTCTAGCCCTTTCGGCCATCGGCTGGCGAAATCGAGGTTTCCGAACCGCTTGCCGGCGTTTTCCACGGGTCACCGTTGCCGGTGCATGGCAAGGGGGTGGGCCAGGCCCTGGGAAAAAGGCCACCGCCCTGCCGGAGGAACGTTGATATGGACTTTCAAGAAATCATCGCACGCTTGAACCGCTTCTGGGCCGATCAGGGGTGCGTGGTACAGCAGCCGTACGATATGGAGGTAGGCGCCGGCACCTTTCATCCCGCCACCCTGCTCCGCTCTCTCGGCCCCGAGCCGTGGCGTACCGCATACGTGCAACCCTCGCGGCGTCCCACCGACGGACGGTACGGCGAAAATCCCAACCGGCTCCAACATTACTACCAGTACCAGGTGATCCTCAAGCCGTCGCCCAACAACGTGCAAGACCTCTACCTCGCCAGCCTCGAAGAGTTTGGCCTCGACCTGTTGGAGCACGACGTCCGTTTCGTGGAGGACGACTGGGAGTCTCCCACCCTGGGCGCCAGCGGCCTTGGCTGGGAGGTGTGGCTGGACGGCATGGAAATCACCCAGTTTACCTACTTCCAGCAGTGCGGCAGCCAGGAGTTGCACCCCATCACCGTTGAGATCACCTATGGGCTGGAACGGATCGCCATGTATCTCCAAGGGGTGGACAGCGTGTACGATATCCGCTGGAACGACGAGATCACCTATGGCCAGATCTTCCACCAAGCCGAGGTCGAGTTTTCCCGTTTCAATTTTGAGCTGGCCAACGTGGAGGTGTTGCTGGGGCTTTTCGATACTTTTGAAAGGGAAGCGCACCGCCTGCTCGACGCAAACTGCATCCTGCCGGCCTACGACTACTGTCTCAAGTGCTCCCACACCTTCAACCTACTGGACGCCCGCAAGGCGATCAGCGTGGCGGAACGGACCCGGTACATCGGCAGAATCAGAAACATCGCCCGCAAGGTGGCGGTGCAGTACATCGCCCAGCGCCGCGACATGGGTTTTCCCCTCTTGGCCGAAGAAGAGGCGGCATGAAAAAAGCAAGGCGATGAACGGCCCTGCCACTGATTAGGGAGCCCTGTGGCCAGACACACAGAAACCGCGCGGGATAAAGGCGCGCAAAACGGGTCAGCAGGAAAGAGATGGCGGAAGTGCATGGGAATCGAACCCACCCACCAGGCTGTCAACCCGGTGCACCGGATTTGAAGTCCGGGAGGGCCACCAGGCCCTTTCCACTTCCGCAACCGCAAACGGCGGTCTTTTCCCCCAGCCGTGCCCACCGGGAGCCGCCGAAAAGGGGAAGGAAAAACGCTGCGGCCCGCCGGCACGATACAGGCCGGTTTTTGGCCGCCGCTACCTCATGCACGCATGTAGCATACCGTTGGCCCGCATTGCTGACAAGGATTTTCTGGCCGGCGGCGATCCGGCAGTCACCCGGTTATGGAGATGAGGTGCGTTATGCAGTGTGAGCGACTGACCAGGCTGGTGAAGTCATGGTACCTGCAGGTCAAGGACGAGGCCCTTGCGCCGGCCCGCATGGTTGACTTCATGGAAAAACACATCGCCGAATGCCCGGTCTGCCTGGTGGATGACGAGGTGCGGGGAGAGGTCAACCGCATCACCCGCATCATTCTTCCGCCGTCAAAGATGCCAAAGGCCAAGCAAGAGGAGGCCGCCGCCGCCCGCCAGGCGGCCGAGGCCGCAGCTGCGGCCGCCCAGGCGCCGGAGGCGGAAGGAGAGATCGAAGACGAAGAAGACGAGTTGTGAGCCGCTGGCGCTCCTTCCACAGCGCCGCATCCCCACCCCCCGCCCACAGAGGTGACGCCGCCCTGGCGGCCCACGGAGAGCAA
>WFOD01000120.1 GCA_015488275.1 Deltaproteobacteria bacterium
AACCTCACGAATTGCTTGGGCTTTTCAAGCCCGGCGCAATTCGGCGGCACGTCCCTGTGCCGCAGGCAGCCCGTTTTTCAACGGGCCGTTATGCGTTGTCACCGCGTGAGGTGATCATGACGCGGTGTTGCGGCCGCCGCTCTTTGCCCGGCGGCCTTGTTGCGCCTGACGTTGCCGGTGGGGGCGGGCGGGAAGAGCACGCCTGGGCACTGGTAACTGGTCACGGGGTTGCTCCTTCGTCTGCCGGAGTCGCGACCTCGCGGATCAGGTGCGGGCGCTTGGCCGCAGCGGCGGGTGTGGCAAAAAGGCGAGTGCCCGGAGAGGTGACCGAGAGGCCGAAGGTGCACGACTGGAAATCGTGTGTACGGAAACGTACCGAGGGTTCGAATCCCTCCCTCTCCGCCAGAAATAGCATCCGGTTTGGATAGCCGGGTCCCGCGCAACGAAGGCTCACGAACCCCGCCAGGTCCGGAAGGAAGCAACGGTAGTGATCACCTTCGTGTGCCGCGGGGGCGCCTGGCTATCCTTCTTCTTTTTTTCTTTTCCTTGCTGCTTTCCCAACCCGGAATCCTGTTCGGCTTATGTCTTATCTCGTCTTGGCCCGCAAATGGCGACCGCAACGGTTCGAGGACGTGGTGGGCCAAGGGGCGGTGGTGCGTACCCTGCGCAACGCCTTGGCCCGCGGGCGGGTGCCCCACGCGATGATCTTTTCCGGGGTGCGCGGCGTGGGCAAGACCACCCTCGCCCGGCTGATGGCCAAGGCGATCTGCTGTCCGGCGGACGATCCCCCCTGCAATGCCTGCGAGTCCTGCCAGGAGATCACCAGCGGCACGGCCATCGACCTGCACGAGATCGACGGCGCCTCCAACCGCGGCATCCAAGAGATCCGCGATCTCAAAGAACATCTCAAGTTCCTGCCGGCCAAGCTGCCGTACAAGATCTATATCATCGATGAGGTGCACATGCTCACCAACGAGGCCTTCAACGCTCTGTTGAAGACCTTGGAGGAGCCGCCGGATCATGTGTACTTCATGTTCGCCACCACTGAGGTGCACAAGGTGCCGGTGACCATCCTCTCGCGTTGCCAGCGGTTCGCGTTGCAGCGCATCCCCTTTGCCGAGTTGGCCGGTTTCTTCCGCCAGGTGGCCGAGGCGGAAGGGGTGGCTCTCGATGAGCGCGCCGTGGAGATGATCACCCGTGAGGCAGGAGGGAGCGTGCGCGACGGGTTGAGCCTGCTCGATCAGGTGATCTCCTTTGGCGGCGATACGGTGGGCGAAGCTGAGGTGGCCGATGTGCTGGGCCTGGTGGACCGCCGGCTCTTTCTCGAACTCGTCGCTGCGCTTTTGGCCGGCGATCTCGCCGCCGCCCTCGTCAAGTTGGACAGGGCCTGCCGGGCCGGCGTGGGGCTCAAGCGGATCGTCGCCGACCTGCTTGTCGTCTGCCGCGCCTTGGTGGTGATCGCCACCTGTCAGCGGCCGGAGGCCTTGCTCGATTGTTCGGACGCCGAGCTTGCCGAACTCCGCCGGCTGGCCGAAGGACATCCCGCCGAGCGGCTCCAGCACTTCTTGCAACTCGTACTGCGCGCCGCCGACGAGGTGCAGCGCGCCGCCGATCCACGTACCGCCCTTGAAATGCTTTTTATCCGTCTATGTGAGGCGCGGCGCATCACCTCGGTTGCCGAACTGCTCCAGCGGGTGGACAAACTGCTGGCCTCCGGCGCCCCTTCCTCTTCTTCCGCCCCGCCACCGGCCAGCGCTGCCGCGCCCGCTCCTTCTGCGCCGCGCTCCCCTGCGCCGTCTTCTTCCGCGTCCGGGTCGTCTGTGCCGTCCGCTCCGCCGTCGTCATCGGCCGTGGCCGCCGAAGAGGAAAAAGCCGGGCCAGCGCGGGAGCCCGCTGCGCGCAACGTCAAGCAGCACTGGCAGGAGTTTCTTGCCTATGTCAAGGAGCGCAAAGCCTGGATGGCGCAGGTATTGGGGCTCGCTTTGCGGGCGCGGCAGACTGACGACGGCGTGATGCTCACCTTTGATGATCCGGCCGAGTTCAAGGTGTTGCAGGAGCGGGAGAACCTTTTGCTGCTAACCGAGTATCTCCAGGACTTTTTTCAGCGGGAAATGGCGGTCTCCTTTCGGTTGCGCGGCCAGAAGACCGTGGTCACCGACGACGCGGCGATCGCCGCCGCCCAGGAGGAACGGCGGGCCCTGGCCCGCGATCCGCTGGTGCAGGCGGTGGTGGACGTGTTCGGCGGAGAGATCGCCGGTATCCGTACCGGCCCGCGTTTCCGTCAGCGGGAAGGGGCGGCGGCCCGCGAGGAGTCCGCAACCTGAACAAGGAAGGAGACGAAAGGGATATGGACTTGAACGCCATCATGCAGCAGGCCCGCCAGTTTCAGGAGCGTTTGGCCGAGATCCAGGCGCGGCTGGGAGAGCGGCTGGTGTCCGCCACGGTTGGCGGCGGGATGGTCGAGGTGGTGATGGACGGCGCGTTGCGGGTGCGCAGCGTTCGGATCGATCCAGAGGCGATTGATCCGAAAGATCCGGCCATGCTCCAGGACCTGGTGGTTGCGGCGGTGAACGAGGCCATTGGCCGGGCGCGGGAGATGGGCCAGGAGGAGATGCGCTCCTTGACCGGCGGCCTGCAACTGCCCGGTATCGGTATGTTTTAAAGGTTATGGAGCCTTTTCTGCCCCCGGCCCTTGCCTCTTTGATCGCTGAGCTCCGTCGCCTGCCCGGCATTGGCGTGAAGACCGCCACCCGCCTCGCCCTTCACCTCTTGCGGCGGCCGCGGCAAGAGGCGGCGCGGCTGGCCGCGGCCATTGGCGGCCTGCACGCCGGCATCCGCCTTTGTTCCATCTGTTTCGCCTTTTCCGACGACGATCCTTGCGCCCTGTGCGCGGATCCGCGCCGCGATCCCGCCCTTGTCTGTGTGGTGGAGGGCATGGCCGATATGCTGGCCATTGAGAAGGCCGGCGTCTTTTGCGGCCGCTATCACGTGCTGCACGGCGCGCTCGCGCCGCTGGACGGCATCGGGCCGGACGAGCTCAATATTTCCGCCTTGGTCCAGAGGGTGCGGGAGGGAGACGTGCGGGAGGTGCTTATCGCCACCAGTTCCACCGCGCCGGGTGAGGCCACGGCGGCCTTGCTTTGCCAGCAGCTTGCCGAACTGCCGGTGACGGTCACCCGGCTGGCGCATGGCATCCCGATGGGGATGGATATCCAGTACGCCGATGAGATGACCTTGGCGGCGGCCATTGAAAGCCGCCGATCGGTGCGTTGACGCCCGTTTTTTTCTCCTGCTTCTTCCGGTGGGACCCTGGCGTCGCCAACGCAACTTTCCCTTGACAGCCAAGGGCAGAGTTGGTATTTCATCCCGGTCAGCCTGCCTTTTGGCGGTACAGGCGCGTAGCTCAGTGGGAGAGCGCTACCTTGACGCGGTAGAAGTCGGCGGTTCGAACCCGCCCGCGCCTACCAAACGACCATGCCGCCGCCGTTGGCCGGAGGATCACTGGTCACGGCGGCGTTCGATTCTTTAACGTTGCGGCGGCGAGGGCGCCGTCCGGGAGAAAGCTTCGCATGGGGCCATGCGAAGCTTCTTTCGTGTGCGTCCAGCATGGGCGCACGCCTGCGGGTGAAAGTCCTGCCATGAGCTGGTCACGGTGAGTGAAGCGAAGCGCAACTGCG
>WFOD01000121.1 GCA_015488275.1 Deltaproteobacteria bacterium
GACCGAACCAGGCCGTGCCCAAGGAATATCCGAAAAGGAGCCAAGGAATTCGTGAGGTTGGCCGAAACTTTGTTTTGGCCAACCGTGGTCGAAAAAGTCAGGGATGACTTTTTCGACGGACTGTTACCCCCACCGGTCCTCTGGCGCGTCCAGGGGGACGATCTTGTGTTCGTCGAGCAGCCGGCGGTAGGTGTCGATGCCGGTGCGTTGCCACCGGCGCAGGAGCCGCGACAGGTCGGAGTCGTCCATCAGTTTGAGCCCGGCGGAGATCTCGGTGAGGATGCGGATGAGGAGGGAGAACTCGGCCACCAGACAGGAGTAGAGGGCAAAGAGCTCCTGTTTGCTGGGATGGGCGCCGTAGAGATCGGCGAGCATGTGGTACGACTTGCGGCCGAGCATCATGAAGTAGTCCACGTCCACCAGCCGCCGGGTGAGGTGGTCGGGGTAGAGGCCGGAAAAGACCATGGCCAGGTCGCCGACCACCTTGAGGTCGCGGAGTTTTTCAAAGATGCTTTTGTGCAGGGCCTCGAGGAGCACCACGGCGAGCGGCCGGTCCTGGACGATCTCGGCGTGGAAGAAGTGGCTGCCCGCGGACAGCTCTTTGAGCACGTGGATGAGATAGAGCTTGGCGCGCGGGCTGAGTTCGAGGTGGAGCCTTTCCTCGGCTGCTTCTATTTCATCGACGAAAAACGGATCAAGGCCGGAAAACACTTCCATACGACTGTCTCCTTCTGTTAACAGGCCGTCGAAAAAGCCGCCCCTGGCTTTTTCAACCACGGTTGGCCAGAGCTGAGTTCCGGCCAACCTCGCGAATCCCTTGGCTCCTTGTCGAGGCTTGCCGCTGCGTTGCTCCTTTCATTATATACTGTTTCATGCAAGGGGGCCCAGCCCCCTTGCCGGCCGCGGCCAGCGGGAGCGAAGCAGGAAAAAAGGGTGTCGTTTCCCCGCCGGCCGCGATATACTACGCGGTAAATGAGACAGCTCCCTTGACCGGCCGGTTCCGTCGCCGCGCCGCCAGGCGCACGGGAATAGGGGACAGCAGGACGGGCCGTTTTGCCGGATGCGTTTTCTACGTTCCTCATGGCTCTCGCGCAACAAGATAAAAAGAAATCGAGCCTCAAGGCATCGGTCAAGGACCAATCCGGCGCTGGCCGGATGCGCCTGGGCGAGATGCTGCGCAAGCAGGGCTACATCACGGCCAAGCAGCTCGACGAGGCCCTGCAGCACCAGAAAAAGCACGGCGGCCGCCTGGGGTCGATCCTCGTGCGCCTGGGCTATATCGAGGAAGACACCATCCTGAGCTTCCTGTCGCGTATCCACCATTTTCCCGCCGTTGACATCTCCAAAAACCCGCCCGACCCCAAGGTGATCGAGCAGATTCCCTACGAGGTGGTCAAGCGGTACATGGCCTTTCCCCTGCGGATCGAGGACGACACCCTCCACATCACGATGGTGGAGCCCACCGATACCGGCATGGTGGAGAACCTGCAGGCCGAGCTCAAGATGAGCCTGTCGCTCGCCGTCTCCTCGGAACGCAACATCATCGAGGCGTACCGCACCTATTACAAGATCAGTGACGAGGAGTACCGCGCCTTTATCGGCGAGGAAGAGGAGCCGGAGGAAGAGGAGGAGATCGATGTCTCGGCCATCGACGACTTCGGCGCCCTGGCCTCCGAGGCGGCAGAGGACTACGAGCTCGAGACCACGGACGAGGACGAGCAGGCGGTGGACGCCTACTCGGCCCAGGACGCGCCGATCATCAAGCTGGTCAACGGCATTCTCATCCGGGCGGTCAAGGAAGGGGTCTCGGATATCCACATCGAGCCGTACGAGAAGAACCTTCAGGTGCGCTACCGCCTCGACGGCTCGCTGTACAAGTCCATGAACCTGCCGCTCAACATCAAAAACGCCCTGGTTTCGCGGATCAAGATCCTGGCGGCCCTGGACATCACCGAGCGACGGGTGCCGCAGGACGGTCGTATCAAGATGCGCATGGGCCGCCACCGGGCCATCGATTTTCGGGTCTCCACCCTGCCCACCCTCTACGGCGAGTCCATTGTCCTGCGTATCCTCGACAAGTCCAGCCTCAACGTCGATCTCACCAAGCTCGGCTTTGAGCAGGACACCTTTGAGACCCTGAAGCGCTGCATCACCCGGCCCCAGGGGCTCCTGCTCGTCACCGGGCCGACTGGCTCGGGCAAGACGGTGACCCTGTATTCCTGCCTCAACTCGCTCAACCGCGAGGACACCAAGATCCTCACCGCCGAGGACCCGGTGGAGTTCAACTTCCGCGGCATCAACCAGGTCAACGTCAATGCCGAGGTGGGCATGACCTTTGCCGCGGCGCTGAAAGCCTTTCTCCGCCAGGACCCGGACATCATCATGGTGGGCGAGATCCGCGACATGGAGACCGCCGAGATCGCCATCAAGGCGGCCATGACCGGCCATCTCGTCTTCTCCACCCTGCACACCAACGATTCGCCGGCCACCATCGCCCGTCTCGTGGACATCGGCATCCCGCCGTTCATGGTCGCTTCCGCGGTGACAATGGTGCTGTCCCAGCGGTTGGCCCGCCGGCTGTGCGTCCGGTGCAAGCGGCCGGTGCCCCAGAGCTCGCTCGATCCCCAGGCGCTGGTCAAGATGGGGTTCGACAAAGAGGAGCTGGACTCTCTCACCGTCCTTGGGCCGGTGGGCTGTCCGGCGTGCAACGGCGGCGGTTACAAGGGCCGGGTCGGCCTGTTCGAACTCATGGAAGTCACCGATCCGGTGGCCAAGGCGATCACCGCCGAGGTGCCCGAGGATCAACTGCGCAAGGTGGCCATCCAGGAGGGGATGCGTACCCTGCGTATGGCTGGCCTGCAAAAGGTGCGCGAGGGGATCACCTCGATCGACGAAGTGTTGCGCCGCACCGTGCTCACCGAAGAGAGCCTGCCGCCTTATCTCGTCAACCCGGACGTGGAGGAGTACGAGGACGGCGAGGTGATCATCCGCCAGGGCAACAACGACAGAGACTTCTTTCGGCTGGAGCGCGGCGCGCTCATGGTGGTCAAGGACGGCAAGAAGATCGCCGAGATCACCGAGCCGGGCGAGTACTTTGGCGAGATGTCCGCCCTGGTGGACGAGCCGCGCAACGCCTCCATCGTCTCCAGGGGCCGGTCGGTGGTCAAGCGCTTCCCGGGCGACAAGCTCATGGAGCTGATCGAAAAATATCCGGACGTGGCCAAGCACCTGTTCAAATCCCTCGCCAACCGGCTGGCCCAGGCCAACGATATCATCATCCGCCTGGCCGGCGGCAACGCCGGCCGCCGCTGACCGGCCTTCTCCTTTTCGTAAATATACCTATTGAATTGGCGGGTGATATCCGCTATTTTCAGGAAATTTTCCGCACTGGCCGGCGTACGCCTGCGGAGGAGCCGGAGTGTGATTTTGTCGATTTCGTTTGCGGATACGAAGAGATACAACTCAAGGAGCAAGAAATGAGCGCAAAGATCATCAGCGGTACGGAAACCGCCAAGCAGATCCGGGAGGAACTGAAGACCGAGGTCGCGGAGCTCAAAGAAAAGCACGGCGTGGTGCCCGGCCTGGTCACCATCCTGGTGGGCGAGGACCCGGCTTCGGTCTCCTACGTTACGGCCAAGAACAAGACGGCCCACAACCTTGGCATCCACTCCGAGCAGGTGACCAAGCCGGCTGATATCAGCGAGGAAGAGTTGCTGGCCCTTATCGACCAGTACAACAAGGACCCCAAGATCCACGGCATCCTGGTGCAACTTCCCCTGCCCAAGCACATCAACGAGGCGCGGGTGCTGTACGCCATTGATCCTGACAAGGACGTGGACGGCTTCCATCCGGTGAACGTGGGCAAGATGATGCTGGGCGAGCCCTGTTTCCTGCCCTGCACGCCGCACGGCATCCTCGAGCTGCTCGTCCGGGCCGGGGTGGAGACCAGCGGCGCCGAGGTGGTGGTCATCGGCCGCTCCAACATCGTGGGCAAGCCCATCGCCAATCTCATGCTCCAGAAACGGCCGGCGGGCAACGCCACCGTCACCCTGTGCCACACCCGCACCAAGGATCTGGCCTTCCACACCAAGCGGGCCGATATCATCATCGCTGCGGTGGGCGTGCCCAAAATGGTGACCGCCGACATGGTGAAGGAGGGCGTGGTGATCATCGACGTGGGCGTCAACCGGATCGGCAAGACCGAGAGCGGCAAGGCCATCCTCGCCGGAGACGTGGATTTCGAGGCGGTCAAGGAAAAGGCCGCCGCCATCACGCCAGTGCCCGGCGGCGTTGGCCCCATGACCATCACCATGCTGATGAAGAACACGGTCCAGGCGGCCAAGCAGGCGGCGGGGCTGCTCTAATCCGCCGTTCGGTCGGCTTCTTTTTCCGATATTTTCCTAACGAGTGAGGTTTTCCCATGGCGATATCCCGAAGTGGCTGTGAAGGCTGCACCTCCATTACCTGCACCTCCACCCTGGAAGTGCTCTCCAGCGAGACCGGCAAGCAGGTCAAGACCGCCTACGACCGGATCGAGTCGCGGGGCATGTCCGCCTGTCTGTTCGGCTCCACCGGCACCTGTTGCCGCAACTGCAACATGGGCCCCTGCCAGATCATCGATGGGGTGGAGGAGATGGTCGGCATCTGCGGCGCCACGGCCGATACGGTGGCGGCCCGCAACTTTGCCCGCATCGTTGCCGCTGGCTCGGCCTCCCATACCGATCACGCCCGGGAGATGGTGCGCGGCTTTCTCGAGACGGCCAAGGGCCACGGCCCGCACCAGATCAAGGATGTGGAGAAGCTCAAGTCCTTGGCCCAGGTCTTTGGTATTGAGACCGAGGGCCGCGAGGTGAACGAAATCGCCGTGGAGCTTGGCGAGAAGGCCTTGGCCGAGTTTGGCAAGCAGGACGGCGCGCCGCTTTCCATGCTCAAGCGGGCGCCGGCCAAGCGTCAAGCCGTGTGGGAGCGCCTGGGCATCGCGCCGCGCGGCATTGACCGCGAGATCGTGGAGATGATGCACCGCACCCACATGGGCGTGGATCAGGACTACGAGAACCTCATGCTCCAGGCGTCGCGCTGCGCCCTGTCCGACGGTTGGGGCGCCTCCATGCTCTCCACCGAACTCACCGACATCATGTTCGGCACGCCGGTGCCGCGGCGGGCCATCGTGGATCTCGGCGTCCTCAAGCCGGATCACGTGAACGTCACGGTGCACGGTCACGAACCGCTGCTGGCCGAGGCCCTGTGCATCGCGGCCCAGGATCCAGAGATGATCGAGCTGGCCAAGAAACAGGGCGCCAAGGGTATCAACCTGGCCGGCGTCTGCTGTACCGGCAACGAGATCCTCATGCGCCGCGGCATCCCGGTGGCGGCAGGTTTTGTGCAACAGGAGATCGCGCTCGCCACCGGCGCGGTGGAGGCGATGGTGGTGGATGTGCAGTGCATCATGCAGTCGGTGGCCGAGGTGGCCAAGAGCTTCCACACCGATATCATCACCACCAACTACCGGGCCAAGATGCCGGGCGGCGTCCACATCCAGTTCGACGAGGAGGCACCGCTGGAGAGCGCCAAGGCGATTCTCACCCATGCGATCAAGAACTTCAAAAAGCGCGGCAAATTTCACATCCCGCAGGACACCAAGCTCGATGTGGTGGTCGGTTTTTCGCACGAGACGATCAACTATATGCTCGGCGGGCGTTTCCGGGCCTCCTACCGGCCGTTGAACGATAACATCATCAACGGCCGCATCCGCGGCGTGGCCGCCATTGTCGGCTGCGACAACTACAAGCTGCTCGACAACTCGCACGAGGTGATCGCCCGTGAGTTGATCAAGAACGACGTCCTGGTGCTCGCCACCGGTTGCGCGGCCACCAGTCTCGGCCGGGTAGGCCTGGTGACGCCGGAGGCGGTGCGTTTCGCCGGCCCGGGGCTTGCCGAGGTCTGCGAGGCCGTGGGTATGCCGCCCGTGCTTCACATGGGTTCCTGCGTGGACAACAGCCGTATCCTCATCGCCGCCACGGCGATGGTCAAGGAGGGCGGTCTGGGCGACGATATCAGCGACCTACCGGCCATCGGCACCGCGCCGCTGTGGATGAGCGAGAAGGCGGTGGCCATTGGCCAGTACTTCGTGGCCTCGGGCGCGCAGGTGGTCTTCCAGAGCCTGCCCACCAGCGGCGCCAAAAAGTTCCACGACTACCTGCTCAACGGCCTCATGGACCAACTCGGCGCCAAGTGGAACGTGGCCGAGGACCCGATGGATATCGCCAAGTTGATGATCAAGCGCATCGACCAAAAGCGCGAGGCGCTCGGCATCAACAAGCAGCGCGAGCGGGTGCTCTTCGACATGGCCATGCGCCGCGAGCTGGGCAGCGGCCCGCTGAAGGACGCCGGCTGCCACGGCCCGGCCGGCGGTTGAGCCTCCTGGCCAGCAGGACCTGCGGAAAATCTCCGTACCCGCGGAATCGTCTTTGCGCCGCCTGACCGTCGGCCATTGCCGGCGGCTCCGGTGGAGGGGTGCGGCACCAGCAACTTAAAGAGCTAGACAAGGAAACCTTGATGAAATCGGGGAGCAATCTGGAACGGGTACTCACCGAGGGCCACTTTGCGGTCACCGGTGAGTTGGGGCCGCCAAAGTCGGCCAATGCCGAGGTGGTCCGGGAAAAGGCGCGTATCCTCAAGGGCAAGGTGGATGCGGTGAACATCACCGACTGCCAGACCGCCATTGTCCGCATGTCGTCCATCGGCGCGGGGACGATCGTTCAGGCGGAAGGGGTGGAGCCGGTCATCCAGATGACGTGCCGGGACCGCAACCGTATCGGTATGCAGGCCGATATCCTCGGCGCCGCGGCCCTGGGGCTGAAGAACCTGCTCTGCCTCACCGGCGACCACCAGAAGTTCGGCAATCATCCGGGCGCCAAGGGGGTCTTTGACATGGACTCCATCCAGCTGCTCGGCATGGCCCGCGGGATGCGGGACGAACGGCGCTTTCAGTGCGGCGAGGAGATCAAGAGCCACGAGCCGCGGTTCTTTTTGGGGTGCGCCGCCAACCCGTTTGCCGGTCCCTTTGAGTTCCGCGCCGCCCGTCTCGCCAAAAAGGTGCAAAACGGCGCTGACTTCGTGCAGACCCAGATCATTTACAACGTCGAGAAGTTCGCCAAGTTCATGGAGATGGTCCGTGACCTCGGCCTGCACGAAAGGTGTTACATCCTGGCGGGCATCACTCCGCCCAAGTCGCTGGGCATGGCCCGCTATATGAAAAACTTCGTCCCGGGCCTCGATGTCACCGACGAGGTGATCAAGCGGCTGCAGGGCGCCAAGGACAAGCGGGCCGAAGGAATCCAGATCGCCGTTGACCTCATCCAGCAGGTGCGGGAGATCGAGGGCGTGGCCGGTGTGCACGTGATGGCCATTGAGTGGGAGGAGGCCGTGCCCGAGATCGTGGAGCGGGCGGGGCTCTTGCCGCGGCCTTTTGCCGAGGAGACGCCGGCCGCGCCTGTGGAAGAAGAGGCCGCCGAGGAGGCGCGGGAGGCCATCGAGGTGACCGATATGGCGGCCGTCAAGGCCGAGGCGGATGAGATTTTGGCGGCGGCCAAGCGGGAGGCCGAGGCGCTCATCGCCCGGGCGCGGGAAGAGGCGGCCGCGC
>WFOD01000122.1 GCA_015488275.1 Deltaproteobacteria bacterium
CCGCGTCCCAGGGCGCGGGACCCACGGTGGTCGCGCCCGCGGTGGGGATGTCGGCCGGGCCGGCGGCGGCCTGGATCCGGAGCTGGCAGATCGCGTCCGCGAGTTCCGGCGAGAAAGTGGCGCCGCTTTTCTCAGCAAGAAAGGCGAGGATGCGCTCCTCATTGGCCGGGTGGGAGGCAACGGCTGTTTCGCCTCCCTTCTGATCCGTGACAAAACTATCGCGAAAACTCTCTCGACAAGCGAAATATGGATGACGGCCGCCAAACAGGAAAACAGACAGGGGGATCAGCCCGGATGGCTGCTCCCCCTGTCTGTTCTATCTGATGATGTCCGTTGGGCTTGTTGCGCCTGATCTCAGTCGAGCACAGGCTTGGGCGTAGCATCGGTGGATGCGGGCAGGATTGGGTATTCCACCTGCGGCTGGCGGCCGGTGGTGGTCTTGAGAAAGGTGGTGATCAGGCTGACCTCCTTGTCGTTGAGTTCGGTGCCCAGCTGCACCGAGCTCATCAGCCTGACCGCTTCTTCCAATGACCAAACCTTGCCGGAATGGAAGTAGGGCGGAGTCAGCTCAATGTTGCGCAGGCTTGGAGCCTTGAAGACGTACTCGTCCTCGATCACGGCGGTGACCTTGGCCCGGCCCTTATCGCCGCCGAGAATGTCGTCGGAGACCTTTTCAACCACCCCAAAAGTAAAGTACCCCTCGCCGCCCATGTTCAAACCGCCGTGGCACTCCACGCAACCCTTTTCCATGTACAGGGCGAGACCTTTCTTTTCCTCCTTGTTCAGGGCGGACTCTTCGCCGCGCAGGTACTGATCAAAGCGGGAGTCCGGGGTGGTGAGGGTGGCCTCGAAGGCCTCGATGGCCGCAGCCATGTTGTCAAAGGTGACCGGATCCTTGTCATCGGGAAAGGCCTTTCTGAACATCTCGATGTACTCGGGCATGGATTTGAGGGTTTTGATCGCACCCTCAGGCGTGTTATTCATCTCTACCGAGGCCTGAACCGGCCCTTTGGCCTGCTCTTTCAGATCCTTGGCCCGACCGTCCCAAAACTGGGCCATGTTATAGACCGCGTTGAGGACTGTGGGCGAATTGCGCGGGCCTTTCTGCCAGCCGTGTCCTGTGGCGGTCTCCTGGAAGTCATCGCCGCCCATGCCGATGTTGTGACAGAAGTTGCAGCTCACCAGGCCGGACTTGGAAAGACGGGGCTCAAAATAGAGCATTTTGCCCAGCTCAATTTTTTCAGTGGTGATCGGGTTGCCTTCGATCTCCGGGATACTGAACGGGATGGGACGGAAATTCTCCTGGGCCTGTTTCATGAGATCGTCTCCAGCCCAAGCCACACCCGCAAGTCCGATGGCCAACATTCCGGCGGCAATAAATTTTTTCATGATTTTCTCCTCTTTCACAACGGTGTTTTGTGCCTTCTGGCGTTTATGTTGCTGGCTTAGGCGCGCCCGATTCCTGACCGGCGCCTTTCCAGCTTTCCTGTGACGGTACTAATAGTAATAAGTATCATTATCATTATCAAGGCTTTTTTGTGCTTTGGGAGTCCGCTTTTTTATCGGCCAGGTAGCGAGAAAGCAGAGGGGATGGGGGCTGCGACAGCCTGACAAAACGGAGCTTAGGAATGGGTAGGGATGGATAGTAGCCCGTTGAAAAACGGGCTGTATGCGGCACAGGGAGGTGCCGCCGGACTCCGCCGGCTCGGATGGATAAAATATCGCGAAGCATGTCCCTCGGCGACGGGTCTAGCAGGCCGTAAGCGCTTTATCGACGTGATGAGGAGCGGAAAGGAGCAGCCCACCTGTTGCTCGCCATCACGCTTGACACCGCGGGGGAATCCAGCCAGGATGATGACATGGCTGCAAAGTTGACCCCGCAGCAGCCAAGCATTACGTCCACGCCCTGGCGCGGCGGGTGGGAGGCGGCGATCCGCAAGCAATGGGCTCTCAAGCTCAAGGAGAAATTCCCCCCCTTGCCGTCTTGGACGCCAAAACATACCGCCAACCGGCCCGGCTCGAGATTGCATCCTACGACCGCGACGAGTACCTTCTCTTCTCAGGATTGACCCAGCAAGGGCCCCTTTGGAAAAGATATTCCTCTGCCGCAACCGCGCCGTCGCCGAAGGCGTGCCGCCGGAAGCGGAAGACGGCCACCGAGACCCTGTTCACCATCCATTGGGCCGTGATATGAATAGGCGCGGGGATGACGACCGAGAAGGACGAGACGAGCAATGAGCCGCAACTACGAAAAACTGAAGACCTTGCTCGAGGAGCTGTTTCAGCTCGACCAGCCCGACCTGGACTTTGGCTTCTACCGCGTCATGCACGTCAAGAGCGCCGAGATCAGGGAGTTCCTCGACAAGGAGCTCTTGCCGCAGGTCGAAGAGGCCGTTGCCCAGTACCGCCCGGCGGACAGGGCGGCGCTGGAGAAGGAACTGGCCGAGGCCGTGGCCCAGGCCGAGAAACTCGGCGCCGATCCCGAGACCCTGCCCAAGGTCAAGGAGCTGCGCGCCCGGCTGGCCGAGGACGCCGTGGACCTGGAGGCCCTCGAGGCCGAGGTGTACGACCACCTCTACAGCTTCTTCCGCCGTTACTACTCGGAGGGCGATTTTCTCTCGAAACGGGTGTACAAGCCGGGGGTCTACGCCATTCCCTACGAGGGCGAGCTGGTCATCCGTTTCGAGTACCGTCCCGCCACGGTGGAGGATTGGCCTGAAGCAGAGCGGCAGGGCAAGAAGAGACCGCCGGCGCAAAAGGATCTCAACGCCGCGGCCGAGGCGGCCGTCCTGGGGCTGGCCGAGCCGGCGCTCGCCGACTGGATCCAAGTCCTCGGCAAAAAGTACGTGCGCGCCGACGGCACGCTTTCAGACAACACCCGCCTGCGCGTCCACCTCGACCGCTACACCGCCCGCAACACCTTCGACTACTTCATCCACAAGGACCTGGGCGGTTTCCTGCGCCGGGAGCTCGATTTCTACATCAAGAACGAGGTCATGCACCTCGACGACATCGAGAGTGAATCCGTGCCGCGGGTGGAGCAGTATCTCTCCAAGATCAAGGTCATCCGCAGGATCGCCCACAAGATCATCGACTTCCTCGCCCAGCTCGAGGATTTTCAAAAAAAACTGTGGCTCAAGAAAAAGTTCGTCACCGAGACGAGCTGGTGCGTCCGTCTCGGCGTGATCCCCGAGGAATTTTTCCCCGAAATCGTGGCCAACGAGGCGCAGCGGCAGGAGTGGGAGCAACTGGGGTTCCTCGAGCGGGGCAGCGGGGAAGGAAGCGATGAGGTAAGGGAGCCAGGGCCGGGAAAGGGGCTGAGGCCGGGGTGGCTGTTCGCCGAGGATGACGGCCTCGTCGCCCTGTCGCCCACCCTCCGCGTCCCCTCCTCGGCCATGATCGACACGCGCCACTTCGACTCCGGCTTTACCGCCCGCTTGCTCGCGGCCCTCGGCGACCTGGACGGGCAGACCGACGGGGTGCTGTTCCACAGCGAGAACTTTCAGGCGCTGTCGCTGATGCAGGAGCGTTACCGGGAGCAGGTGAAGTGCATCTATATCGATCCGCCGTACAACACGGGAAATGACGGGTTCGCGTACAAGGACAACTACCAGCACTCGAGTTGGCTGACGGCCCTGCTGAACCGCTTTGACGCCGCTCATGATCTGCTTTCGGTGGAAGATGGAAGTCTCTTTTCGAGCATCGACGATGGCGAGCAGGACAATCTGCGAAAGGCTCTCGCAGTATCTTTCGGAGACGCCAACTTCATCGCCAACATCATTTGGCAGAAGAAGTACGCGCCTGCCAACGATGCGACGTGGCTCAGCGACGACCACGATTTCCTCGTGCTCTTTGCCCGCAGCAAATCGGCGTGGTCGCCGGGACGCCTTCCTCGCGATCCCAGTCAGGACAAGGCGTACAAGAATCCGGACAACGATCCGCGAGGTCCCTGGAAGGCCGGAGATTACAAGTGCAACAAGACCGCTGAGGAGCGCCCAAACCTGTATTATCCGATCATCCATCCGAAGACGGGCGAAGAGATTTGGCCCAACAGGAACGCTGTGTGGCGGTACACACAGGAACAACACGAGCGTAACATGGCCGAAGGACGGGTTTGGTGGGGAGCGGACGGCAGTAATCGTGTCCCTGCATACAAGCGCTTCTTGAGCGAGGTCGGCGATCTCGTGCCTCGCACCATCTGGAAATACGACGAGGTGGGGCACAATCAGGACGGCATTCGACAACTGCGGGCGCTGCTCCCGGACACGAGGTTCACCAGTCCGAAGCCAGTCGGGCTGATCGAACGGGTCGTCAGGGTGGGCAACGGCAGGACAACCCTCGACTATTTCGCCGGTTCCGGCACCACCGGTCACGCGGTCATCAACCTCAACCGTGAGGACGGCGGCCGGCGCAAGTTCATCCTGGTCGAGCAGGGCGACTACTTCGATACGGTGCTCCTGCCGCGCCTGAAAAAGGTCACCTTCTCCCCCGAGTGGAAGGACGGCAGGCCCAAGCGGCCGGCCACGGCCGAGGAGGCCGAGCGCGGCCCGCGCATCTTCAAGGTGGTGCGTCTCGAGTCCTACGAGGACACCTTGAACAACCTGGAGCTCAAGCGCGCCTCGGCCCTGCAGGGGGTGTTCGACTGGGCGGAAGCCCGGGGGCCGGACCGGTTCCGGGAGCAGTACGTCCTGCGCTACATGCTCGAGGTGGAGACCCGGGGCAGTCAGTCCCTCTTGAACGTCGCCGCCTTCACCGACCCCACCGCCTATACCCTCAAGGTCAAACGGCCCGGCTCGGACGAGTCGCGGGAGGTAAAGGTCGATCTCATCGAGACCTTCAACTGGCTCATCGGCCTCACTGTCGAGCACATGGCCGCGCCTCAGACCTTGGCCGCCCGGTTCGAGCGCGACGACGAGGGCCGGCTGCGGCTCAAAGGCCGGCTCAAACAGGAGGCCTCCGGCCCATGGTGGTTCCGCACCGTCACCGGCGCCACCCGCGACGGCCGCAAGGTGCTCGTCATCTGGCGCAACCGGCCCGGCGGCGAAGACCCCGAAGGTGTCGAGCAGGACAACCTGGTGCTCGACGAGTGGTTCCGGAAACAGGGCTATTCGAGCAAGGACAGCGAGTTCGACCTCATTTACGTCAACGGCGACAACAACCTGGAGAACCTGAAGGCCCCTGACGACACCTGGAAGGTACGCCTCATCGAGGAGGATTTCCTGCGCTTGATGTTCGCCACGGAGGATGGATGATGGCGCCGGTCCGTTATCATGAGGGCCGCTTCCCCCCCAAGGCCCTGCAATGGGAGACCCTGATCCCCCTGCTGGGACCAGCGGCCGCGGCGGTGGCCCGTTACGACGGCATGCTCGCGGCGGTGCCGAACCCGGACGTGCTGCTTCCGCCGCTGACTATCCAGGAAGCGGTACTGTCGTCACGTTATCGAAGGCACGCAGGCCACCATGGGCGAGGTCCTCGAATTCGAGGCGGGGCAGGAGAGGGCCTCCCCGGAACGTCGGGACGACATTCGCGAGGTGCTGAACTACCGGGCAGCCATGCGCGAGGCTGAAAGGCTTTTGGCGACCCTGCCGCTGTCGCAGCGGGTGATCCGTGAAGCCCACAGGGTGCTGCTCGCCGGGGTGCGCGGCCAGCACAAGGCACCGGGCGAGTACCGGAAGATTCCCAACTGGATCGGCCCGCCGGCTTGCGACATCGATGATGCCCGTTTCGTCCCCATCGATGCAGGCCGATTGCCCGCTGCGATGGACGCCTGGGAACGCTACCTCCACGACGAGGTGCCGGACCGGCTCGTGCAGCTCGCCATCCTCCACGCCGAGTTCGAGGCGCTCCACCCTTTCCTGGACGGTAACGGCCGCCTGGGGCGCATGTTGGTGCCCCTCTTCCTCTGGCAGGCGGGGCTGATCCAGCGTCCCATGTTCTACATCAGCGCCTATCTGGAGGCGCGGCGGGACGAATACTACGATCGCCTGCTCGCCGTGTCCCGCGACAACGACTGGAGCGGCTGGTGCCGGTTCTTCATCGAGGCGGTGCGGGCGCAGGCCGAGGAGAACCTCGCGCGTACCCGGGCCATCCTGAATCTTCATGACGAGCTCAAACACCGGCTGCCGGAGATGACGCGTTCGCAATACGCGGTCCGGGCCTTGGATTGGATCTTCGCCCGGCCGATCTTCCGGGCGTCGGATTTCATTCAGGGGGCGGAGATCCCCGGCCCGACGGCCCGGCGGTTCCTGGGGGTCCTGCGGGAAAAAGGCGTCCTGCGCGAGCTGCAGCCGGGCCGGGGGCGGCGTGCGGCGGTGCTGGCCTTTCCCGCCCTGCTCAACATCGTTGAGGGGAGGGAGGTGTTTTGATGTTCAGCCATGCGACGCAAACCGGTTTGTCGCTCACTTGCGGCCGAAAAGTGAGCGACAACCATTGTTCTTGTCAACGGA
Organism: Deltaproteobacteria bacterium; assembly: GCA_015488275.1. Classification (GTDB taxonomy): domain Bacteria; phylum Desulfobacterota; class Desulfobulbia; order Desulfobulbales; family S012-135; genus S012-135. The sequence continues at coordinate 6,447 of WFOD01000122.1, forward strand.
TGAGCGGCAAAGGAAAAGAGGCGATCTGATGGCGCGGGGACGAAAGAGAAAACCACGGTCTTCGGTGCCCTTCAACCGCAAATTGGTGTTGAACCAGTGGCTTTTGGCGCTCTTCGGCGTGGAACGCTTCGACCAGCTCGCCGAGCACCTGCGCGACGAGTCGCTGGAGGGGGTGGACGAGAACAACGTCCACCGCTTCCACCACGCGCTCTGCCTGCACCTGCCGGCGGAGCAGCGGCCCGAGCTGCCCGACGAGCTGCTCCTCGAGTACGATCAGAACATCGTCTCGGTCACCCAACAGCTCAACGAGCGGCGCATCACCCGCAGTGACGAGCCTGTGGTCTGGAAATACTTCCAGTACCTAGCCCTGCTCTTCACCG
>WFOD01000123.1 GCA_015488275.1 Deltaproteobacteria bacterium
GCAGGGGCCGGAGAGGGGGCATGGGAGGGAGGTGCCACGGGAGGCGGGCGGACAGGATCGCCCAAAGGACCGCGGGCCAGCCACCACGCCAAACAGGCAAACAGGAAAAGCGCCACCGTCGCGCCAATGGTTGGAGGCCGCCCCATAAAAATATAAGCTCTCTTTTACCAGTCCGGCGAAAAAGTCATCCCTGACTTTTTCGACCACGGTTGGCCAAGACGAAAAGAACCGCAGAATCCGGCGACACGTCCATGTGCCGCACCCCGCCCGTTTTCCACCGGCCTGTTACCGGCCTGCGAGCAGACGGAAAATATGCGCTATGTCGGCCAGTCCCAGGCGGCCGGAGCCATCCACTGCGGCCTGGGAGTATATCGTGGTCCCCTCGGGGATGGGCAGGCCGGCCAACAGGCGCAGAAGAAGGACTGCGTCGCCCACCTCCACTGCGCCGTTACCGTCCACATCGCCAACCGCGAGCGAAGGCGGGATGTCGCGCACCAGCCGCACCTTGTACAACTGCCGTTTGTCCTTGGGAAAGATGGTGGCGTTATCGCCGCGGACGTACCAGGCGCTCGTGGGGCCAGGGGCATATGTGGTGGCGGTCCAAAAGCCGACGCCAGAGGGCGGATCAGGAAAGACGCTGGCAATGGCCGGCTTGCTGCGGGTGTAATCGAGGATCGAGACCCACTCCTTGACACTGGGCAAGCGCCAGTCGTCGTAACCGGCCAGGGTGGCCGCCTCGGCGGCCGCCAGGGCCTCCTGCCAGGTAAAATCTCCCTCAAGATAGCGTTGCGACCACATGAGCCCTGCGCCACGATCGGTCACCGTGCCATCTCCGTTGGCCACAAAGTCATGCGCCGGCCGGGCACCGGCCACGGCCAGCAGGTGGTAACGGTTGACCTTGAAATCCTGCTCCGCCACCCCGACGTTGAATTTCTGGCTGGGAAAAGCGACCCCCACCTTGTAGGCCAACTCCGGCGCGCCGGCTACCGTCTGGGCGGTCCAGAGATAGGAAAGCCCGGTAAGGAAAGGAAAGAACTCCCGTACAAAAGAAGGTCCGGTGGTCTCGTCCAGGGCGAGGATCGACACCGCCTCTTCCACGGTCGGCAGCCGCCAATCGCTGCGGCCGCCATAGGCGGGATCAAGGCGTTCGCCGTTGAGCGTGGCGAGGAAACCGTCGGTGCCAGGGCAGCCGCCTTCGTTGCCGCCGTTGGTCGTTGCGTCAGGGTCACACCATGAATAGGCATAGGTGCGGAAGTCGAGATCCGCGCTCCGGATCTGCCACACCAGGCCGGTACGTTCGTCGCGGGTCATGGTCCAGCCATCCTCTTCCGTGGCCGTATCCGGCAGCTCGCCGCCCTGGCCATCGAGCTTGACGTAGCGCGGCGGCCGCAGATGGGCGTAGTTGCCGTCTTGACCGTAAAACGGCTCGCCAGGGGCAGGGCAAGCAATCTCCTTGCTGTCGTCGTAGCACCGCGTCTGTCCGGTGTGGGGCACGCTCCCTTGCGCGCCCGGAACGGCAAAGACCGCCGCCATCATCATGGAGCAACACCCAACAACAAACAACCGCATCGGCAAACGCCCTCCAAGACATGCAACGGGGGACTGGCGACGAGCGGCCTCACGAGACAAGGACGGCCGCCAGCATCCACTCTTTTTAGTATACACCATTTCCCTTCTCCCGGATATGAAGGACGAGCGCGCAAAATTTCTTGACCCACCCCTTGGCGGACGGTATCGTAAGAAATATGAGGGTACTTGGTCAACTCACCATCCTGCGCTCCGCACGGCAAAGCCTGTGCCTGCTCCTCGCCTTGGCGGTGGCGTGGAGCGGACTGCCGCCGCTTGTGCAAACCGGCACGGAACGCGGGGTGGACCAGCAAGAGCTCCGGCAGGTCATCCATACCCTCCAGGCCTTGAGCAGCGCCCCCCTGCCAGGAGAAAACAGCCTCGGCGAACTCATCACGTCGCTGCGGATCTTGACCGGGCAACGCGCCCTTCTCGCCACTCCGGCCACGCAGGAGACGCACAAGATCTTTGTTGTTGTCCGGAGTGACCAGTTCTACCCCCAAGGGGCCATCGAACTGCCGGCCATCACGGTGTCACGTCTCCCGGGCACCGAACAAATGGCCATCTTAACCAGCGCCGAAACCGACATTCCCACGCCCCCACCGCGCCACAGCGCCTGATCTGCGTTTTCCCAGGGCGCCGTCCCTTCGCACTGGCCGTGGTCACGGCCAAGCGTGAAAGGAATGACGATGCTTAAAGCATTTCCGGGCCCGGCGTCCACCGACGGATCCCACAATCATCTGCCCCCGCCACTGGGGCGATGGTGCTTGACGACCCCCATGCAGACAACCCGCTGGTCAGTGCTCATCACCGCGCTCTTTACCTTCATCCTCCCTGGCTCTGGTCTGTGCCAAAACGGGGGGCTGGTGGTAAAGACCGCTGGCGGCAAGGTCAGCCTGACGGCCGAAAAGGTTCCGTTGCGCACCATCCTCGCCCGCCTGGCCGGGGAAGAGCAGATGACCGTCTACCTGGCGGAAAAGGTCCAAGACCGGCCGATAACCATCAAGCTCGACGGCCTGCCCCTGGAAAAGGTGATCGCCAAGCTCCTGGCCGACTACAGCTACCTCGCCTCGTTCAAGGAGGCCGATGGCCGGCAACGGATCACCATGCTCAAGGTCTATCC
>WFOD01000124.1 GCA_015488275.1 Deltaproteobacteria bacterium
CTACGGCAAGGATAGGGTGGACTACGAGGGTGTGCTTGAGGCCCTTGTCGAGTTCCTTCGCAGCTTGGCGACGCCGGATAGCCGTTTTGACCGGTTCCTCCGTGGCGAGGGCGGTCTATCGCCTGTGGAGACCAGGGGGTACCATCTTTTTAAAGAACTGGGATGTGTTTCTTGCCACAACGGGGCGAATTTTGGCGGTAATTCGCTGCAATCAAACGCCTTGCTCACCGCCGTGCTGCAAGACCGGCGGGATGGCCCTGGCGGCGGGGCGAAGCATGATTTCCCGGCCAGCCGGCACGAGCTTTTGCGGGTCCCCTCCCTGCGCAACGCGGCCCTTACCGCGCCGTACTTTCATGATGGAGCAGTGGCGTCCCTTGACGCAGCCATCGCCAAGGTGGCGCGGCAAAACCTCGGTATCGCCCTGCCCCCTGCGGAACGGCGGGCCCTGGCCGCCTTTATCCGGGCGCTGACCGGCCGTCTGCCCGATCTTCTTGCTGTAGCGGCGGATGACAGCGCCGAGACGGTGTTGCGCACAGCGCACACCACCCCTTCCGCCGCTGCTCTGGAGGCGCGGCCATGACGCTGCGGCGGGCGAAGGTCTACGGCGTCGTTCTCGGCGCCCTCGTCGTGGTCGCCGCCTTTTTGCGGGTCAACGGCATGGTGCGGCAGCAGACTTTGAGCCGCCTTTTGCTCCAGCAGGCCCTGGCCGAGGTGATCCGTCTTGACGAAGCCCTTGTGGACGAGATCCTGCGCAGCGCCTTTTTCCTCTACCATGATTATGACCGTATCCACATTGCGCAACGCCGCCTTGAGGCCGGTCTCGCCTCTCTTGTGGCGCGCCACCGCGAGGTGAACGGCGCAGGGGGACACACCACGGCAAAACGCCTTCTCGGCCGGTATCAGGCGCAGATGGAGCGGCGCAGATTGCTGATCCAACGTTTTCTTACCGCCAACGCCACGGTCAAGAACGCTTCCGCCTATATCCCTGTCCTCCTGCGCCGGGCGATCGAGGTTACCGATGTGCGGGATCCCGCCTATCTCGACCGCCTATCCGCCATCGCCTCCTTGGTCTTCCGGATCCGCAGCGGGCTGGACGTCAAGCTGCTCGCCGATTTGCGCCAGGCAATGGCGGCTCTTTCTCCTCCACACACGGCCTCTGCCCAGGCAAAGGCCATCCACCAAGCCTTTCTGGGTCACTTGCGGATCTTTGTCGAGGCTTTTCCCCGGTATACCGATATCCTCGCCGCGCTCCTCCGGCCAGACCGTTTAGCCCCGCTAAGAGATCTCCGGCAACACTACGCGGAAGAAGACCAGGGGAGGATGTTCTTTTGGGGCGCGGTCTCCTACGTGTTTCTCGCCGCCTTTCTTGGCGCGATTTTCTTGGTCGTCTTTCTCTTGCTGCGGGTGGAGCGGGAGAGAGTCCGGCTGGAGGAGCTGCAAGAAGCGTTGGCCGCCGCCGCGTCCACTGATCCTTTGACCGGCCTGGCCAACCGCTTCGCCTTTGACCGGGACGAAAAACACTACCAGCATCCTCTGCTCTTTTTGCTGAACCTCGACGCCTTCCAGCAGATCAACAATCTCTACGGGGTGCATACCGGGGATCGCCTGCTTTGCGCTGTCGCCGAAAGGCTCCGCCGCTTTGCCGCCTCCCAGCCCGAGGCCCGTTGCTACCGTCTTGGCGGCGACGAGTTCGGGATGCTCGTCGAGCCGTCGTCTGGTTATCAGCCCGAGCAGGTCGCCCAGGGGCTGATCGAACTGGTCGAGCGGCAACCGTTTGATTGCAGCGGCCAACTCATCGCGGTTTCGCTCTCGGTCGGCGTATCGGGGCAGCGACCGCTGCTTGAGACCGCGGATATGGCCCTCAAGCGGATCAAGCGGTCGCGTCGATCCAAATACCTGGTGTATAGCGACGATCTCGACACGCAGCAGGTGGTGGCCGCCAATCTCGCCATTCTTTCCGCGGTACGCCACGCCATTGAGCACAACGGCGTGCTCGTCTACTTCCAGCCCATTGTCGATAACCGCACCGGCGCGGTGGTCAAGTACGAGTGCCTGATGCGCTTGCGCGATCCGCAGGGCAATATCCTGGCTCCCGCGCGTTTTCTCGACGTGGCCCGCGGCTCTGCCTACTACCCCGCCCTCACCAGGGCGGTGATCGGTAGGTGCTTTGCCGCCTTTCAGGAGTGTGATTGCGGCCTGTCGGTCAACCTGACCGTCACCGATATCCTTGATCCAGGCGTGCACGAGTTCATCTCTGCCAAGCTTCTTGAGTTTCCCGCCCTTGCGCGGCGGCTGACCTTTGAGATCCTTGAGAGTGAGGGGGTGGACGACTACGAGACCGTGGCCTGCTTCGTCTCGCACCTCAAGGAGTGTGGCTGCTCTGTGGCCGTGGACGACTTTGGCGCCGGATACGCCAACTTTGCCCATGTCCTGCGCCTTGGTGTCGATACGGTCAAGATCGACGCCTCGCTCATCAAACAGGTGGATACCGACCCCGACGCCGAGGTGCTGGTGCGGGCCGTGGTCGCCTTTTGCCGGGAACTCGGCATCACCACCGTGGCCGAGTTTGTCCATAGCGCCGCGGTGCATCGCAAGGTCTGTGCCCTGGGCATCGATTATTCCCAAGGTTATTTTATAGGCAAGCCTCTGCCTACCTTGCCCCAGCAACTGGTCTTTCGCCCCTGCTTCCCGGCGGCCTGACGCCTCCTGCCGTTTGTTTTCCTCTGTCAAGTTGGTGTTACCGTATGGTATCATCTGGTGGCGACATCTTTTCCGGATCACCGTTCGCCACTGGCTGCGGCTGGTGGGCGGGCAACGTGTGGTTGTCCGGCCGGACAAGGCTGATTCGGCGCCTTGCCGAGGACAGGAAACGCCATGACCGTCAGGCATGGCTTGTGGGGTTGGCATGGGGCGTGCTTCAACGCAGAAAAAGGGGAGAGGATGCAGCGTGGTGGAGCTCGGCAAGATGCGTTTGCGCACCAAGTTTATTCTGTTCGTCGCTCTCGTGGTGGCCGTGTCCTACGGCATAACCTTTTACCGCACCTCTACCTTTCAGCACCAACTCCTTCTCACCCAGGCGGTGCGCCAGGCGAGGATGCTGCATAAACAGGTGCTGCTCACGCGAAAATGGGTAGCAGACCATAACGGCCTTTTTGTGCTCATGCAGCCAGGAGTGGGGCCCAATCCCTTTCTCAAGGTGGATACCGAGATCGTTGACACGAGCGGCCGGCACTTCGTCAAGCGCAATCCAGCGATGGTCACCCGGGAGCTGTCCGAGTATTCGGCCCGGGAGGGGAACTTTCGCTACCGGGTCACGACCTTGAAACCCATCAATCCGGCCAATGCGCCGGACGATTTCGAGCGCCGGAGCCTCCTCCGTTTTGAACGGGAGGGTATCCATGAGGTGGCTGAGATCCAGAAGACCGACCAGGGCTCGGTGCTCCGCTACATCGCGCCATTGTACGTGGAGAAGTCCTGCCTCGAGTGTCATGCGCAGCAGGGCTATAAAGAGGGGGATATCCGGGGGGGGTTGAGCATCACGCTCCCCATCGACTGGGCCTTGGCGAGCATCCATGCCAACAATCGCTTGCTGCTCGTCATCTGCGTGCTCACCGTGCTGGTGGTCGCCGCCCTGCTGTTCTTTTTTTTCGATTTATTGGTGGCGCGGCGTCTGGGGATGCTGGCCCGGGCGATGGACCGTTTCCCAGAAGAGGGAACCGGCTGTCAGCGGATGTGCCTGCCCGGCGGGGAGGATGAGATCGGTATGCTGGCCCGCAAGTTCCAGGAGTTGTGCTCCAGGTTGCATGAGTCCCGCGC
>WFOD01000125.1 GCA_015488275.1 Deltaproteobacteria bacterium
GCCCTTTGCCATTATCATCAAAGGCCTATGGCCAGAACGGTGGTGCCGTCCTGGCCGCAAAACAACAACAGCCTTCGCAAAAGCGTAAGGAGGAGGAACCCATGACGATCGCCAAGGCAGACTTCACGCGGGCGCTGGAAATCGGCCGTCCCCCGAACATCAAAAAGCTCTTTCCCAACTCCCAGGCCCTGATCGTCAGCGGCAAGGTCATCGACCGCGCCCTCATGGCCAAGGGCAAGGCCATGACCATGGCGGCCAACGGCCGCAACCTCTTTGTGATCCGCGGCGCGCTGCGGGCCGCCCAGCGGGCCAACGCCGCGCTGATCATCGAAATCGCCAAGTCAGAGGGTGGCGTCAACGCTTATTGCGCGGTCAACTACTGGAATATCGCCCGCCAGGTGGATGCGGTGATGAACGAGATGGGCATCACCGTGCCCGTGGCCATCCACGCCGACCACTACGGCATCAAAAAAGAGGCGGACATCGCCACTGCCAAGGTGGAGATCCCCTCCATGTTCGACGCCGGCATCACCTCCATCGCCATCGACGCCTCCCACCTGCCCGACGACCAGAACCTTCTGGCCAATATCGAACTGGCCCCGCTCGTGCCCGCCTGGGCCGGCCTGGAGACCGAAGTGGGCGAGATCAAGGGCAAGGAAGGGCTCTCCACCGTGGAGGACGCCCTTTTTCTCATCCAGGGGCTCAACGCTCACGGCATCTTTCCCGACTGGATCGCCCTGAACAACGGCACCACCCACGGCATCGAGGCCAGCGATCAAGGCATCCAAGTGGAGCTCACGGCCGAGATTCACGCGGCGCTCGCGCCTTACAAGATCTCCGGCGCCCAACACGGCACATCGGGCAACAGCTCCGAACGGCTACGGCGCATCGCCCAGGAGACCCACACCACCAAGGCCAACGTGGCCACGGCCCTGCAAATGCTCTCCTGGGGCGTGGAGGTGAACGACTACGGCAACGCCATCCTCGACGCGGACGGCAACTTCAAAAAACTGCCGGACGCCGGAGTGAGCGACGAAGTATGGCAGGAGATGGTGGCCTATGCGGCAAAGCAGGGATGGAAGGGCGGCAACTACAAGAAACTCAACCTGCCCTTTGAGAACCGGCTGCACGCCCAGCCAGCGGAAATCCGCGAGCGGATGGTCCAGAGAGTGGAGGACTTCGTGTACTGGATGCTGAACGAGGTAATGGGGGCCAGCGACACGGCGCCGCTTGCCGTGGAGGCGATCCTGCAAACCGGCTCCCACGATCTCGGCCCCAAGGCGAGCCGCATCGAGGATCCTGCCGAGTGGACCAAGGAGAAGATCGTCGCCCGGGCCGCCACCCTCACCTCAGACAAGGGCCCGGCCGGCGATTTCGACGACTGACAGCCTGGTGAAAAACGGGCTTGTGCGACGCAGGGACGAGGGCTCAGGCGTTCTTGCCGCCCGTGCCCTCCAGCTCGGCAACGGGTTCGGCCGCAGACGGCGCGCCCCCCTCGCTTGCCTGCCGGGCCTGATCGTCAACCTCGCGCAGGCCGCGCTTGAAAGAGGCAATGCCCTTGCCAAGGCCCGCGCCGACTTCGGGCAACTTTTTGCCGCCAAAGACGAGAAAGGCGATGGCCAGGATGACGATGAGTTCCGGGGTTCCAAGTCCAAACATGATGTGCGCCTCTTCAACGAAACGGGTTGGGGGAGGAGAATCGTACGAGCGGTTGGGAACAGGCTCAAGCCTCGTCCTTTTTCGCCGGATCCGCGCTATCGTCGATTTTCTTGGTCTCGCCATCGTCGCCGCGGGTGGCCTCTTTGAAATTCTTGATTCCCTTGCCAAGGCCCGCGCCCAGTTCGGGCAGCTTTCCGGCACCAAAAACGATGACGATGATCACCAAAATAACGATCAACTCCGGCATTCCCAAGCCAAACATGATTTCTCTCTCCTGTGCCGGGTTTGAGCCGGCCCGCCTGACGAGCCGGAAAAAGCGACTTCTATTGTTGACAACCCTTCTCTCACTTTATACCCATAGGACGGCAGCGCGGCAATCGTTTTCTCGCCTGCCGGCAAAAGGCGCGGCAAACCGCCGCACCCATACGGTCCCCAACCGCACGCGGAGGCTTTCATGACCATTACCATCGGCATCATCGGCGGCTCAGGACTCGACGATCCAGACCTGCTCAAAAACCCGCGGGAAATCACGGTCTCCACCCCCTACGGCCCCCCCTCCTCACCGCTCACCTGCGGTGAGATCGAGGGGGTGCCGGTGGTCATCCTCGCCCGGCATGGCAAGGACCACTCCATCTATCCCACTGGCGTCAACTTCCGGGCCAATATCTGGGCCCTGCACGACCAGGGGTGCACCCATATCCTGGCCACCACCGCCGTGGGTTCGCTGCGGGAGGAGATCGCCCCCGGCCATCTCGTGTTTCCCGACCAGTTCATCGATTTTACCCGCAAACGGGAGCTGACCTTCTTCGATACCAGCGAGGTGATCCACACGCCGATGGCCGATCCCTTTTGCCACAACCTTATCGGCCTCCTGGCGGCCAAGGCCGGAGAGTTGAACATCCCGCACCATACGCGCAAGACGGTGATCACCATCGAGGGGCCGCGGTTCTCCACCCGCGCCGAAAGCCATATGTTCCGCGCCTGGGGAGCGGACGTGATCAACATGTCCACCGTGCCCGAGGTAAACTTGGCGCGGGAAAAGAAGATGCATTACGCCTCCATCGCCATGTCCACGGATTACGACTGCTGGCGCGAGGGTGAAGAATCGGTCACCTGGGAGATGATCCTCGACACCATGCGGCGCAACGCGGCCAACGTGCTCAAGCTCCTGCTCGCCACCATTCCCGCTGTGGCCGAATACGACGACGGCTGCAACGCCTGATTCCAGCACCGCCCCAGAGCCCTTTGACGCCGAAAACCGTTGCCAAGGAGAACGCCACCATGCCCATCAAGTCCAAGATCCGCACCGTGCCCGATTACCCCAAAAAAGGGATCATGTTCCGCGACATCACCACCCTGATCAAGGATCCGGTGGGATTCCGCTTGGTGATCGACAACCTCACCCAACGGTACATCAGCGGTGATGTGCCCTTTGACGTGATCGTTGGTATCGAGGCGCGCGGCTTCATCCTCGGCGGCGCCTTGGCCTATACGCTCGGCAAGGGGTTTACGCCGATCCGCAAGGCCGGCAAGCTACCAGCCGAAGTCGTGCAGCAAGAATACGAGCTGGAGTACGGCAGCGACACGATGGAGATCCACAAAGACGGCCTCAACGAGGGCGACCGGGTGCTCCTGGTGGACGACTTGTTGGCCACTGGCGGCACGGCCCTGGCCGCGGCGCATCTGGTGGAAAAGCTGGGGGCAACGGTCGCCGAGATGGCTTTTATCGTTAACCTGCCCGACGTGGGCGGCGAAAAGCTCCTGCGGGAAAAGGGCTATGCCATCTACGCCCTGACCGAGTTCGAGGGAGAATAATGGCCCGCCCCGCCGCCAGCCCATACGAGGAGGCACACCTCTTCGTGGCCGCCATCCGGGTGCTGCGCGACCGGCACGGCCGGCCGCCGTCGGTGGAGGCGGTATGCGAGCTCCTCGACCGTACTCCGGAATGGGGCCGGTTGCTCTGCCGCCGTCTGGCCGACCAGGGCATTATCGAGCCGGTGGAGGATCCGTTCACCACAACCCTGTTCATCGCCGACCACCTGAAGATCGAATCCCTGGACCGGGAAGCGCCGGAGGCCGGCCTTGCCCGCGACCTGGAGCGCTTTCAGCGGGAAAAACAACAGAAATCCGCCAAGGTGGATGCGATCATCGCAGAACAGGACAAGAAAAAACGCGATCTCTTCGCCGAGCTCGACCGCAAGTTACGCGGCGATGGCGGCTGACGCCCGGCCAAGGGCGCACACAAGGCCGTCAAGCCATACCCCTTGCTCCTTGCGCAGCCGTATCGGCCGGCGGGCCAGCACGCGCAGGCCGCACCGGCAGGCGCAGGCGGCCACGTAATCCGGATGATGGGCAAAGCGGCCGCTGGGCCGCAACATAAATCCTGCCCCCTTGTCGTGCCTATCTAGCGTCTCGACGGAAAACAAAAAAAGCCCGTCAGGAGCGAGACGGGCGACGGCGGCGCCAAACAGCGGCTCCAGCCCGCCCTGATAGATAAGCACATCGGCGGCGAGCAGCAGATCGAACCGCCACGCCTCTTGCCGGCAGGCGTGAAGAAAGGCGACAATGTCCTCCTGTTCCAGGCGGTCGTAAATTCCCTTTGCCCGCGCCTCCGCCAACATGGCCGCCGAAAGATCCACCCCCCACAGTTGCTCCACAGTATCGCGAAAGGCGAGGCCGGCCAGACCGGTGCCGCATCCCAGGTCCACGGCGCGGGCAAAACGCCGCCGGGCAATGGTATCGGCCAGGCGGCGCAAGGCGGTTGGCGCCGTATAGCCGAGGACCCCGGTGATGTGCGCCTCGAACCGGGCGGCGTACTGGTCGAACACCGTTTGCACGTAGTCCCGCGGCGCGGCGGTATCGGGCGTTGCGCCGGTAAGCGCGGCCAACATGTGCCGGGCCGGCGCATGGTTGGCGTCCAGGCCAAGGATCTGCCGGAAACGGGCCACGGCGTCTTCCCGCCTGCCGGCCAGGGCTAAGGCGCTCGCCAAGTTATACAAGACATCAGTATCTTGTGGCTGCATGGCCGCGGCCCGCTCCAGACAGGCCACCGCCTCGGCGAACCGTTCGAGGGCGTGCAGGGCCACGCCAAGATTGGCCAGGGCGAGGGGATAATCGGGCCGGAGGCGGACGGCCCGCTGGAAAGAGGCAAGGGCTTCTTCCGTTCGTCCCAAAAGATAGAGCGCCTTTCCCTGATTGTTCCAGCCACGAGGATCATGAGGGGCAAGGGTCACGGCCCGGCCAAAGGCGGCAAGGGCATCCTGGAGCCTGCCAGCGCTTTCGCAGGCGGCGCCCAGGGCAAGCCATGCGCCGTGGTTGGCAGGCGAGAGGTTGACCGCCCGCCGCAACATCGCCAAGGCCTCGGCATGGCGCTGTCTTTCCCGCAACAGCAGTCCATAGTTGACAAGAAGGTTCACGTTGTCGGGCAGCCGGTCGAGCAAGCGCCGATACAGCTCTTCCGCCTCAGCGTACCGCCCCTCGCCGTGCAGGCGCACGGCGTAAGAAAAATCTTCTGCCAGATTCGCGTCGCTCATAGGTGGTCGGTTTGCGGCATTGAGAGCAAAATTGCGAGCAAAAAAGCCGGTTCCCTTCACATTGACAATCCCAGCCGGATCACCTATCGTGCAAGCTGATTGCGCTATGGCAACCGAGATCTATAAAAAGATATTCGACCTCTCTCCAGTCGCAAGCCAAATCTTCAGCCCTGACGGCACCCTCCGCCAGGTGAACGCGGCTTGGCGCCGCCTGTGGGACGTGCCTGCCGACATTGCCCTCGAACGCTACAACGTGTTCGCCGACCCCCAACTGGCGGAAAGCGGCGCGCCCGCCTTCCGCCGGGCCCTGGCGGGCGAGACAGTGCTGTTGCCCATCTACCGTTACGATCCCGCTGACTCGGGCCTGCCTGGCCGGGCGCGATGGCTCCGCACCCACCTCTTTCCCTCCTTGAACGCCACTGGATCCGTGGAGGCGGTGATCGTGCTCCACGAAGATCTTACCGAAACCAAGGACGCCCTGGACCGTTACCAGGCCCTGGTGGACAACGCCCGCGAGTTCTTGTTCGTCGTCCAGGACGGCAAGATCGTCTTTGCCAACCGGGCCACCCTGGCCGCAACTACGTATAGCGAAAAAGAGTTCTTCCACCGGGATGTCCTCTCGCTTGTGCATCCAGAGGACCGCGCGCTCACGGCAAAACGGTACCACAACCGCATACTTGGCAAGATGGACGATCCGGCCTTCCGCCTGCGCTTCATCGACAAGTCAGGCGAAACACGCTGGCTTGAGGGCGTGGCCTCGCGCATCGAATGGGAGGGCCGGCCCGCTGTGCTCTGCCTGTGCAACGACGTCACCCCCCGGGTGCGGATGGAGGCGGAGCTCCGGCAAAGCGAAGAGCGCTTTCGCCTGATCGCCCAGTCGTCGTCGGACATGATCATCCTGTTCGACAACAACGGCGCCCTGCTCTTTGTCAACAAGGCGGCCGAGAACCTGCTCCACCGCCCCACCGCGGAACTCATGGACGCCTCGCTCCAGCAGCTCGTCCATGCCGAAGACCACCGCAGGCTTGCCCGCCTCATCGCCGCCCTGCAGGCCGGGTCCTCCGAGCCCCCCTGCGCCATCCGCATGATGCGCAACGACGGCTCCATTATTCCAGTGGAAATCTCATGCTTTTCCTTTGCCAGCCAGGGCAATCCCTCACTCTACGGCGCAGTGCTGCGCGACATCAGCCAGCGCTTGGCGGAAGAACGGCTCAGGGAACAACGCCTCCACTCACTGGGACTGCTGGCCGGCGGCATTGCCCACGACTTCAACAACCTCCTCACCGCCATCACCGGCAACCTCTCGCTTTTGGCCATGCAACTGCCGCCCGACGACACTCTCCAGCGGCACGTGGCGGAAATCGACAAGGCGTGTGGCCGGGCGCAGCAGCTTACCGGCCAACTCCTAACCTTTGCCCGCGGCGGCTCACCGGTCAAGGAGACCGCCGACCTGGCTGGCACGATCAAGGACTCGGCCACCTTTATCCTCCGCGGCTCACCGGTGGCGCCCCGGCTCTCCATTCCCGACGATCTCTGGCTGGTGAAGGCCGATACCGGCCAGATCGGCCAAGTCATCCAAAACATCGTGCTCAACGCCGCCCACGCCATGCCGGAAGGGGGCACGATACGCATCACCGCCAGCAACCGCGTCGTGGCGGACGGCGAAATCGAGGGGCTGCCAGCCGGCCCGTACGTGGCCATCGCCATAGCCGACCACGGGGTGGGGATTCCGGCCAATATCCTTGACCGGATCTTCGACCCGTACTTCACCACAAAAAAAACAGGCAGCGGCCTAGGGCTTGCCGCCGCCTACTCCATTGTCAAGAAGCACGACGGCACGATCACCGTGGAGTCAACACCAGGCAAGGGCTCGACTTTTACCGTGTTCCTGCCCGCCACAGACGGGCAAAAGACCGCCCCCACGCAAACAGCAAACGAGCAAACACCGGCGGGTATGCAGGCTGGCTCTGTCCTGATCATGGACGACGACGAGGTGATCCGTTCCCTGGCCTCGACCATCGCCGCCTACCTGGGGTACGAAGTGGAGACCTCGCAAGATGGGGCCGAGGCCGTGACGCGCTACACGGAACGCTACCGTTCCGGCGCGCCTTTTGACGCGGTCATCCTCGATCTCACCGTGCCAGGGGGCATGGGCGGCCGCGAGGCCGCCAAGCGCATCCTCGAGTTGGACCCCAAAGCCCGGCTCATCGCTTCCAGCGGTTATGCCACCGACGATGTCATGGCCGCCCCAGAAAAGTATGGCTTTGCCGGCCTGCTGCCCAAACCCTATCGCGCGGCCGAATTCCAGCAGGTGTTGCGCTCAGTGCTCAGCCCCTCCCCTTCCCCGCCTCCCCATTCTTCCTAACAGTCCGTCGAAAAAGCCGTCCCTGGCTTTTTCGACCCCGGTTGGGCAAAGCACAGCTTCGCCCAACCTCACGAATTGCTTGGACTTTTCAAGCCCGGCGCAATTCGGCGGCACGTCCCTGTGCCGCACAC
>WFOD01000126.1 GCA_015488275.1 Deltaproteobacteria bacterium
AAGGCCCGTTACACCGCGCCCAACCTCACGAATTGCTTGGACTTTTCAAGTCCGGCGCAATTTGGCGGCACGTTCCTGTGCCGCCACAGCCCGTTTTTCAACGGACTGTGTGCGCGGGCCGTATCTCTTGGCGGTCCGCCGCAAAGGCCGTCTTTTGCCCTTTGCGGTTACGGCCAGAAGCGCACCAGGGCGCAAGCCGTTTTGGTGGTTAATGGGGCCCCTTTTCCTCCTGCTCCTGACAAAACAGCTCCCGCATGGTGGCGATGAGTTGCAAAATGGCTTCGTTCGCGATCCGGTTGCGCATATAGTTGGCGTCCTTGCGGCACGAGACGATCCCCTGGCTCCGCAGGATGGCCAGATGCTGGGAGACGTTGGCGTGGCTCGTCTTGACCTCGTGCTGCAACTCGCCCACGGTCCGTTCCCCCTCTTGCAGGAGGCAGAGGATCTTGAGCCGGATCGGGTGCGCCATGGTCTTGAGCAGGGCGGCAATGGTTTCAATATGTTGGTCGTGCATGGGGACGCTTTGCATTTAAGGATTAAATTTAATACTTAAATACCGGCCTGTAAAGGATCTTGGCATGAAAAAAATTTTGCCCGGAAAACAATCTGTTATGGGTGTGCACCGAGCAGTATAGCATGGAAGCTCCTCGCCTGCCACGTCTTCCCTCCCCTCCACCCAGGCCGGGGGCGTCTCAGCGGCGCTGCACCTGCACCTCTGCGCCCACGCCAGCTTGAAACCGGGCCGCCGCATTGCCCTCCCGCACCGCGATTTCCAGGGTTCCCCGGCTGGCGATCAGCGCCAAGGGCTGGCCGATGGGCACTTGGTGATACGAGGTGGCGATGCCGTTGATTGCCGCATCACCCAGGCGCACGGTCAGGCTTGGCCCTCCGGCCAGCCCTTGGCGCAGGAGATCAGCGGTGATGTTGGTCGCCAGGTTGCCGAACCGGTCCACATGCACTACCTGGCCGACAATTCCTTTGCTGGTGACGCGCGGCCGGGGCAGCGGCAGCTGCACCAGGTCGCCGGGAGCGATCTGGGGGCCGAGGCTGGCGGGATCAAGCCCTTGGCAGAGCCGGCCCGCTACCGACGCAAAGATATCGCGGCCGTGAAAGGTGGCGCTGACCTCTTGGAGAAAATAGGCCGGGTTTTCCACCGACCAGGCGGTGACCTGATCGGGATGCTGCGTCAAGATAGGCGTGAGCAGGCCGTTGTCTGGCGCAAGAAAAAGAAAGCCGCCGGCCCGCAGGCAGACGATGCGGCGCTGGCCGCCGACCCCGGGATCGACCACGGCGACGTGTACCGTGCCGGGCGGAAAGAAGCGGTACGCCCCAGCCAGGAGGAGGGCGCCGCCGCGCACGTCCTGGGGGGCGACCTGGTGGCAAAGGTCCACGATCTGTGCGTTGCTGGCAAGGCTGAGAATCACGCCCTTCATCACGCCCACGTATTCGTCTTGGAGGCCGAAGTCGGTGAGCAGGGTCACACAGCAGGGCAAGGTCATCTTCTTCCCACCTCTGTGAACAGTTGATGGAGCGGCACCACCTCCATGCCGGCGGGCGGCCGAAAGGCAGCGAGCACTGCCAGGGTCACCGGCTTGGGATGGGCGATCCCCACGGCCCAGCCCCGGAGCTGCGCCCGGTCGATGAGGAGGGCCAATTGCCGGTTGATGGCCCGTTCGTCTTGTTCGTTATCGAGAAACACGTCGCGCCGCAGTGTGGGCACGCCCAGGCGGCGGGCCATGTTCGCGCCGACACTGGCCGGCGTGGTGAGGGAGTCGAGAAAGAACAGGCGCCGTTCTTTGAGCAGGGCGAGCAGGATGCCCATGGCCGCAGCATCGCGGGTGAAACGGGAGCCCATGTGGTTGTTGACCCCAATCACGCCAGGCAGAGCGGCGAGGTCCTGCTCCAGCACTTCCCGGATCTGAGATGCGTTCATGTCAACGAACAGCGCCCCAGGCCCAGGGTCCCATTGGGCGTCTTCTGGTTGCATGGGCAGATGGAGCAGGATATCCCGGCCGCGGGCCACCGCCTGGCTACAGAGCGCGCCGGTAAAGGGCGCCTGGGGCAGAAAGGCGAAGGAGAGCGGCAACTCGAGATTGATGAGGCGCGCGCCAATGCGTCGTTGGTAACCCATGTCGTCGATAACGATCGCTATACGGGAATGGGAGCGTGGGCCGCCGGGAGGGGATGGGGACGGGGAAGCGGCGCGGCGGCCGACCGGCCGCTTGCTCGGCCGGGCCTTGATCACCGGCGCTTGTGGGCCGGGCCGGCGCGAGACTGCGCTGGCAGGCTCCTCCACCGGCATGACCGGCCCGAGGAAGAGGATCCGCATCATCCCCCACGCGCTGATGCAAAGCAGCAAAAGGAGCAGGAGCACGACGAGCGTCCGCCG
>WFOD01000127.1 GCA_015488275.1 Deltaproteobacteria bacterium
AGGCGCATGGCCCGCGCCACCCGGTCGTTGATCCACAGCCGGTTCTCGCGGCTGGCGGCAAGGAGCCAATCGTTGTTAATGGTGGTGGTGCCAGCGTGCACCGGGTCCCGGCCGGTGAGCAAGCGGGCGTAACCAGGCGGCGGCATGGGCGGCGGCCGAAAGGCAAGAATTGCCGGCCGGCCGGGAGGCGCGGCCGCCGCCGTTCCGGGCCGGGTCACCGGCAGGAGGCCGCCCCCCTCCCAAAGCCCTGCTGGCGTCACGCCGTAGGGAGCGAGATCAGCGGCGATCCGCGCCATGATCGAGGTATGCTCAAACCCCTGCGTTTGCCCCAGGCGCACGGCGAGCTGCTGGCTGATCCAATACGGATCACGCACCTCTCCTTCCGCCTCGATCACCGGAAAGGGCATGCCGGCGACAACGCCATCCTGGCCGGGAAAGAGCGAAAAGGTATCGGTCCGCTCCAGGAACATGGCATCGGGAAAGACGATATCGGCGTACAGCACACTCTCTGAAGGGAGGATATCACAGGCAAAGACCAACTCGGCCCGGTCGAGGGCCCGCATGGTGGCAAAGGGATCGGGAAGGGCTTGCAGGGGATTATGCCCCCAACAGCCGATGATCCGCGCTAGACGCTCGTTTGACCCGGCCGCAGCGGCGATGGACGGCGCCTCCCTGGGAGCAGGCGCCATTCCTGGCAAAGCGTCGCCTGGGGCGGCGCCGCTGCTCAGCCGGTCCAGGAGCAGGATCGCGGCCAGGCGCGCCTGGTCCTCACCGTACCACCGGCGGCCGGTGCCACAGCGCACCATGCCGCGGCCGCGGCGCAACAGCTCGCCCACCTTGCGGACAAGACCTTCCTCTACCCCGGCAAGGCGGGCCGCCCGGCCAGGATCAAAGGATGCCGCCAACCGGCGCACGGCGGCCTCACTGGGATCCGCCTCCGGCAGGTCGGCAAACACAAAGCCGAGCCAGGCCAAGAGCAACGCCTCATCCGTGCCCGGCCGGACCATCAGGTGGATATCGGCGCGGGCCGCCAGCGTAGAGCAGCGGGGATCCACCACCACCAAGGTGGTGCCGGCAGCCTGCCAGTCGAGCACGGTGCGCAGGGGGGCGATACTGATGTTCTCGCCCAGATGGCCGCCCAGGACAACCAAACAATCGGGCCGGGGGCTGGCCGGCACTGAGAGGAGCGATCCCGGCCACGCCCATGCATCATGGCGGCAGAAACGGGTGTTGGCCGCCACCCGCCCGCCAAGCCGCCGCCACAGCTCGACGATATAGCGGGAGGAGGCGCCGCCAGCGTAGAGCAAAAGATCGTTGCCCGCCGCGCCCTCCAGGGCCGCGGCCACGGTATCGATGGCCTCGCCCCAGCCGATCCGTTGCCAGCGTCCCTGGCCCCGCTTGCCCACCCGTTTAAGCGGATGGCGCAGACGGGCCCCATCTTTGAGAAGACGGCCGGCCGCCTTGGCCTTGGCGCAGCAGCGGCCGCCGGTAGGGGCAAAGCGCGGGTTCCCGTTCACCGCTACCAGCCGCCCGCCTTCCAACCGCACCTCAAGGGGACAGCGCCACGGGCACATGCCGCACAAGGTAGGCAGGGCGGCGCTGGGAGCGGCGCGGGCGAGCCGCAACCCCACGGGCTCGTCTTGGTGCAGGTTGGCCAGGGGCAAAACAGCGGCCGCAGCCACGCTGCTTTTCAAAAACTCCCGTCGGCTGCACCCCATAACGCGCCTCTTTTCCTCAACCGCCGTTTGCCTGCCCTTCGCCGACCATGAAGATCTGCCGCAGCCGCTCACACACATGATCGGGCACGAGGCCGTTGACGTCGCCGCCATGTTTGGCCGCTTCCTTGATAATGGTGGAGCTGATGTAGATCCACCGGAAACCGGTCATGAGAAAGACCGTTTCCACGTCCCGTTCGAGACGCCGGTTCATAAGGGCGAGCTGGAACTCGAAGTCGAAGTCGGACACGGCCCGCAAGCCACGAATGATGGCCCGCGCGCCACGGGTATAGGCAAAGTCCACCACCAGGCCGTTGACCCGCTCCACCGACACCCTGGTCTCTGATGCAGGAAAACAGGCCCGGATCATGGCCAGCCGTTCGTCAATGTCAAACAGCGGCCTTTTGGCGATGTTGTCGGCCACGGCCACGATGACCCGGTCAAAAAGCGTGAGCGCCCGCTTGATAATATCGAGATGGCCCATTGTGATCGGATCAAAGGTGCCGGGGTAGACAGCGATGCTCTCCGAGGTCTGGCGGGGCACAAAAGGTTCGTAGTCGGACATTTCGCAAACATACTCCAGGCGTGAAGTCGGCCGGCTCGGTTCTGGCCAACCGCGGACGGCCTTTTCAACGGACTGCTAACGCGCCTGCCCCAGGCGGAAAAACCAAAGACACGTATCACCGTACCGGCGCTGATCGAGGAGCGCAAGGGGCGCAGCGACCGGTATCTCCACCCCTGCCCGCTCCTCCACCACCAAAAGGCCATGCCGGGCAAGGAGCCCGGCCTCGGCCACCTTGGCGGCGGCGCGGCCCGCAAGCCCCCGGCCGTAGGGAGGATCGCAAAACACAAGATCAAACGGCCCGGCAAGCGGCAAACGGCCCCGCGCAAGATCGCGTCGCACGATCCGGGCCCGGCCGCCAAAGCCCAGGGCGTTGATGTTCCTGGCAATGGCGGCCAGGGCGCGGCGATCGTTATCCACGAAGACCGCCCGCGCCGCTCCCCGGCTCAAGGCTTCGAGCCCCAAGGCGCCGCTCCCGGCAAAAAGATCGAGTACCTGCGCGCCGGCCAAGGGAGGCGCAGGAACGCTCCCCCCCTCTGCCCGGGCGGCGATGATGGCAAAAAGCGCCTCCCGGGCCCGGTCGCTGGTGGGACGGGTAATGCCCCCGGCCGGAGCCACGATGCGCCGCCCTTTCGCCGCGCCGCCGATGATCCGCACCCCTGCCGCCTACAGATACTTGTCGATCAGCACTTCGGCGATCTGCACCGCGTTGAGGGCCGCGCCCTTGAGGATATTGTCGGCCACGATCCACAAGTTGAGGCCGTTGGCGATGGACTCGTCCTCACGGATACGGCCGACAAAGGTCTCGAACCGGCCCTGACAGTGGATGGCGAGGGGGTATTGCTTGTTGAACGGGTCGTCCACCACCTCCACGCCAGGCGCGCCGGCCAGGAGGCGCCGGGCCTCCTCGGCGGAAAGCTTGTTCTTGGTCTCCACGTTCACCGATTCGGAATGGCCGTAGAACACCGGCACCCGCACCGTGGTCGCCGTGACGCCGATCTCAGGGTCGCCGAAGATCTTGCGCGTCTCGTTGACCATCTTCATCTCTTCCTTGGTGTAGCCGTTGTCGAGAAAGACATCGATATGCGGCAGGCAGTTGAAGGCGATCTGGTAGGGATAGACCGTTATTTCCATTTCTTCGCCGCGCGCGTACTGGCGCGTCTGCCGGTCCAACTCGCGGATGGCCGATGCCCCTGAGCCGGAGACCGCCTGATAGGTGGAGACCACAATCCGCCGGATGCCGGCCGCATCGTAAATCGGCTTCAACGCGACCACCATCTGGATGGTGGAGCAGTTGGGGTTGGCGATGATCCCCCGGTTCGTGTACTGGCCAATGGCCTCTGGATTCACCTCGGGCACCACCAGGGGGATATCCTCTTCCATACGGAAGGCAGAGGAGTTATCCACCACCACCGCGCCGGCCTCGGCCGCCGCAGGGGCAAACTCCAGGGATCGGGAGGCGCCGGCGGAAAAAAGGGCGATGTCCACACCGGCAAAGGAATCGCGGCCCAACACCTGCACCGGAATCTCCTCTCCCTTGAAGGCAAGCGTCTTGCCCTTGGAACGCTCGCTGGCCAAGAGGCGCAGTTCGCCGACCGGAAAGTTCCGGCGCTCCAGCACCTCCAGCATGGCACCGCCCACAGCGCCGGTGGCGCCGACTACGGCAACGGTATAGGTCTTGTTCGCAGACATGGCAGGCTCCTCGCAACGTTTATTGAAAAAGGGAATATAAGGATACCGTAACTGGTCTCGGGGTTACTCCTCTGTATGCAGAAGTCGCGACCTCGCAGACCGGGTATCAGGTTACAGGGTGCCCCAGATGCAAGGAAGAGGTACGCGCCGCGTACTTGGAGCTACGCAAGCGTGCCGATGACGCCGCAGATGGGGTGCCCTGTGACCTGATACAGGATATCCTTTGGGCCGCCGGCGGGGAGAGGCGCCTGGCGCGCCGCCGGCCCTCAACTGATCGCAGGGCCGGCCCCCTCCCTGCGCCGTTCTTCCTCAGAGGCGAGATAACGCAACCGGTTCAGGCCGTTGAGATACGCCTTGGCCGCAGCGGTGATGATGTCCGGATCCGTACCCTGGCCGATCACCACCCGGCCGTTGTCCTCCAGCCGCACCAGCACGTCACCCTGGGCGTCGGTGCCGCCGGTAATCGAACTGACCGAAAAGTAGAGCAGCTTACTGGTGGTGCCGGTGAGCTCGGCAATGATCCGGAAGGTGGCGTCAATGGGGCCGACCCCCAGCGCAGCGCCGTTCTTCTCCTCTCCATCGACCAGCATGCGCACCGCCGCCGTGGGCAGGGAGTTCGAGCCGCTCATCACGCCAATGGAGAGCAATTGGTACGCCTCGGGGATGCGCAGCACCTCGTCCATGAGGATGGCCTCGACATCTTCGTCGAAGATCTCTTTCTTCACGTCGGCCAGCTTCTTGAACCGGGCGAATACCCGGTTGAGCTGGTCGTCGCTCAAGGAGTAACCAAGCTCCTCGCTCTTGCGCTTCAAGGCGTGGCGCCCTGAATGCTTGCCCAGCACGATGTTTCCCTTGGTCAGACCGATATCGGCCGGGTTCATGATCTCGTAGGTGGTGCGCTCTTTGAGCACCCCGTCCTGATGGATGCCCGACTCGTGGGCAAAGGCATTGGCGCCAACGATCGCCTTGTTGGGCTGCACGTGGATGCCGGTGATCGAACTCACCAACTTTGAGGCCGGATAGATCTGCTCGGTGGCGATATCGGTGTGGAACGGCGCCCGGTCGGCGCGGGTGCGCAGGGCCATGACCAGTTCCTCCATCGCCGTATTGCCGGCCCTCTCCCCCAGGCCGTTGACCGTGCACTCCACCTGCCGGGCGCCCTTGGCGATCGCCGCCAAGGAGTTGGCCACCGCCAGGCCGAGATCGTTGTGGCAGTGCACGCTCAGGATCACCTTGTCGATGCTCGGGATGTGCTCCACCAGATAGCGGATCTTTTCGCCGAACTCGTCGGGCAGGGCGTAGCCCGTGGTGTCGGGAAAGTTGAGCACCCTGGCGCCGGCCTGGATCACCGCCTCGAAGACCTCGCACACAAAATCCAGATCGCTGCGCGAGGCGTCTTCCGCGCTGAACTCCACGTTGGAGGTGTAACGGGCCGCGTAGCGCACCATTGCCACTGCCCGCTCCAGCATCTGCTCGCGGCTCATGCGCAGTTTGTGCCGCAAATGGATATCCGAGGTGGCGAGAAAGGTGTGGATGCGGGGCTGCTCGCCCCCCTTGAGGGCCTCCCAGGCGGCGTCGATGTCTTTTTCGTTGCACCGGGCAAGGCCGGCCACCTCAACGTCCCGCACCTGGTCGGCGATGGTCTTCACGCACTCAAAATCGCCGGGCGAGGCCACGGGAAAGCCGGCCTCGATCACATCCACCCGCAGACGAACGAGCTGGTGCGCCAAGCGCAGCTTCTCTTGCAGATTCATGCTTGCGCCCGGCGATTGCTCCCCGTCCCGCAGGGTCGTATCAAAAATATAGATTTTGTCAGACATGATGGCTTGCCTCTTGTATGCGCGGGTATGTTGCCCGTATCAGTTGGGCGAAACCGGCGTCACTGCGCGGCTGGCCCTGCGGTCAGCTGGCCGAGGAGGGTCTCGCCGGCCCGCACCTTTTGCCCCACCGTGACCGCCAACGCGGTATCGGGCGGCAGATAACAGTCCACCCGCGAACCAAAACGGATGAGCCCGAACCGCTCGCCAACGGCGAGCCGGTCGCCCGGCTCGGCCCAACAGACGATCCGGCGGGCGATCAGCCCCGCCACCTGGATCACGGTGAGCCGCCGGCCATCCGCAGTTTCCAGAACCACCACGTTGCGCTCGTTCTCCAGCTCGCCCCGCTCGGTGTCAGCAGAATAAAAACGGCCGGGCCGGTACCGGCATTCGACCACCCGGCCGGCCACGGGCGAGCGGGTGACGTGCACATCAAAGATGTTCATGAAGATGCTCACCTTGTACGCCGCATCCTGGCAGTACTCGCCCGGCCCAACCTTGGCCACGGCGATCACCCGGCCATCGGCCGGCGCGACGACCACATCCTCCCCAACCGGAACGGAACGCTCAGGATCACGGAAAAACCACAGACAGAAGGTGGTCAGCGCCACGCCCAGCCAGGCGAGCGCCGTATAGCCGAGCGCCGCCACCACCACGGTGACGAATCCGGCAAAAATGATAAACGGCATCCCCTCGGCGGCCACTGGCGGGCGTTGGGCTTTCATCTGCGATCGGGCTCCCTGGGAATCAACATCGTGCCGCTAGGGTAGCGAATATGCGTCCACGCCGCCACCGTAAAGGAGACGGGGAGCTCTTTTCTCCCAAGCGGAAGCAACAAAAAACCGGGCTGCGGCCGGCCCGGTTCCTGGCGGCGGCAAGGCCTGCCGCGAATCTTCGCCGCGCTGGTGGCCTACCGCTTCTTGGCCCGGGCCATGGCCACCACGCCGGTGCGGACGATCTCTTGAATGCCAAGGGGCCGCAGAAGATCGATGACCGCGGCTATCTTCTGGGCGTTGCCCGTGATCTCCACCGCATAGCTCTTGGGACCGACGTCCACCACCTTGCCACGGAAGATGTCGATGATCCGCAGGACCTCGGCCCGGAAATGCGCCTCGGCCTTGACCCGGATGAGGACCATCTCCCGCTCGATATAGTCGAGCTCGCTCATGTCGGTCACCTTGATGACGTCGATGAGCTTGTGGAGCTGTTTGGTGATCTGCTCGATGATCATGTCGTCGCCCCGAGTGACCAGGGTGAGGCAGGACACTTCGGGGTCCAGGGTTTCGGCCACGGTCAGGCTCTCGATGTTGAACCCCCGGCCGCTGAACAGGCCCGTGACCCGGGAAAGCACCCCAGGTTTGTTCTGCAACAGTACGGAAATGGTATGTTTCACCGTCTTTCTCCTCGCATCAGATCAAGTCAGACAAGCAGCATCTCAGTGGTCGCCTTGCCGGCCGGCACCATTGGATAGACCCCTTCCTCCCGGTCGATGATAAAATCCATGATCACCACATTGTCCGTGGCCAGCGCCTCTTTGATCACCGGCTCCACCTCGCTGGGCTTGGTGGCCCGCAGGCCGACCGCGCCGTAGGCCTCGGCCAAGGCGACAAAATCAGGCGCCACGGTCAAGTCGGTGTGGGAGTATTTCTTGTTGTAAAAGAGCTCCTGCCACTGGCGCACCATACCCAGGTAGTTGTTGTTGAGCACGGCGATCTTCACCGGGCAACGATACTGGCGCGCCGTGGCCAGCTCCTGGATGTTCATCTGGATCGAGCCGTCGCCAGCGATATCGATCACCACCTGGTCCGGCGCCGCCATCTGGGCCCCGATGGCGGCCGGAAACCCGTAGCCCATCACCCCCAGACCACCGGAGGTGAGGAGACGACGCGGCTTGTTGAACAGATAGAACTGGGCGGCCCACATCTGGTTCTGGCCCACCTCGGTGGTGATGATCGCATCTCCGCCGGTGAGTTCGTGCAGCTTTTGCACCACGAACTGCGGCTTGATCACATCGGTTTCCTTGATGTAGCCCAGGGGATGCTTGTTCTTCCAGTCGCGGATCTGCTCGAGCCAGGGCTGATGCTTGGCGCGCACCTCCTCCAGGTCGAGGTTTTCGGCCCGCTTGAACCAGGCGAGGATGGAGG
Source organism: Deltaproteobacteria bacterium (assembly GCA_015488275.1). Classification (GTDB taxonomy): domain Bacteria; phylum Desulfobacterota; class Desulfobulbia; order Desulfobulbales; family S012-135; genus S012-135. Next base: position 7,931 of record WFOD01000127.1, read on the forward strand.
ACAGGGCGTTACGGCAGTCGCCGACCACCGGGATGTCCACCTTGACGTTCTTGCTGATCGAGGTGGGGTCGATATCGATATGCACGATCTTGGCGTGCGGCGCAAAGGCGTCCAGCTTGCCGGTGACCCGGTCGTCGAACCGGGCGCCCACAGCGATCAACAGATCGCAGTGGGCAACGGCCATGTTGGCGTAATAGGTGCCGTGCATCCCCAACATCCCCATCGACAGAGGATCGGTGCCCGGAAAGCCGCCCAGCCCCATGAGGGTCATAGTCACTGGAATGTTGAGCAAGCGGGCGGTCTCGGTCAACTCCTCGCTGGCGTTGGAGGCAATAACGCCGCCCCCGATATACAATACCGGCTTCTTGGCCTTGAGGATCGCCTTGCACAACCGTTCGATCTGGCCCGGATGCGGCTCGTAGGTGGGCCGGTAGGTACGCAGCCGGATCGGCTTGGGCTCGGTGTACGGCACCATGCCCGCCACCACGTTCTTGGGCAGGTCCACCAGCACGGGCCCCGGCCGGCCGGTGCGGGCGATATGGAACGCCTCGCGAATGGTCGGCACCAGCTCCTCCGGATTCTTGACCAGGTAGTTGTGCTTGGTCACCGGCCGGGTGATACCCACGATGTCCACCTCCTGAAAGGCGTCGTTGCCGATGAGCGGCGTGGGCACCTGGCCGGTAAACACGACGATGGGAATGGAGTCCGCATAGGCGGAGGCGATACCGGTGACCGTATTTGTGGCCCCAGGCCCGGAGGTCACGAGAGCCACGCCGACATCGCCCTTGACCCGCGCATAGCCGTCTGCCGCATGGACCGCGCCCTGCTCGTGACGCACAAGCACGTGGCGGATATCGTCGGCGTCCATGAGGGCGTCGTAGATATCGATCACCGCGCCGCCCGGAAAGCCGAACACGGTATCAACCCCTTCGTCCCTGAGGCACTGGATGAAGGCCTCTGCTCCTTTCATCTTCATGGTCTGGTACCCTTTAGCGATGGCTCCGTCAGGAAACCTTGAAAAATTCGGATGCATATACCTGGAAAGAAATGAGGACTATAAAAGAGAAGGAGCCAGCTTGTCAAGAATGTTCGCCACTGCCAACGTTCCCACCCAATAG
>WFOD01000128.1 GCA_015488275.1 Deltaproteobacteria bacterium
AGGTGAACGGTATTATTTGATTTCCCAAAATGCGTCGTCCCCGCATGGGGGAGCGTGAGTTGGAACTCTTGTGCAACGGTCGGCTTATAGCCGACAGCGAGACGTGACAGCTACCAGAATCGGATCTTGCCCAGGAGAGAAGGTGTAAGCCCAAAGGCGCGTGAGAGTTCGGCCGTATCGAGCTGGAAGGCGAGCCAACCAGCGCCGTTAGGAAGGGTAAACAAAAGCTCGTAGGTTTTTTTGCCTGTGGGATGGGTGGGCGTGGGCCGGAAAAGACGGAGCAGGCGCACGGGTTGTTCTGTCAGATGAAAGGCGGCGTAGCTTGAGCCAACAAGAGCAAGTGACTCTTTGCGGGCGCTTGCCTTCACTTTGAGGTCTGGGCCGATGAGTAAGATATTGGTGATCCCGTAACGGCCGAGATCTTGTTGTTCAAAGTAGTTGGCCAGGAGCGTGTCGAATTCTGTCGATGGCGGTGACGACGAGGAGCCAGGAGGGCCAGAGGAAGAAGGAGGGGCGGCATCGGTGAGCAGGTGGCTCAACTCCGTAACGGCCTCGGTCACGTGCTGGCGGAAGTTCTCTTTTTGATAGTCGAGCACTTGTGTGCCGCGGCTGATCTGTGGCCAGCGCCAAACAAGGCCGCCGAGCAACAGGAGGAGAATCAGCGCGCCAGGGACGATCCAGTTGCGAAGCCGGCGGTAGCGTTGTTCAGCTTCTTGCAGTTTGGTGACGTCTCGGGCGAGAAAGAGCACCCCTTGAACGTTGTAGTGTCCGTCGAAAAGCGGTGTGACAGAGGCGGCGATATACCGTTGCTCGCCGTCTGGCAGGCGTATCCGTCCCGTGGCGCACTCGCCGCTGCGCCGTTGAGCGATGCTTGCCTGCACCGCCTCATAGGCGGCGGGGTCATCGTACAGATCTGCAAGGCGCATGTTTTGCATTTCCTCGGCCGTGCGGCCATAGAGGCGTTCAGCCGCCGCATTCCAGGCCGTGATCCGCAGATCGCGGTCCGTCGTGACCATCACCGCATCCGGCAGCTGATCGCAAAATTCTTTGAAACCGTGGGCCACACTGGTGGTATTGCGCAGGCGATCCGCCAAACGCCGCGCCAGTTCCAGGCAAAACGAGGGGATACGTTCGGTCAGCCCCTCAACCTCGTTGGCTGGAATACGCAGAAGGACAGAGTCCTTGCCGGCCCGCACGGTCGCCGTCCTTTTCTCGCCGAGTAAAAAGGCCATTTCCCCAACAAAGGCCCCTTTTTCTTCGATCACAGCGATCCTCCGCCGCCCTTTGAGAACCTCCAGCCGTCCTTGCTCCAGAATGTAAAGATCCCTCTCCTCGTCTCCTTCGAGAAAGACCGTCGCGCCGGCCGGATAACGCTGCCGGAACCGGGCGATGCCGGGATCGTGTTGCAGGGCGTCGATGAGCATGGTCGCAGTGGCCGCAGAAGGCGCCTCTGGGGTGATTTGTGTTGGCGTCACCGCCGTTGGCGGTCCTAGTCGAGTTGCGCCCGGCAGGCGCGGGCAAAGTCTTCGGGGTAATGGCCGTTGATGAACCGGAGCTGCGCCTCGGAAAAAGCGCCCATAGACTCAGGAAGCTTGGGAAGAAAGCTGTACAGCAACCGTTGATCCGCTGGCGTGTTTTTCCCCAGGCGGCCAGAAAACTCGATGGAGGTGACCATGCGGGCTCCTAGTTTGGCGAGCACGGAGAGAGCCGTATGGATGCCCTGGTCGAGGGAGTCGCGGCAGGCGGCGTCCGCCTCCACTACGTTGGCCACCGAGCCGGTGCACACGAGTTGCAGTTCCCATTGAGATGTCTGGGCCTTGGGCACAAAGAGCATCACATGGGCGTTCTGCCACACCACCAGATCCGCCGGCAGATCGGTGCGGCCATCGGTGCGCTGGTTGTTACGGATCGCGGCGAGGTAACAGTCAAAAAACGGTTTGCCATGCGCGGCGGCAAAGGCGCGGCAGCAGTCGGCCACGAGATCGCCACAGGCGTAGGCCGGCTGTTTCCCGCCAGCCGTGGTCGTTACCTCGGCGGGCACTAAGGCGAATTGTTGGTGGATCTGCTGGTGGCTGGCATGGAGGCGATAGCCGCTCGGCGCGTAATCAAACCCGTAGTTCCAACCCCAGAGGGTGGCGGAAAACTCTGGCTGGCGTCCGGCCGCCAGGCGGGCGACGATCTTGCGCCGGAGTTCTTCCAGGCTGTTTTCTGCGGCGGCGCCGGTAGGACTAGAGCCCGGCAGCGTCAGGCCAAGTTCGGCGGCGATGCGCAAAAAGGTGCGTTGGTAGTAAAGAAAACGCAAGCCACGCATGTCGGCAAGCGAGAGTTCCCGCACATCGTAGCGCACTGCGTCGTGCGCCATGTTGGCGGCGTAGTGGCCCCACGGGATATAGGAGTTGGAGCGCAGATATTCAAATACATGGGTGGCTCCATCGCGCCAGTCGCCGACGATGGGGCTCGTTCCTTGCACGCCGGGCCGCAGCACCAAGGCGACCTTGTACGCATCGGGAAGCGCGGGGTTGTTGACCAGGGTCTCAAACAAGGGAGCGTTGTGGATCACGGGCCGCGCCTGTCCCTGATCGTCGCGCTGGTAGCGCAGGCCGATGGGGTTGCCCGCCTCGTCGTGGATTATCCCGCACGCCATTTCGGCCAGCGCTGCCAGGTCGCGTGGATCGCTGGAGGTGGCGGCCAGGGCCAGCAGCAATGGTTGGGGCAGGTCCCTGAGCCGCTGGCAACGCTTTTCTTCCGGCTCCTGGCCAAACCACTGTTCCAGGAGATCGTGGAACGAGGCCGGCTCTGGCTGGGGCAGGCGGATACGGCCCGGATCAGCGGCGGCCCGGTCGGCCCACGGCTTGCCGATATACGTTGCGCCGCGAAAAGGGAAGGGATTGGCGATTTCGTAGATCGGCATGGCATCGGCAAAAGAGAGATCGCCGGCCGGAAAGTTGACCGTGTTGTCCACCGGCGCGCCATCGGCCAGGCGGCCGAGTAGCTCCAGATGGTCGTCCTGGCGCCGGTTGGCCACATGAAACGAGGGACGGTGCAGGGCTACGGTAAAGGTTCCCTCTGGCGTAACGCAGGTGCGTGGCGGAAGGGCAGGCATCGTCTTGTTATCGGGTGTTCATTCGCCAGCGTTGGAAGAGGTTGTTGCTTGGCGGACCAGCGTCGGTGGACGGCGCCTTTCCGGCCGTGGCCAAGCCGTTTGGCGAGCAGGCTGCTAACTGGCTAGAATTTTTGGTACGGCGGCATGTTGGTCCGTTTGGCCATCGCCCGCACCACGTCGAAATCCTTGTCCGTAATGGCTACGTAGCCGTCCACCAACGCCCGTTGCAGAACCTTGATCCGCTCGCCTTCAAACTCCACCGTATCCTCGGGCGTGATGGCAAGCACCGCTTGGCGGAACCGGCGGGCGAACGCTTCGTCCACCCGCTGGGTGAAACCAAAGTTGCAGTAGGGGATCGGCTCTGCTTTGGCGATGATCCGCAGGTCGTCCTCTGCCAGTCGTCCCTGGGCGATCATGTTTTCCACATCGGCAATGGGCAGGGCGCCGGCGTCATAAGCGCCGAACAGCACGCCATAGGCTACTTTCTCGTGCTTGAACGAGCCGGCGGGGATCGTGTACAGGGCCAGGTCCTGATCCGGGTCAAGACCGGCCTTGAGCAGCAAGTCCACCTGGGCCATGAAACCCGTGGGCGCCAACATGGGGCCAAAGAGCATGGTCTTGCCCCGCAGGTCCGCAACCGCGCGGATGGCGCTGTCTTTTTGGGTGACGATCACCCCTTGCGAGAGGTGGCCGAGCGAGTCCTTTTTTTCCGCCGCCAGCACCTCGACGCCATGTAGCCGGTGGAGGATGACGTAAAGGAGGGAATTGGTGTGGGTGAAGTGGAGGTCTTTGACCCGCCGGGTGAAGTCGATGGTGTCGATGGCCTCGGTCTCAAAGCGGACCCCCAGCTTTTCGCCGAGAAATTTGGAAAAGGGCAGGAACCGCCGCAGGGTTTCCTGGCGGCTGTTGCAGATCATATAGCCGATACGGTAGGTGGGCAGGTCTCCTTGCTCGGCTGGCGAAGCGTTCGTGGCCGCCTGGGAAGCGGTGGTTGGCGGCGAAGAAGGGTTGTCGCTGGTGCATGCGCCGGAAAAAAGGGCGAGGAGCGTGACAAGGCAAAGAGAGAAGAATACTCGGATCGGCATGGGGAGATCTACTGCGTGACCGTTACGGACTGTGAAGGCTCCGCCGCAGGCATGTTCGTTTTTTTGAGGGTGATGACTTGGCGCCGTAATTCTGGCGGACGGCATCCTTGAGCGTGAGCGCCGTCAGGGACGGGCCAAGGCTTTGAGCCGTTGCAGGCCGGCGTTGATCCGTTCCTGGGCCGTGGCCGGTGGCGGCTTGGCGCTTTGGGCCAGCAAGGCGCGCGCCCGCTCGTAGGCGGCCCGCGCCTCGTCCCGCCGGTCCAAACGCTCCAGCGTCTCGCCCAGGTGCACGTAAACCATCACGTCGGCCGGTTGTATTGTAACCGCTTTCTGAAAACGGGCAAGGGCCTCTTGGAGACGGTTCCGTTTGAGGGCCACAAGTCCCAGGGCGTCGATGGCGTTAAAGTCGTTTGGCTTGCGGCGGAGGACTTCGCGGAATTGCTTTGTGGCCTCGTCCAGTTTGCCGAGCCGGTAGAGCACCATGCCGAGTTGGTTGCGCACCTTGGTGTTGTCCGGCTCGAATTCGAGCAGAATCCGGTATTCCATTTGCGCCAGCGCATCGGGCATGTTGCCTTTTTCGATATGGGCCACGGCTGGCGGTGGCTGGCCGGCGGCAAAAAGAAGAAGCGCGACGAAAATCGCTCCAATGGAGGAAGGACGGCTAGTGGTTGCTGGCATGGCGGGCGATTAGATCAACTTGCGTTGGCGGAGAAAATCCTTGGCCACGTTACGCGGCTTTTCACCCTGCTGGACACGGGCGAGCAACTCGGCGTAGGCCGTGTCGTCGATGGTGCCGGCCAGCTTGTTCAGCACCCGCGGCAGGAGCGGAAAGTTGGTGAGCACGCCGCGCCTGACCAGTGGCGCGGTCACAACACCCTTGTGTTGGGAGGTGGCGGTAAAGCCAAAAGGGTTGAGCCAGATGATGTCGCGTTCTTCGTCGTACCGTTTTTTTACCGCCAGGTAGTCCGCCTCAGGATCGCCACTGGGAGTGCGGCCGAGCATGGTGTTTGCGTCTCCAGTGTCTTCTACGATGATATCGACCCGCTCTTCCTCTTTTTCCGCCGCCAGCGCGGCGTAGAGCTGGTCAGCGGTGTCGAAGCGGCGGATCTTGACCGTGGTGCCGGTTCGTTCGTTGATGAGGAGGGCGAGCATGTCCGCCATGAGCCGGTCGTCTGGATTGTTCAGTGTTCCCACATACAGGGTCCGGCCGACACAGGCAGGGGCGGGGCGCGGTGTAAGCAGAAAGAAACAGGTGAGCAACAGGCTCAAAACAAGCGTGGCTCGTAGGTAGCGATGCATGGTGAAGACCTCTTGGTGAAGGGTTGCGATGATCGTCATCCTAGCAGTCCGTTGAAAAAGCCGTCCCTGGCTTTTTTAACCACGGTTGGCCAGAACTGGGTTCCGGCCAACCTCACGGATTCCTTGGCTCTTTCCGAGCCGGCGGAATCCGGCGGCTCATCCCTGTGCCGCACACAGCCCGTTTTTCAACGGGCTGCTAGCAGTCCGAGAAGCGAATGGTAGAGAGTATAACCTCCCAGCCCCGTGATGATGCAAGCGCTCAAGATGCCGAGCCGGCGGCTCATGGCGTCGTTGGCGCCGATTTTTTCGGTGAACCGGCCGGCATGGGCCAGGACCACGCCAATGGTCATCATCACCAGTCCCAGGCCGAGGCTGAAGAAGAGCGCCATGGTCAGCCCTTGGGCGATCCGGCCGGCGCCAATGGCGGCCAGAAGGGTGGCGATGGCCGCGGGACAGGGAACAAGGCCGCCCGACACCCCCAGGAAAAACAGGTTCCATTTGCTTGGCGGCGTTTTGGCTGCCTGGGCTGTCCCATTCTTCTGGCCGGGATGCGGATGCGCATGACCGTGCGCATGGCTGTGGTCGTGCCCATGCTCATGGTCGTGCGTATGCGTATGAGGGTGAGCGGAGTGATTGTGCGCGGTTTCGTGCTCATGTCCGTCGCTGTGCTGGTGGTGGTGATGATGATGGTCGTGGTCATGATGATGGCCGCGGCCAAAGAGGTGGAAGTGGGTATGGCCGGCCTTGCCGGCCAGCCGCTGGCGTAACATCCAAAGGCCCACCGCCAGGATGAGCAGGGAGGAAACCAGACCCATCCAGGTATGGAGCTGCTGTTCGGAATAGGACGAGGAAAGCAGCCGGGCGATGATGCCGAGGATGATGACGCTGAAGGTATGGGTAAAGGTGACGATAATACCGAGAAGGATGCCGTCCAGCGTTCTGCCGCGGGTGCCGATCATGTAGGCGGCGATGATCGTCTTGCCGTGGCCCGGTTCAAAGGCGTGCAGGGCGCCCAGGGCCAGGGCGCCGACGTAGAGCATCAGGGTTTGGTCCATAACCTCATTCCGTGTGGTTGGTGTCCAGCCGGCATTTGCCCGCACCATCCAAAAGGGGGCAGGCCGGCGGTCCGGCTGGGGGGGCATGGGGAACGCCGCCGGCCGCAGCGGCCGCTGCCTGGGCAATTGCGCGGCAGAGGCGCTCGGCGTGGCCGGTGTATTGCTCTGGCGCTACTGCTTGGCGCAGCGCCTCTTCGTCAAAGTGCCGCCGGATGGTGGAGTCGTCGAGTAAGAGCGCTAGAAAGTCTTTCCCCTCTGCGGCGGCGCGCATGGCAAGATCGTAAAGCAGGGCATGGGCGGCAGGCTTGCCGATGTGCTCGGCCAGGCGGAACATCAAGGTCTCGCTGGCGAGCAGAGGCGCCGCCGCCGCAGCGTTGCGCCGCATCCGTTCGGTGTGCACCGTCAGATCATCGGCGATCCGGATAGCGAGCGCAAGCCCTCCGCAGGTGTAGAGCGAGGCGTCGGTGAGCAGGGCCCATTCGAGCCGCACGGCCCGGTAGTCCCGTTCATGCTCGCTCACGAGCAGGTCGCCGGCTTGGGCCGCGCAAGCGCGCACCAGGCGAAAGAGGACCACCACCTGTTCACAGGTCTCGGGGTTGCGTTTGTGCGGCATGGTGGAGGAGCCGATCTTGCCCGCATGGAACGGCTCTTCCACCTCGCCGATCTCCTGGCGGGAGAGTTGGGTGATCTCATTGGCCATGCGGGCAAGGGTGCCGTTGACCAGATGCAGCCAGGCAAGATATTCGGCCAACCGGTCGCGGCTGGCGTGCCAGGCGCAGGCCGGAGCTGTCAGCCCCAGACGCTGGCTGAAGCGGGCGAGCAGTTCCGGGCCAGTCGCGCCAAAACTGGCCATTGTGCCCACCCCGCCGAAGAGCTGGGCGGAAAGCAGGCGTGGCCGCAGTTCCTGGAGGCGCTGTTGGTGGCGCAGGAGTTCGTCCAGCCAGCCGGCCACCTTGAGGCCAAAGGTAAAGGGCAGGGCCGGTTGGGTATGGGTGCGGCCGATCATCACCGTGCCGGCGTGGCGGGCGGCAAGTGCGGCCAGGATATGGGTCAGGCGCGCGAGATCCCGCTCCATCGCCTGGAGTGCGTCGCGTAACTCCAGCGCCTGCGCTGTATCCTGAATGTCTTGCGTGGTGGCGCCGTAGTGGAGAAACCGGGCCGCCTCAGGGGGCAGTATCGCCTGCCAGGCGCTGAGGAGGGGGATGAGCGAGTGATCGGTGTCTTGGATGCCCTGGGCCACGGCCGCCAGGTCGAGCCGGTCCAGTTGCGCCTGGTCTGCGATGACGGCCGCAGCCGCCCCAGGGATGACGCCGAGCTCGGCCTGCGTCACGGCCAGGGCCGCCTCGACCTCCAGCCAGCGCTGCAACCTGCGGTACTGGCAGAAGATTTGTCGTGCCTCGTCAGTGGTGTAGCCGTGACGGAAAAAACACGAATCAGTGATATGGGCCAGGGCGTTGCAGTTCATCGCTCCTCTCCTGCCGGGGCGAAGAGCTCTGCCGGCGCTGCGGCCAGGGCTGCGGCGGCCTGCGCCAAGGCGTCGTCCACCAGTTGCTCGGCAAGGCCGCGGTAGGCTTCGGGGTGGGCGAGCAGGGCCGGATCGAGATCCTGCGCCTCGCTCCTTTGGGCAAGGAGGTCGGCGAGCGGCTGGCCCGTAAGCTCGCGTTCCTCCAAGAGCTGGCGCACAAGCCGTTGCGCTGCCAACCGTCCGTGGCGCTCCGCCAGGGCGAAGACCAGATATTCGGCCAGCATGGCCTCGCCAGATGCCCGCAGGTTGGCGAGCATCCTTTGAGTATCGATCCGCAGGTTGTCGCAAAGCCCGACGCATCGCTGGACCGCGGTGCCGGCATAGACGGCGAGCTGGGCCATTGCCGGCCATTCACTCCAGAGCCGGCGGGCGTCACGCTCGTGTTCGTGCGCCGTTGCCTCCAAGACCACGGGCACCAAGGCCCGGCCGTGCCGGGCCAGGGCGGCGAGCCGCTGGCTGGCGACCGGATTGTTTTTGTGCGGCATGGTCGAGCTTACGCCCCTTGGCCCGCCTTCGGTCAGTTCGCCGATTTCAGGCCGGCTGAGCTGCACGACCTCACCCGCGATTTTTTCGCAGAACGAAAGGAGCAGACCGTATAAAGCGGCCAATTCGGCCATGCCGTCGCGCTGGTTGTGCCAGGCGAGAGGGGGGCGCTCCAGCCCGAGCCGTTGGAGGGTGCGTTCGGCGATTTCCACGGCGCGGGGGCCAAGGGCGGCCAGCGTACCTGTGGCGCCTCCCAACTGCCCGTAGCGCAGCGCCCTTGCCTGCCTGCCGCAGCGCTCCAGGTGGCGGAGGCACTCCCCGAGCCAACCGGCCAGTTTGAGCCCCAGGGTGATGGGTAGGGCGTGCTGGCCGTGGGTGCGGCCGATCATTGGGGTGCTCCGGTGGCGGCCGGCAAGGGCGGCGAGCCGTTCGGCCAGTTGGCGTAAGTCCCCATAGATGATGGCCAGCGCCTGGCGGTGCGCCAGGACCTCTGCGGTGTCGAGCACATCCTGGGTGGTGGCGCCGTAGTGCACGTAATCGGCCGCCTCTGGACCGCAGTGGCGGCGTAGCACGCCAAGGAGCGGCACGAGGGAATTGGTGCTCTCTTGGTAGGCCTCCTTGATCTCCTCCAGGGAGAGGGCGTCCAGCCGCGCTGTCCGGCAGATGGTTTGGGCCGCCGCGGCGGGAATGACGCCCAGTTCGGCTTGGCTGGCGGCAAGGGCCGCTTCGAAGGCCAGCCAGCGGCCGAGCCGGGCCTTTTCATCGAAAATGGCCGTCATCTCTGGCGAGGCAAAGGTGGCGGGTAGAATCTGTTGATCAATTGGGTGGACAGCCATGACAGTCGATGTACGGCGGCAGCTCCCGGTGGAAGGGGCGCTGGCGGCAGAGGCGGTAGGCGGCCTCAGAGGGGAGCAGCCGCTGGTCGCGGGCAAGGGTGATGGTGTCGGCCACCAGGGTGCGCATCTTCGCCGCCACGTGGTCGAGCACAGCCTGGGGCGAGGGGTGGTGTTCAGGACCGTAAAGGCCCTCCATGGAAAGGGAGCCCCCGCAACCGGCGACAAAATCGGGGACCACCAGGATGTTGTGTGCGGCGAGCAGCCGTTCGGCCCCAGGGGTGACCGCGAGGTTGGCGCCGGGCACCACGGCCCGGCAGCGCAAATGATGGGCGTTGTCTTCTGTGATCGATGCCTCCACGGCCGTGGCGAGAAGGAGGTCGCACGCAGCGGCGAGCACGGCCTCGCGCGGCAGGCAAGCGCCGTATTCTGGCAGTAATCCCGTGCGGCCGGCGCTGGTTATCACCCGGAGATCAATGCCGGCAGGATCGGCGACGGTCTTCTCCGCATCGCCGGCAGCCGTTATCCGCACGCCGTGCCGGGCAAGGACCAGCACCGCGCCTTGGCCCACCTGGCCGCAGCCCTGGACCGCGACGCGCGCCTCCCTCGGCGGAATGCCCAGATGATCGAGCACGGCCAGGGCGGCCGCCGCCACGCCGTAACCGGCCCGCAGCCGTCCCAGGGTCCAGCCCGGCTCGTGGGGGAACACCTTGGCCGCCAGCAGGCGGGAGCGTTCGCCAAAGTACTCGGTGGTCCATCCCTGGGCCCGGGCCACCGCCACTTTGGGCGAAGGGATGCCCAGTCGGCCGAGCGCAGCGGAGAGTTCGTCCATCTCCACGTTGAGGTCTGGCCCCAAAGAGTAGGTGGTGGTGATATACGGCGCAAGGGCGGCGAGAAAGCGCTCCATCGCCGCTGTCTTGTCCGGATGGCGCGGGTCGAGGTCAATGCCGCACTTGGCGCCGTCTACGTTGAGGCCGGCGATCCGCATCTTCAGGGTCATGTTGCGGGCCATGTCCGCCACGTGCGCCTGGGTAAGGCCTGCGGCCACCCGCATTCCACCGGCGCACAGCCGGTGGTCCAGGCGGTGGCGGACAAACCAGCCGCGGAAGCCCAGCGCGGGGTCCGTGTACTCCATCGCCAGTGCTGGCGGTTCCTGGCGGAAGAGATCGAGGGTGGCGGGAAGAGAGGCGCTCACGGGCGGTTAGGTCGTTTTGGGTTGTTGTTTGTTTCTTGTTGACGGCGAGCGGTCGGCTGCAACTGGAAAAAAGGGGAAGTGGGCGCATCCAGTGCGCGCCTCACCTCGCCGCCAGGAGCAGGCCGGGTGCACGGCCCCTGGGCCACGGGCAGGATGACGGCCTTGCCGAGCTCGGGATCGCGCTGATGATCGAAGATCGTTTGCCGGATCTCTGCCGGGTTAGAGGTTCCCCACCAATTGTTCCGGACATCGAGATCCCAGATTTGTTTCGCCCCCAGGTCAAGATTGTACCAAAGATTGGCCGTGATGTCGTTATGCCGGATGGTCAGGCGGCCGGTATTCCACGGCCGGCCGCTCCGGTCGGGCTCAAAGAAGTCGCGGATGTTCTGCCCCGATGGCACGAGAAACACACCGATCCGGTTACCGCTCACCCGGTTGGCGGTCAGCGTCACCGGCCCCTCCATGCGGGTGAAGCGAACGCCAATGTCGTTCTCCTCGAACCGGTTCTCCTCCACCACGAGGTGGGCGCGGCCAAAGCGGATACCTTCGTGATTCCGGCGAAAGACGTTGTGTCGCACCAGCGCGGTGGAAAAATGCGCTTGCAGGCCGGTAAAGGCGTAGGAAAACCGGCAGTGTTCGATGCGGTTTCGGCCGCCTGCCGTGTAGAGCAGCACGTACGACCAGTCCTTGGCCGCAGGCGACGCGGCCGCTGAGGTGAAGACGATGGGGCGGTCGGGCGTGCCCACGGCCAGCAAGCGCCCAAGCACCCGTAGCTCGCCGTCGCCAATACCGTCGCGGTTGCGGTCGAGCCGGCGGAAGCGCACCGTGGTGCCAGGGGCGATGGTCAAGGTGGCCTGCCGGCCGACCACCACCACGCCGTTCACCGTTACCGTGCCCCGCCAGGT
>WFOD01000129.1 GCA_015488275.1 Deltaproteobacteria bacterium
CCTTGGCGAAGCGTCGTTTGTACGGCTCCACCCGGCGGTCGGTGGTGACCAAGCCATGCCGGTCAAGGGTGTAGATGCGCGCCGCACCGGCAGCGGGTGACATCCCTTCTTCTTCCAGGGCGGTGGCGATCTGCTCGGCGATGCCTACACCGCCCGCCCCTGCGCCGTACACCACAAAGACCTGATCTGCGAGCCGTTCGCCCTTGCGCCGCATGGCGGCGAGAATGGCGGCCAGGGCCACGGCGCCGGTGCCCTGAATATCGTCGTTGAACGAGATCAGGTCGTGGAGGTAAGCGTCCCGGATGGCAAAGGCGTTTTGCTTGGAAAAGTCCTCCCACTGGCAGATGGCGTTGGGGAACACGGTGCGGAAGGCGCGGGCGAACCGCTGGACAAAGCCCACGTATTTTTCGCCGGTCAGGCGGGGATGCCGCCAGCCGAGATAGTGGGGATCGTTGAGCAGCGCCTCGTTGTCCGTGCCCACGTCGAGCGAGATGGGCAGGCAGTGCCAGGGGGCAATACCTGCTCCCTGGGTGTAGAGCATCAGTTTGCCGAGGCAGATGGCGATCCCGCCCGCGCCTTGGTCGCCGATGCCCAGTATCCCCTGATTGTCGGTCACCACTGCCACGCGGATGTTGCGGTGCCGGAACAACTCCAGAATGTCCTCGGCCATGTCGATGTTGCCGGGATGGAAATGGATGCCGTTGGCGCCACGAAACATGGAGGAGTAGTGGCGACAGGCGTATCCCACGGTGGGGGTATAGATGATCGGCAAAAACCGTTCGATGTCGCTGGCGATGAGGGCATGGGCCAGAGTGACGTTGCGGTCGAAAAGCGAGCGGACGTAGATGAACCGCTCGATGTCCGTACTCTTGGCGTCGAATATCCGCCGGCAGGTGGCGATCTGGTCGCTGAGGGAGCGCACCGCCGGCGGCACCAATCCTTCGATGCGCAATTCCCGTCGCTCGCGGCGGGTAAAGGCGGTGCCCTTATTCGTGTAATTGTTCGCCTGCACGCCGATTCCCCGGCGGAAGACCTTGATCGCCCGCGTATTGCCGTATTCGTCGTAGACAAAGGCGTAGGTGCGTTCAGGCATTGGCGCGTCTCCTCTGCGCCCGGTCACGGAAATGCGCGGGCGCGCTGGGGGTTGGCGTTGCCGGCCAGGCGGCCGTCAGGCAAGAGGTCACGGGACTGCGATAGGCCGTCAGTCGCGCTCGATGATCGCCCGCATCATGTCGCCGGTGTTCTCGGCGTGGTTGGCGATCTCGCCGATCCGTTCCGCCAGGCCGATCATATGGAGGATGACAATAGGGTCGCTGACCTTGGTGAAGATGTTGAACTTTACCATGTCCTCCAGCTTGTCTGCCTCGTGTTCGCAAACGTGAAGGTTGCGGATGATCTCCTTCACCACCCGTTGCTGGCGCTCGCTAAAGGTCTCGAAATAGGCGCGCGTCTCGCGCACCATAGCGCTCAATTCCTCAATGGGGGTGATTACCGCGTCCACCAGTTGGAAGATGCCCTTGTGCAACTCGGGCGGCAGATCGGTCTCCGGCCGGTAGGAGAGCCAGCTCAAGCAGTGCTCCACGCAGTCGAGCACCTTGTCCTGCTCCTGGATGTACATAAAGAGCTGGAACTTATCCACCTGCATCTTGGTGCGTTTGGAGATGATCCGCCGGATGTTGATCTTGATTTCGTCGGCCTCGTTCTCCAGCCGGTTGACTTCCTGGAGGTATTCGCCGAACCGTTCGCAGCGTTTGCTGAAAAAGCACTCGATCGCCTGCTGGAACGCCCAGGCGCACTCCTTGACCTTTTCTGCGTGCTCGAGAAAACCGTCGAGGGGCAAGGGCGCATAAGGTGAGAAAAACGGCAGTCGCATGACTTCCTCCTCCTCTGCTTCCGTCACCGTGGCTCCTGGCCATGATCCGCGACCGGTCTGGAGCCGGCGCCGAAATGGTCGCGGAAGATCTCAAGGAGCTTTTCCGTGTGGCCGGTGATCTTCTGGCAGCTCTCCAGCAGGCCGTAGTAAAGGATGCTGAGACGGATCTTGGAGCGGCCCCCTTGAATACGGCGGATCTGGTTACGGTTGCACTGCTCCAGAAACTCGGCCATCTTCTGTTGCTGGCTGCCAATATAGTCGAAATCCACCTTTTTGTTGCGTTTGAGCATGATGGCGGTGTTTTCCAGCAAGCGGCTGGTGAGCACCCGCACCCGCTGCAATTCCTGCTTCTGGTCCTGATGGAGGCCGGTGTGAAAGTTGGTCACATGGCTGTAGGCCCGCATCACGATGTCGCGGTGGCTTTCAGAGATCTCCTGAATGGTGGCGATGGTCCGCGAGTACTTGGTGGTGGTCTCCACATCGTGCTTTTCGAGCAGATACAGGGTTTTGAAGATATTGGCGATGATCGTGTTGGCGATCTGCTGCACCCGCTTGGATCGCTCCCGCAGCTCCCGCAGCCGGGGGCGGTCCTCGCTGAAAAGGGCGTCGAGAGAGGCGTGGATCGAGGTGCTAACCTCGTGGAGGAAAAGGGCCACTTGGGCAAAGGAGGTGTCCACCGCCTGCTCCGGCGTCACGCCGTTTTTCAGGTTGAGATTGGCGATCCGCGCGCTTTCCTCCTGCTGGCGGTGATGGTAGCGGAAGGAGCGGGCGACCAGGAAGCCGTCGAGCAGCAGCAGGCCGGCGATACCGGCGAGGTGGAAGGTGGCGATCACGGTGGCGAAGAGCGCGCCCAGGGTGAAAGCCACTATGGCGGTGACGAACCAGCCGCCGATGACGGCGAGCACGCCGGTGACCCGGTAGACCGCCGATTCCCGGCCCCAGGCCTGGTCGGCAAGCGACGTTCCCATTGCCACCATGAAGGTGACGTAGGTGGTGGAAAGCGGCAGTTTCAACGAGGTGGCGAAGGCCACCAGCGCGGAGGCGACGATCAGGTTGACCGAGGCGCGCACCAGATCAAAGGCGGGTGGCGGCTCTGCCGCGGTCGCCGTCTGCGCCGGCACCCGCTCTGGATCGAGCCGGCGGGCCAGCACGCGGCGCACGCGCTGCGGCAGGCGTTCGGTGGTCAGGTCGGTGAGTGCGGTGCACATGCCGACAATGGCCCGCGAGAGGATCGAAGAGCCGAATCGCTCCATTCCCTCCTCTTGCCGGCTGAGCTCAACCGAGGTCTTGGTCACCGATCGGGCCTTTTTCGAGGTCCACAGGGTGAGCACCATGATACCGCCGCTGGCCAGCAGCAGGAGGGTGTCGGTGTGGATCTTGCCCTGGAGGGCGGCCATTGTGACGTGCAAGGGATCGCTACTGGCTGCCGCCACCCGGTAGGCGGCGAGGGCGGCCAGAGGCACGCCGATGAAGTTCACTAGGTCGTTGGCCGCAAAGGCCATTGCCAGGGCAAAGGTGCCGGCGAGCACGATGGGCTTAAACACGTTGATCCTGGCCACAAGGGCCAGGGCCTGAAAGGCGAGGGCGAACGAAAGAAAGCTCACGGCCAGGATCGAGCCGCTATGGGTGGCGATCCACTGCACCATCTCGGGCGTGAGGAACGATGCGCCCTTGGCGCCCTTGATCAGGATGAAGTAGGTGATGGTTGACATGGCGAGCCCGCCCCAGAGCCCGCCGTAGCGGGTTATCCGCGGCTGATAGTCGAAGGTGAAGAGCAGGCGGGCGAAGAACTGGCAGACCATGCCGGCGACAAAGGCCACGGCCACGGAGATGAGAATACCGCTGATGATCGCCAGGGCCTTGGCCGTGTTGATGTAGTTGATCAATTGGTCCAGCCCCTGGGCCGAGGCGGCGATCTTGATGAGAGACACGGCCACCGCGCCGCCCAACAGCTCGAACACGATGGATACCGTGGTGGAAGTGGGCAGGCCAAAGGTGTTGAACAGGTCGAGAAGCAGCACGTCGGTGAGCATCACCGCCAAAAAGATGGTGATCAGCTCTGGCATGGTGAAAAGCTGCGGCTGGAAGATGCCCTTGCGCGCCACCTCCATCATGCCGCTGGAAAAGGTCACGCCGGCAAGTATTCCCAGGCTGGCGATGATCATGATCACCCGGAACGGCGCTACCCGCGAGCCAATGGCCGAGGTGAGAAAGTTCACGGCGTCGTTGCTGACGCCCACCACCAGATCGACCACGGCGAGGGTGGCCAGGAGGAGGATGATGACGAGGTAGAGGTCCATGTGCACTTGCGCCAAGTTGTGGAGAAATCGGCCTTGTGATGGCGGAAACGCGCGGTCAGCGGGGAAAGGCGGCGGGAATGCCGCCGTCCACCGGTAGGGTGGCGCCAGTGGTCGGCGTCTGGCCGCTGGCGAAAAAGACCACGGCGCGGCCCACGTCGTCGGCCCGTACCGTGGTTTGGAGCAGGTTGCGCTGGCGATAGTACTCCTTGAGCCCCTGGGGATCAAGGTTGCGGGCCCGCATCCGGTCCGGACCCACCACGTCCCACAGGCCTGATGAGATATCGCCTTCATCAAAAACGGCGTCGGCATTGATCATGTTGACCCGCACGCCCAGCTCGGCAAGCTCCAGGGCCGCGATCTTGCCAAGCTGGTGGGCGGCCGCCTTGGAGGCGCTGTAAGCGCCGAAGGCTGCGCCGGGATCGAACACGTTTTTCGAGCTGTTGATCACCACCGCCCCGCCCGTTCCCTGACGGCGGAAGAACGGGACCGCGGCCTTGATCACCTCGAAGACCCCAAACAGGTTGACGCGCACCACCCGTTCGAGATCAGCGGTGGCCAATGCCTCCAGGCGGGCCACATGGGCGATGCCGGCGTTGGGCACCAGAATGTCGAGGCCGCCGGCCCACGACGCCACGCGCGCCAGCGCCGCGCGCACCGACACGGGATCGGTCACGTCCATTTCCAGGGAGAGCACGCGGTCGGCGGCGAACTCGCCGCTGAGTTTGGCGGCCACCCGGTCGAGCCGGGGCCGGTCGATGTCGGTGAGCGCCACCTGGGCGCCAGCGGCGAGCAGTTGCCGGCCAATGCCCACGGCAATGGCGCCGCCGCCGCCGGTGACCAGGGCTATCTGTCCGGTGAGGGGAGGATGGGTGGCGCGGCCGAGTTTGGCCTGCTCCAGGCTCCAGTACTCCATATCAAAGATATGGCCGTCGTCCAGTGGGCGATAGCCGCCCACCGCGTCGGCCCATTCCTTGGCCCGCAAGGTGTGCTCGGCGATATCGGCGGCGATGCGCGCCTCCTTGGGCGTGCGGCCGGCGGTGACCAGGCCGAGGCCGGGGATGAGAAAGACGCGGGGCAGGTTGTCGAGTTTGACGCGCGACACCTTCTTGGCCGCGGTCTGGGCGGCGAAATAGGCGTCGTACGCCTGTTGATAGGCGGCGAGTTCCGTGGCGATCCGCTGCTCCGCCGCCCTGCCCTCCAGACCTGCCAGGTCGAGAAAGAGGGGCAAGTTCTTGGTGCGGATCACGTGGTCAGGGGTAAGCACGCCGGTGGCGAACAGGTCGCGGGCGTCGGGCCGGTTGAGCGCGGCAAGGATGCGTTCCTGTTGGCGCAGGTGAAGGAGAAAAGGGCCGCCTTGCCGGTTGAGCGAGCCGCGCAGCAGGGGCAGCGCCCGTTCCAAGGGGGGCGGAGATGGAGGCGGGGCGGAGGCGCTGGCCCTTTTCTTGCGCCGCTGCTGATCGGCGATGTACTCTTCGGCCTGGGTGACGTAATGGATCATCCGTTCGTAGGCTGTGCGCGCGTCGTCGGCAAAGGTGAAGATGCCGTGGTGCATGAGAACGATGCCGTCGATCTCTGGCCGTGATTCGTAGAGTTCGGCCACCGCCTTGGCCAGGGGAAAGCCGGGCATGATGAACGGCAGGATGCCCACGGAGTCGCCCAGGGCGCGGCGCACGTGCCGGTCGCCGTCGTCCTGATTGGTGAGGGCCACCACGGCGTCGGCATGGGTATGGTCGATGAACCGGTGCGGAAGAAAGGCGTGCACCAGCGTCTCGATGGAGGGATTGGGGCTGCGGCTGTCCAGCATGTGGGTGCGGAACTGGTTGACCATCTCTTCGTCCTCCAGGCGGTCGAGGCTGCGGAGCCGCCGCAGGTAGTCGAGGTCCAAGGCGGGAAAGCCGGCCGGCTCGATGGAAGCCAGATCCCAGCCGCTGCCCTTGATAAACAGCACCTGCCGTTCGTCACCCAAAAGATCGCCGACCACGGCCTTGACCGAGGTGTTGCCGCCGCCGTGGAGCACGAGGTCGGCTTCGGCGCCGATGAGGCGCGAGGTATAGACGCGCAGGGCCAGTTCGGCCGGCAGGTCGGGATAGCGCGCCACATACGCTTTTGCTTCGGCGGAGTCGTAACGGTTTTTCATCTGCCACCTCCCTGTAACAGTCCAAGATACGCGATATAGGCGGTGAGGAGCAAGAGGCCGTGCCAGCGGCGCACCACGCCGCCGTGGCGGAGGATCGGCCAGAGAACGAGGGAAAAGAGGAGCATCACTGGCAGGTCGCGGGCAAGGAGATCGGCTGGCAAGGGAAAGGGGCGAACCAGGGCGGCCGCGCCAAGGACCATCGCCAGGTTGAAAAAGTTGCTGCCGATGACGTTGCCCACCAGCAACTCGTGTTGCCGCCGCCGGACCGCGGCCACGGTGGCGGCCAACTCGGGGAGCGAGGTCCCCACCGCCGCCAAGGTCAGGCCGATGATGAGTTCGGAGACGCCAAAGAGATGGGCCAGGGTGACCGCGCCGTCGATAAACCCTTCGGACCCGGCGGCCAACAGCAGCAGGCCGGCCACGATCCGGCCGGCGGCCAGCAAGCGCGCCGCGGGCGGCTGCGCCCCTGGTTCCGCTGGCTGGAGCCGGCGATGGCGCATCACCCGCCGGTAGGCGAAAAAGGTATGACCGGCGATGAACATGAGAAAGGCCGCGCCGCCGAGGCGGGGGAACCGTCCGTGCCAGGCAAAGGCGATGAGGACAAGGCTGGCGCTCAACATCCAGGCGAGATCGCGGCGCACGGCGTTGAACCGTACCGGCAGGTTTGCAAGACAGGCGGCGATGCCGAGAATAAGGCCAACGTTGGCGATATTGCTGCCCACCACGTTGCCCACGGTCACGTCTGGCGCGTTGCGCAGCACAGCGGCGAGGCTGACGAACAATTCCGGGGTGGAAGTGCCAAAGGCCACGATGGTAAGGCCGATGAGCGCCGGCGTCATACCGAGACAGCGGGCAAGACGCACCGCGCCGGAGACGAGCAACTCGCCGCCGGCCACCAGACCGGCGAGGCCGGCGGCCACCAGCAGGAAGGCGGGCAGGAAAGAGGCGGAGCCATCCATGAGCCTAGGTCGCGCGCAACTGGTCGAGGATGGCGGGAAGGAGCTTGCGGCCATGCCGGGCATAGGCGCGGCCGGCGAGATCTTTCAGCTGGTGCCGTATGCGGCCAATGGTCGGCACCGCTGGCATGATGGTGAGCAAGGTGTCCACTGGCGGCGGCGGCGAGAGCTGCATCCGTTGGGCAAGGTTCCCTTCGCCAGCGGGCTGCGGTCCGCTCGCCAGCGGGCCGGAAGCGGCTCCGCCGTCGAGGCGGCGCAGGAAGTCCATGATACCGCCCAAGTCGTGCCGGCGGGAAAAGAGGCGGATCTCTTCGTCGATCACCTCCCATTGGGCCTGGAGTTCGGCAAGGCGTTCACGGTAGCGTCCCACGTGCGCCTCCAGCTCTTCGTAGCAGTCGAGGAACAACCGTTTGAACTTGCCGGCCAGGGTCAGGCCGCGGGGATGAACGCCGGCGAACACCCGCTGGCGGATGGTGGGCGAGTCGAGCAGGTAGGGGTCGTAAAACAGGCGTTCGTCCAGGCCGCAGGTGACGAGAAACTCGGCGATGAGCTCTTCGGTCTGCAGCAGGATATAGATACGCACCAGATCCCGGCACACGAGCTGGGCGAGAGAGATCTCCGACTCCCGCACCCGGGAGGCGAAGGACTCCTTGTCTTCTTCGATCAAGCGGCGGAAGCCAAAATAGCGTTCGGCCAGCTCCTTTTTGACCTCAAAGGAGAGAAAGTCGGCGAGATCAGAGACCACGATTTCTCCTTGACAGCAGGGGGGTGGTGGTTTTCATGGGATATGGAGCGCTGATAGGGCTTATTTAATAAGATCAGGCGCCGATTGGGAACCGTTTTTTCTGACCATTCGGATGGGAGCATGGCAGACGAGATCGTTGAACGGGTGCGCGAGGCTGCCGATATCGTGGAGGTGGTGGGCGAGCACGTCTCGCTGAAACGGGCCGGGGCCAGCTACAAGGGCCTGTGTCCGTTTCATAGCGAGAAGACCCCCAGCTTTGTGGTCAATCCGGCGCGCCAGACCTTTCATTGCTTTGGCTGCAACGAGGGGGGCGATGTCTTCTCCTTTATCATGCGCTACCACGGCCTCGGCTTTGGCGAGGCCCTGCGGCAGCTCGCGGCCCGTTATCACGTGCCCTTGCCCGCTGGCCGTTTTGGCGGTGATGACAAGCGGGGCCGGCTGCGGGCCACCCTTGAGGAGATCACCCGCCAGGCGGCCAGGATCTACCACGCCTTTTTGCTCGAAAGTCCCCGGGCCGAAAGAGCGCGGCGCTACCTTGACGAGCGGGGTATTCCCCGGCCAGTGGTGGAGCGCTTTCTGTTGGGGTATGCGCCGGACGAGTGGCGGTTCATCGCCGGCCGGTTGGCGGGGGCTTTTCCGCCAGAGATGCTTGTTAAGGCCGGACTGCTGGTGGCCAAGGAAAACGGTGGCCGGCCGTACGACCGGTTCCGCGACCGGCTGCTGTGCCCGGTGTTCCAGCTCACCGGCGGGGTGGCTGGCTTTGGCGGCCGGATCCTGGGCGATGGCCAGCCCAAGTACCTGAACACGGATAAGACCCTGCTGTTCGACAAGAGCCGGCTGCTCTTTGGCCTGTACCAGAACCGGGAAGCGATCCGCAAGGCGCGGCGGGCCCTGGTGGTGGAGGGCAATTTCGATCTGCTGTCCCTTGCGGCCGCTGGCATCGATATCGCCGTCGCCCCCTTGGGCACTGCCCTCACCCAGCAACAAGTGCGGCTCCTGAAGGGGTATGTGGACGAGGTGATCCTGCTCTTTGACGGCGACGCCGCTGGCCGCAAGGCGGCCATGCGCTGCCTGCCGCTCTTTCTCGCCGAAATGGTCGAGGTGCGAGTGGCGGTGCTGCCCGAGGGCGAGGATCCGGACAGCTTTGTACGCGCCGTTGGCCGTCAGGGAGTGGAAAAGGTGGTGGCCGAGGCGCAGGAGCTTTCTTCTTACGCCTACGACTTTCTGGTGGAGCGCTACGGCACCTCGGTCACTGGCAAGGCGCGCATCTGCGCCGAGGTGCGGGAACTCCTCGCGCCCCTGGCGCAGGACGCGGTGGCGCGCACCCTGCTCGTCAACTTTTTCAGCGAACGTCTCGGTGTTCTTCCCGCGCAAATCGAGGCCGGCGTGCGCGCGGTCCGGCGCTGGCCGCCGGCCCCCGCCGGAGAAGGCGGCGATGCTCCGCCCTCTTTGGAGTTGCCCCTCAAGCAACGGCAGTTACTCGCCTTTCTTTTCGCCTGGCCCCAGTATCTCTCCGCCTTTGTGGACGCCGGTCTGGCCGACGTGCTGGCCGAAGGGCCTGGCCGGCGGCTGCTCGTCGCCATGCAGGAACTCTACGCCAAGGAGCCGGATGCGCCGCCTGAGCGTCTTCTCGACCAGGTGCAGGGCGCGGAAAAACGGTTGATCGCCGCCTTGATCACCGCGCTGCCCGACTATGGCGGCGAGACCGTGGAGGATCTAGCCGCTGAGATGATCGCTTGGCTCCAAAAGGAGCGCCACCGCTTTTGGCAGCGGCGGCTCACCGCCCGCATCGCCGCCGCCCAAAAGGCTGGCGACGTGGAGGAGCTGCGCCGGCTCATGGAGGAGAAGCGCCGGCTCGATCAAGAAAATCCTTTGCAATTGCAATGAAAATGAATATATAGAAATGGTTCGCCGAAGCCCGGCCGCTAGGCGGATGCCAGGGACGGCTGTTTTGACGGATTGCTACGAGGGCAGAAAGGGGTGGCACGAAAAAAGAGGTCTCACAAAGGCGCGGCCCGATCCAAGGAACTCGATCAGCGGCTCGACGCCTTGGTCGCTGAAGAAGACGAAGAGAGCCTGGAAGAGCTGACCGACGTCTTTGCCGACGAAGAAGACGAAGAGGGCGCGGCGGCCAGCGGCAAGAAGTATAAGGGCTCCATTGCTGGCGCCCGCCTGTTCCGCGATGCGCCGGAGAGCGATCCGGTCAAGGCCTATCTGCGGGAAATGGGGGCCATTTCCCTGCTCTCTCCCGCCGAAGAGGTGGATATCGCCAAACGGATCGAGGCGGGTGAGCAACAGATCCAAAACGCTGCCCTCACCTTGCCCTGCGCCATTCCCATTCTCACCCGGATCGGCGAGCGCCTCCAGGCCGGCGCGCTGAACCTCGCCGACGTGATCAAGGGGTGTGAGTCCTGCACGCCTGATCTGCTCGAGGACATGAAGGGCCGCTTTTTGTGGCAGGTTGTTGAGGCCCAGCGGCTCGACCGCGAGCGGACCGCCCTACGCCGGGATTTGGAGCAAGCCGGCATGGACGAGACGAACGCGGCGCGCACAATGGTGCGCATCGAGCGCAACGGCTTTGCCATCAGCCGACTGTTCGAAGATCACCGTTTCTTCACCAAGCATGTACGCAAGATCCGCAACGCGGCGGAAAAAATCCTCACCATTTTTGAAAGCGCCCGCAGTCAGGCGAACGCCGACGAACTGCTCCCCAAGCTCGAGCAGAAGTTCGGCATCGAGTACGAGACCCTCAAGCAGACCTTGACCCGGATCGCCGGCTATGAGCAGAACGTGCGTGACGCCAAGAACGACCTCATCCAGGGTAACCTGCGGCTGGTGGTCAGCGTGGCCAAGAAATAT
Organism: Deltaproteobacteria bacterium; assembly: GCA_015488275.1. GTDB lineage: Bacteria > Desulfobacterota > Desulfobulbia > Desulfobulbales > S012-135 > S012-135. The sequence continues at coordinate 10,871 of WFOD01000129.1, forward strand.
TCTAACCGCGGGTTGCACCTGCTTGACCTTATCCAGGAGGGCAATATCGGCTTGATGAAGGCGGTGGAGAAGTTCGAGTACCGCCGGGGATATAAGTTCAGCACCTATGCCACCTGGTGGATCCGCCAAGCGATCAACCGGGCGATCGCCGATCAAGGCCGCACCATCCGCATTCCTGTGCACATGATCGATACGATCAACCGGATGATCAAGGAGAAAAAAGAGTTTAAACGGCGTCACGGCCGCGATCCGCGTCCCGAGGAGTTGGCCGACATGTTGGGCGTGGACGTGGAGAAGATCAAAGGCGTGATGAAGATCGCCAAAGAACCGATCTCCTTGGACACGCCGGTGGGCAGTGGGGAAGATAGCTTTCTTGGCGACTTCATCGAGGACGAGAACACCCCCTCGCCGCAGGAGGTCACCATCCAGCGCAGTCTGCGCCAGAGCCTCGACCGGGTGCTCGCCTCGCTCAACGAGCGCGAGGAGCGGGTTTTGCGCATGCGGTTCGGCCTGGACTCCGAGACAGACTTCACCTTGGAAGAGATCGGCCGCAGCTTTGCCGTGACCCGCGAGCGCATTCGCCAGATCGAGGCCAAGGCGATCAAAAAGCTCAAGCATCCCAACCGCAAAAACCAGCTCATCGGCTTTATCAAAGACTAACGTGGCGCTTTGCCGCTCCTCCCCACGAATGTGACCCGCAGCCACGATTCCCTTTGTGCCCTGTTGGCCCTGGCCAATATCTGTGGCTTGCGGCCCGCCGTTGTTGCCCGTCTGGTGGAGCGGTTTGGGTCGGCCCCTGCGGTGTTCGCCGCTCCCAAGGCCGAGCTTGACCGCTTGGGGATTGGAGAAAAGACGCGCGCCGCTATCCTTTGCCGCCAGCCGCTGGTTGCGGCCCAGCGCGAACTCGACCGTTGCCGCCGGCTGGGGGTGACAGCGCTTGCCTGGGACGATTCCCGCTACCCTGATCTGTTGCGCCAGATCGCCGGTCCGCCGCCCGTGCTCTTCGTGCGGGGCAGCCTGGAGCTGCTCCGCCAGCCGGCCGTGGCCGTGGTCGGCTGCCGGACCGCCTCCTCCTATGGCCTGCGCGTGGCCCACCGTTACGGCCGGGAGCTGGCCGAAGCCGGATGCGTGGTGACAAGCGGCCTGGCGCTCGGCATCGATGGCGCTGCGCACGAGGGATGCCTGGCCGGAAAGGGCGCGCCGGTAGCCGTGCTGGCCTGCGGCGTGGATCTGCCCTATCCCCGTTTGCACCGCCGCCTCTACGAACAGATCCTGGACCAGGGGGCCGTGGTGAGCGAGTACTTGCCAGGCACCCCACCGGCAAGGTTCCGTTTCCCTGCCCGCAACCGGATCATAAGCGGGCTCTCCCTTGGCGTGGTGGTGGTGGAGGCGGGCCGCCGTTCTGGCGCGCTCATCACCGCCCGCTTTGCCCTTGACCAGGGCCGCGAGGTCTTCGCCGTTCCCGGCCAGGTGGACGCCCCCTCCAGCCAGGGATGCCACCGACTGGTGCAAGAAGGCGCCAAGCTGGCGGCCACGGTGACAGATATCCTCGAAGAGTTGCCTGGCTGGGCGTGGGAAGGAGGCAAGACCGTTGCAGCGGCGAAGTCGGCCGACAGGCCGGAAAATCCCGCTCCCGCGCTTGCCGGCGAGGCGCAAATCGTGTATTCCTGCCTGGACGTTTATCCCCAGGACATCGATACCCTTATCCAGCGGACCGGTTTGTCCGCCGGCCGGGTGGCTGAACTCCTCGTCGTACTCGAGCTCGATGGACTGATCGAATCCCTGCCTGGCAACCAGTACCGTGTGCGCACTCATGGCTAACGCTCTCGTCATCGTCGAATCGCCCGCCAAGGCCAAAACCCTGCAACGCTATCTTGGCAAGGATTTCGAGGTTCGCGCTTCTGTGGGCCATGTCCGTGATCTGCCGGTCAAAGAATTGGGGGTGGATATCGAGCATGACTTTACCCCCAAATACGTCACCATCCGTGGCAAAGGCAAGGTGCTCGGCGAGCTGAAAAAGGCCGCCCAGCGGGCCGACGCCGTGTACCTTGCGCCCGACCCGGACCGGGAGGGAGAGGCCATTGCCTGGCACATCGCCGAAACGCTCAAACCGGTGGGCAAGCCTATCCATCGGGCCCTGTTTCACGAGCTGACCAAAAAAGCGATCCTCGCCGCGCTGGCCAACGCCACGGAGATCAACCAGCACCTGTTCGAGGCCCAACAGGCGCGGCGGATCCTTGACCGGCTGGTGGGCTACAAGCTGTCACCCTTGCTGTGGGAAAAGGTCCGGCGGGGGCTTTCCGCCGGCCGGGTGCAGTCGGTGGCCGTGCGCATGATCTGCGAGCGGGAGGAGGAGATCCGCCGCTTTGTGCCCGAGGAGTATTGGACCATCGCGGTAACGGCCGAAGGCAAGACGCCGCCGCCCGTGATCCTTCAGCTCGACCGCATCGACGGCAAGAAGGAGCGCATCCCGGACGAGGCCGCGGCCCGCGCCATTTGCGACGATCTCGCCTCGCTCGCCCTGGTGGTGGACAAAGTTGAAAAAAAGGAGAAGAAGCGTCATCCCCTGCCACCCTTCATCACCTCCACCATGCAGATGGACGCCAACCGCAAGCTGCGGTTTTCGGCCAAAAAGACCATGAGCCTGGCGCAACGGCTCTACGAAGGCGTGGAGCTGGGCAAGGAGGGGCCCACCGGGCTCATCACCTACATGCGCACCGATTCCACCCGCATCAACGATGAAGCCCTGGCCGCGGTGCGGTCCTTTATCGGCGAGAGCTACGGCAAGGACTATCTCCCCGGCCGGCCCAACCGGTTCAAGAGCAGCAAGTCGGCCCAAGATGCGCACGAGGCGATCCGGCCCACGGATGTCAACCGCACGCCTGAGGCCGTGGCCCCCTTTCTCGACAAAGACCTTCTGGCCCTTTATACCCTGATCTGGAAGCGGTTCGTGGCCAGTCAGATGGCGCCGGCCCGTTTCGATCAGACCACGGTGCTCGTTAGCGCCGGCCGGTATCGCCTGCGGGCCACTGGCTCGATTCTGCGCTTCCCAGGCTTTCTCACCCTGTACCAGGTAGCCGAGGAGGAGGGCAAGGGCAAGCAAGAAGACCAGCCGCTCCCCGATCTCGGCGTGGGCGAGGAACTGCGCCTGGTCAAGGTGGAGCCGAGCCAGCACTTCACCCAGCCGCCGCCGCGCTATACCGAGGCGTCCTTGGTCAAGGCCCTGGAGGAGAACGGTGTGGGCCGGCCCTCCACCTATGCCTCCATCCTTTCCACCATTGTGGACAAGGAGTACGTGCGGTTGGAGCAGCGGCGGTTCTATCCCACAGAGCTCGGAATGCTGATCAACGAGCTGCTCGTCAACCATTTTCCGAGCATCATCGATGTGGAGTTCACCGCTGCGATGGAGGAGGAGCTCGACCGCATCGCCGCGGGGCAGATTTCCTGGCAAGAGGTGCTGCGCCGCTTCTACGGACCGTTTGAGCGGTTGCTTGCCGAGGCACGGCAGAATATGCGCTCGGTGAAGCGGAGTGTGACCCCAACGGATATACCGTGCGACAAGTGCGGCGGCCGGATGGTGGTCCGCTGGGGCAAGATGGGCGAGTTTCTGGCCTGCGAGCGGTACCCTGCGTGCCGGAACACGATGGACTTTGAGCGCAGGGAAGACGGCGCCATTGTGCCCAAGCCGCGGCCAGCCCCCGAGCCGAGCGGCGAGACATGCGAGAAGTGCGGCAAACCAATGGTGTACCGCCACGGCCGTTACGGCCGCTTTCTTGCCTGTTCCGGCTACCCGGCGTGCAAGAATATCCGCGCCGAGAGCACGGGAGTGGCATGTCCAGAGGAGGGATGCGGCGGCGAGATCGTGCGCAAAGTGTCGAAGCGCGGCAAGGTGTTTTACGGTTGTAACCGTTTTCCCGACTGCCGGCTGGTGCTCTGGGACAAACCGGTGCCCACGCCATGCCCCAACTGCGGTCGGCCATTCATGGTGGAAAAGACCACCAAGGCCAAAGGGGCCCATCTGTGGTGTCCGGCGTGTAAACATCGGCAAGACGCCGCCTGATGACACAAGGCCTCGTGTTTTATTCGTCGATCGCCTCCTCACCCCCTTGCCATTCACAGTAAACTGATGTATAAGTACGCCTTCAATTTCGCGCCCGTAGCTCAGCTGGATAGAGTGCCGGACTACGAATCCGTAG
>WFOD01000130.1 GCA_015488275.1 Deltaproteobacteria bacterium
GAACAGCATGAACGCAGCGTAGGGATGATCGGGCAGCTTGACATCGGCCAACCGTTTGCCGTGGGCATCCTTGACCGCGGGTAGATACTGGTTTTTAAAGGCGTCAAAAGAGATGCGGGGATGATAGCCGGCCGGGCCGGCTTCCTGTACGGCCCGTACCACGAGAAGGCGGCGGAAGTGGTTGCGCAGGGAGGCGATCAGGGCCAGGGGGTGCACGCCGCTTTCGACCAACCGGCGGAGGAGGGGCAAGGCCGTGTCGGTGCGGCCGGCGCTCACCTCTTCCGAGAGTTCGTAGATCTCGTCCTCCCGCGTGCGGCAGCCCACGGCGTCGAGATGGCGTTCGGTGATCACGGGCTCGTCGTCGGCGTACAGGGCCAGCTTTTCCGTCTCCAGTGTCACCGCGTCTGGATGGAAGCCGGTGCGCTCGATGAGCTTGCGGCGCGTGCTGGCCTGCATCTTCTTGCCGTATTGGGCCAGCACCCGGTCGATACAGGCGGAGAGCACGGCCCCTTGCGCTTTTTCCGCTGCCCTTGATCTGCCGGCGGCCACCCGCAGGTCGAGGAAAAGGCCGCGTTTCTCCGCGAGCTTGATGAACCGTTTGCGCCGGTCCGTGTTTTCGGCCGTGAGGATGAGGAGATGGCCGGCCGGGATGCGGTTTTCCGCAAAGGCCTCGCAGTACCGTTCTTCAATGGCGGCCAGCGTGTCGTTACGTTCGCCGACCAGCCGGCTGTCCGTGACCCGGAAGATCCGGCGGCCGCCGAACAGGTCGTAGGTCCGCAGGCGGGCGAGGGTCTGGGCTGGATCTTCTCTGTCGCCGTCGAGCGTAATACAGGCGGCGCGGCGTTCTTGTTCGTTGGGCAGGAGCGCGGCCACGATATCGTTTACCGCCTGCTGGCACAAAAAGCGGTCCCCCACAACGATAACAGGATTGGGCGGCGGCTCGGCGGCCAACAGCTCGGGCAGGCGGGACAGGTCTTGCTGGTTCAGGCGCGGCATGGGTTGAGGCGTTTAGGTTGCGGGGTCGCGGCTTCGGCATACGAAGGGGCAACCCCGTGACCAGTTACGGTTGCGAAAGGGGTTACTCGACGTGGAGACTTTGTTATAGTACGAAACATGGCGGTTTCGATCCAGGAGAAAAAACGGGGCCTGCTCATCGGTGGTTCCGGCCTCATCGGCGGCGCCTTGATGCACTACTTCAAGACCCGCACGCCGGACATTGAAGTGCTCTCGCCCAACAGCAAAAAGCTCAGCCTGCGAGAGCCGGCGGACATCCAGGCCTATTTCGACCGCTACCAGCCCGAGTTTATCATCAACGCGGCCATTGCGGCCATCGACTCCGACGCCCACCTGGCCTTTGAGGTCAACTATCTCGGCGCGCTGCGCCTGGCCCGCCTGGCCATAGAGCGGCGTATTCCCTACATCCACTTCAGCACCGCCGCCACCTTGCCGCCTGGCGAGAACCTGCGGGAAGAGGATGTGCTGCCCCTTTCCGCCGATCTGGCCAACTACCCCAAGTCCAAGCTCATGGCCGATCATACCCTGGCCCATCTGCACCGCGCCGAGGGGCTCGACTACACCACTTTACGCCTGGGGGTGGTGTACGGCAAGCACGACCACAAGATCCAAGGATTTCACCGGCTGCTCTTCTCCATTGCCGACGAAGCCATGCCCGTGCTGCTGACCCGGCGGGGGGTGCGCCACTCCTACACCCATTCCAAGAAAATTCCGCCCTTTGTCCATTACCTGCTCGAGAACCGGCAGGAGTTCAGCGGTCAGGTGATCCACTTTGTGGACCCTGAGCCAGTGGAGCTCGACCGGCTGATCCTGACGATAAAGTCCTATCTCAACGTTTCGGTGCCGCGCCGGATCTATGTTCCCTACCCCTTGGCCCGGCTCGGCAAGGTGGTGGTCGGTTGGCTGGTGCGGCGCCTGGCGGCCATTGGTATTGAGACGCGCATGCCGGCCGAGCTGCTCTTCCTGGAGCATTTCTACAAGAGCCAAACCTTGTCGGCCGAGCGGTTGCTCGCCTCCAGCTACCAGGATCCGTTCCGGGACGTGACCGTGTTCAGCCGCCTGCCCGACCTGATCGAATACTATATCGCCCGTTGGGAGCACTTGAACCTCATTACCTCGTTCAATCCGGATCGCTTCGATCCCAAGCACCGGGTGGACGCCTTTGTCAACGATCCCGCCGCCCTGCTCGAGACCGTGCACCAGCGGGGCGGCGAGTTGCCGGCCCTGTTTCAGGACCCGTGCAACGGCAGAGAATAGTTCCCATGCCCCGGTTCGGCGCCCATATGTCCATCGCTGGCGGCCTGCCCCAGGCCGTGGCCCGTATCCAGCGGGTGGGAGGCACGGCCCTGCAGATCTTTTCCGCCAATCAGCGACGGTGGGAGACGGGGCCGCTGAGCGACGAGACGGTGGACGCCTTTGCCGCCGCCCGCCGCGATTGGGGCGCGGAATATCCCGTGGCGGTGCATACCTCTTATCTCATCAACCTGGCGGCCTCCAACCACGGGGTGGCGACAAAATCGGTGCGCGCCATGATCGCTGAACTCGAGCGCGCCAGCAGGCTGGGCGTTCCTTTTTTGGTCATGCATCCTGGCGCCCATACCGGGCTTGGCGTCAGCGCCGGCCTGCGCCGTCTGACCGTCAATCTCGACCGGGTGCTGGAAAGCGGCGTGGATCACGGCCGGGTCCAGGTCCTGCTCGAGACCACCGCTGGCCAAGGAACCTGCCTGGGCGGCGCGTTCGCGCATCTCGCCGCAGTGATCCAGGCGTCAAAGTATGGCGATCGGCTGGGAGTTTGCTTTGATACCTGCCATGTGTTCGCCGCTGGCTGGGATATCTCCACCGTGGAGGGATACGAGGCGGCCATGACCGCCTTTGACCAAGAGATCGGCCTGGACCGGCTGGCGTTTTTTCACGTGAACGACTCCCAGACCGCCTGTGGCAGCCGCCGCGACCGGCACACCCATATCGGCGAGGGCAGGATCGGCCTTGCCGGGTTTCGCCTGCTGGTCAACGATCCCAGGTTCGCCGGGCACCCAATGGTGATCGAGACGCCCAAGGGTGAGGATCTGGCCGAGGATATCCGCAACCTCGGCGTGTTGCGGTCCCTGGTGACGGAAAAGGATTGAAAAAGGATTGAAAAAGGATGCGGATCCTCTTGCGGGACATTGGCAAGCGGTTTGGCCGGCGTGGCCGGTTCGTGCTCCAAGGGATCGAGATGGATATCGGCCGGCGCGACTTTGTCGCCGTGCTTGGCGAGTCGGGATGCGGCAAGTCCACCCTGCTCAAGATGATCGCCGGCCTGGTGCCGCCCACCACGGGGGAGATCCTGCTCGAGGGGCCCAACCGGCCCACGGAGCGGGTGCACGGCCCGGCCCCCAGCCGGTCGATGCTCTTCCAGCAGCCCAGTCTGCTTCCCTGGCTCACGGTGCGGGAGAACATCGCCTTTGGCTGCCGGCTGCGGGGCGAGCTCGAGGACTTGGCCTACCGCACCGATCAGTTCATCGAGATGATGGGTCTTTACGGTCACGGCGACAAGTATCCTTCTGAGTTGTCTGTGGGCCAGGCCCAGCGGGTCTGCCTGGCCCGGGCCCTGATCGGCCATCCAGAAGTCCTGCTCCTGGATGAGCCCTTTTCCGCCCTCGACACCCTTACCCGCACACGGCTCCAGGAAGAGTTCATCAATATCTGGCAGAGCGAGGGGTTCACCGCTGTGTTCGTGACCCACGATATCGAGGAGGCGATCCTGCTCGGCCGCCGGGTGGTGCTGTTGGGCGGCTATCCCACCAGGGTGGAGGAGGTTTTCGATATCGATCTGCCCTACCCGCGCCGGATCACAGACGAGCGGTTTTTTCTGGTCAAGAACCGCATCATCGAGCGGTTCCGGGAGGTGGTGGTGCCGCCAGACCGGCGCGACTATCTTTCCGGCGCTTCCTGTCCCTTGCCCGGCCGTTTCCTTGCCGCCTCTGCGGCCGACGAGGAGGGGGGCCAATGAAGATGAACCGCAGGAGCTTTCTTCGCGGCGTGGGGGGCGTGCTGGCCGGTGCGGCCTTGCCTTCTCCCCTTCTGGCGCGGGTGGGAGAGCCAGAGTTGCGCATCGGCTACCTGCCGATCACCGACGCCACGCCCCTGCTCGTGGCCCACGCCAACGGCTATTTTGCCGACGAGGGGCTCAAGGTGGCGCGGCCGGTGCTCATCCGGAGCTGGTCGGCCCTGGTGGAGGCCTTTTTGACCGGCAAGGTCAACTGCGTCCACATGCTTTTGCCCATTCCGGTCTGGATGCGGTTTAACCGCCGGGCCCGGGTCAAGGTGCTGGCGTGGAACCATACCAACGGCAGCGCGGTGACCGTGGCGCAAAGGTCTGGTATCCGCGGCTTCGCCGATCTCGCCGGCCGGCAGATCGCGGTGCCCTTCTGGTACTCGATGCACAACGTCATTTTGCAGATGGGATTGCGGGCCGCGGGCCTGCGGCCAGTGATCCGGCCCCAGAACGCGCCCTTGGCCGCCAGAGAGGTGAACCTTTTCATCCTGCCGCCGCCGGAGATGCCCGCCGCCCTCGCAGCCCGCAAGATCGACGGATTCGTGGTGGCCGAGCCGTTCAACGCCTTGGCCGAGGAGAAGATCGGCGCGCGGATCCTGCGCTTTACCGGCGATATCTGGCAGAACCACCCCTGTTGCGTGGTGGTGATGGACGAGTCGCTCATCCGCCGGCGGCCGGCCTTTGCGCAAAAGGTGGTCAACGGCCTGGTGCGGGCCCAGTTGTGGGCCTCCCGCAACCCTGGTGCCACGGCCCGTCTCCTTGGCCGGGATGGGAAGGGGTATCTGCCGGTGCGGCGGCGGGTGCTCGAACGGGTCTTTTCCGGTTACGAACTTTCCCGCTACGGGCCTGGCGTTGTGCCACAGGCCATCCGCCATCCTGATTGGCCGGTGCGGCGCATCGGCTTCCAGCCCTATCCCTATCCTTCCGCCACCCGTTTTATCGTCCGGGAGCTCAAACAAACGGTGATGGAGGGCGATCGGGCCTTTCTCGGTCGGCTTGATCCTGACCGGGCCGCGGCCGAACTGGTGGACGACCGGTTCGTCAAGCGGGCCGTGACAGCGGCGGGCGGACTTGGCCAGTTTGGGCCGGTCTTCGCCGAAAGCGGCTGGCAGCGGGAGGAGGTGATCGACCTGTGAGGATCCTGCCCCTGCACCGGAACGGCAGCTTGGCCGACGACGGCCTCTTTCTGCTCCAGCGGTTGGCTTACGCCGCGGCCGGATTCGTCCTGTTCGCTGTGGGCTGGTTTCTGGTGGGGGAGATCCTCTTCGACCGGCCGGCCTTTGAGCAGTTTTCCGACCTGTTGCCCTTGCCCACCCTCCGCGCCTTTATGGGGCTGGCCGGGGATCCACACTTTTGGAGCAGTGTGGCGGCCAGTCTGCGGCGGGTGCTCGTCGGCATCCTCCTGGCCCTGGCCATTGGCCTGCCGGTGGGCTTGTGTATTGGGTACTTTCGGCTGCTGCGGGATCTGGTGAACACGCCGATCCAGTTGCTGCGCATGATCAGCCCCCTGGCGTGGATGCCCATCGCCCTGCTTATCTTTCCCTCGTTTGAGTCGGCGATCACCTTTCTTGTGACTATGGCCACGGTCTGGCCGATCATCCTCAACACCGCGCTGGGCGTCTCCCGCCTGCGGCCCGCCTGGCTGGAGATGGCCCGCAACCAGGGGGCGAACGACCGGCAGCTCCTGGTCAAGGTGGTTTTTCCCGCCACCTTGCCCTATCTCTTTACCAGCCTGCGGCTGGCGCTCGGTATCGCCTGGATCATCATCGTGCCGGTGGAGTTTCTCGGGGTATCCAGCGGCCTTGGCTATCTCATCAACGATGCGCGCGACACCCTGGAGTACGACCGGCTCATGGCCGTGGTCCTGGCCATCGGCGTGCTGGGATACTGCCTGGATACGGCGATCACCGCGGCGCAGCGGTTCTTTGGCTGGACCTGGGCGGACTGATGCCTATGGCCCTGCCTACGGTTTTCGCCCTTGCTTTTGCCCTGGCGATAGACGCCTTTGCCGTGGCCTTGGCCGCTGGGGTCTCCTTGCCACGGATCACCCACCGGCATACCTTTCGGCTGGCCTGGCATTTCGGATTTTTTCAGGCGGGCATGACCCTGCTGGGCTGGCTTGCCGGCGTGTCGGTGCGGGCCTTGATTCAAGAGGTGGATCACTGGATCGCCTTTGGCCTGCTCGTGTTCGTTGGCGGCCGTATGATCCGCGAGGCCGGCCGTGCAGAGGAAGAGCGGCGGCAAGCCGATCCCACCCGGGGCCGCACCCTGGTGCTGCTCTCCGTGGCCACCAGTATTGACGCTCTGGCCGTTGGGTTGTCGCTCGCCGTGCTGGAGGCGCCCATCGCTCTGCCCGCCGCGGTCATTGGCGCGGTGGCCCTGCTCCTCACCGCCGCAGGGCTCCATCTCGGCCGCTTGGCGCGTGCCGGCACCCGCCTTGGCGCGCGTATGGAGGTGGCGGGCGGTCTTGTGCTTATCGCCATTGGCCTGCGGATTTTGATCGAGCACGGCGTGTTCTCCTAGCAGTTCGGGGAAAAGCCGTCCTGGCTTTTTCAACGGGCTGTTAGCAGGGTATGGATGTATGTGTCTTTGTCTTCATGTTGAAAAAGTATATGTCTTTGCAGCATCTCTGACTTAGAAATACCCCACTGTTTTTCCATTTCGTACGATGACGTGTTGGAGACGATGTAAGAGTCCAGTACGACGCCAGGGTGTCCCAGTCGCTTTTCAATTTCTTTCACCGTCTGGTAGAAGCTGATCTTTGGGTCTTTTCTGCCGACGTGCCGGATTCCTTTCGGATCCACGAAGGTGATGTGCTGCTGCCTGTCGGTCACCTGCCAGACGATGAAATCCGGGTGGAAATTCCCCGCCTCGAAGAAGCCGACGCCCCGGCCCCGGCTGAGGTTACGAAGAAGATAGAGCTCCTTGCCTGCAAAAAAGTCGGGATTGGCCTTGCAGAATGTTTGCAGGTCTTCCACGAACCGCCGCTCCCCCCTGTTGAGGGGAGCCGGTGAGATCTTCACGGCGCCGCCATCGAGAAAGAGCAGCGGCTGGTAGAGGTGGCGGTCGAACCAGATCGCCTTGAGTCCTCGAAACTCGAAGGGCTTTAGCTTTCCGGCCTCGATGGCGGTCTTCAACTCGTTCAGCTTGTCGGCGATCTCCCGCCGGGACTCCTCTATCAGCACCCGGTAGCCGCATTTATCCCCGTCCTTTCCGGCGACAGAGGGGAAGTTCGGGTCGTTTTCCTCCAGGTCGCAGTACTCGAGGTGGGGCAGTTCCCACTCGCGTTTGCGGAAGGTGTAATACCGCTCCACGTACTTGCGCAGCAGGCACCGCGCCACCTCCTGCCAGACACGCACCTTGTCGTAGGAATCAAAGGTCAACTCGGAGGCGGGAATGAGCAGGCGGTACCAAGAAGTATCGGCCAGCACCTGTTCGATGCCCGTGCGCGTCAGGTTCAGGTTGTGCCAGCCGCGCTCGGCCTTGTAGCGCTCGAGATCGAAAAAGAGGCGGTCCAGGTCGAGGCAGGCGACGTGCGCTGCGGTCAGGTGCGCCGAGTGTGGCGTCCTCTCGTCCTCGCCGCCCGCGAGGC